>JAFGBV010000235.1 GCA_016932955.1 Anaerolineales bacterium | reverse complement strand
TTATTTTATACGAAGCGGGCTGGTGTTGGTTGTAACCTGATGGCCAATACCTTTCTAATCAATGTACCTGAACTACTGGCAAAATGCACCCTGGAACCGTGGGATCATGGGGCTGTGTGATGCCGGCAGCACAAAAGCTGATTCAGTTGGATGCCACCCTTTTGCGCCTAAGACACGTTAACGTACGGTACCCCCGTGGGGGCACTGGTCGAACTCCTGTCTTATTTGTGAAATAAGGCAGGAGTTGTTATTTCCCCGATACCTGTTCCATGCCAAAACATTGTCATCAATGATAAATTAACGCAATGAGTAAGGGTAAATGTTTGCGGCCTCGTAAATCATATGTCTTAAATCAGGATACCTTTCTCGCGTAGCACCGTCTGCGCTACGCGCAGACCGCCCAGGGCTACCGCAGCGGTTGATTGCCCTGGGAAAATTGAATCGCCTACCAACCACAGGTTGCGACCCATGCGAGGACCAAGTGTGCGTAGCAGGCCGGTTTGGGGAAATCCACCCACCCAGCCCCATTTGCGGCGAGTAAAGCGTTGGAAGGTGACTGGTGTGGCAGTCATCACCAGCCGCGCAGCTGCGCGTAATCCCGGGATGGCTGTTTCGGTGGCAGCCAGCATTTTTTCGCCCATTTCAGCCTTGCGCGATTCATATGCGGCGATATCTGCCTGGTAAAGCTGCCACCATTTGTTCAGGTTGGTGTGGGTGCTTAAGGTCAGGGCGCGCTGGCCGGAGGGGGCGCGGCTGGTATCCCAGGCCGGGCTGAGCGAGGCAAAAATGCTGTTGCCCTCGCCTAATGGTCGGCGAAGGATGATCTGGTGATGCAAGGGAGTGTCCTGAGAGATGACCGCATCGTCTAATCCAATATAAACCATAAACGCCCCCCAGCCGTTCACCGGGCGAGATGCTATGAGGTGTATTGTTTTAGGAACGTCTATATCAAATAAACCGGCAGTGTTCCACGGGGTTAGGTTAGCTATCACCAGGTCGGCAGGAAAAGAGCCGCCCCGTTTTGTTTCCACAAGGTAAGAAAGGCTTCCTGATGTTTTAATGCGGGAAACTTCATGACGATAGAGCACTTGCCCGCCATGACGGCGAACCGCGCCAACCAATGTTTCGGCGATAGCGCCCATCCCGCCGCTGAGGTGGGCCACCCCGCGCCGCGGCAGATCGAGTGCGGCCGCGCCGTAAAGCGCGTTCGCATGGTCGCTGGTAACCTGTGCCGAGATGAGCAGTTGCGCGTCAATAAACAACCGAAGTTGCTCGGGTGCCCGCCGCAAATGGGCTGCGACGGGTTGGAAGGCGTCAATCATCAGCCCCGGGCTTAGGCGCTGGCGCATCCAGGGAGCGCTTATCGAGGCGGCCTCACTCAAGTCAGCCAGAGACTGTGGCGGCCAGGGTGGCAGGCGCAGCGCCAACGCCCATAGGGCGTCCGCGGTGCTCTCTTGCCAGCGAAAGAAATTCAACCCAGCCTGACCGAACGCGCGGTCAATATCGTTCCAACGGATATCTTCAGCGCGCCTGGGGATGCACATCTGATTGGGCAAGTGAACGAGCATGGCAGTCTTGGCGGGTTGGGTGGGCCAAGCGTCAATCCCGGCAGCTTGTGCTACGCGCTCCATCGGGCCGCCAGGGTAAAATCCGGCCGACAGTGTAGCGCCCGCGTCAAAGTGGTAGCCCTGGTGAAAGAACGTGCTGGCGCAGCCTCCCGGGTAAACCTGCGCCTCCAGCACGGTCACATCTAGACCGGCGCGTGCTAGCACTGCGGCCGTGGTCAATCCACCGATACCTGCTCCGATCACAATTGCCCGCAAAATTGATTGTTCCTCTTCTTCATTAAATGATCAAAGTCGCGATAACCAAAGGCTCTGCGATTGATTGAACGACCTCCATGCATCAAACCCGCTATCTGCACCGTCACAGATGATTATCCAGATCGCCAATTTATTGTACTCCATTCAAGACCCTCCCTGTTCTATTCTTCCTGCAAACTAACCCTTTCGCGCCTAAGATACGTTAGCTTACGGCATCCCCGTGGGGCACTTAAAGTCTCCGGCAGACATTCATAATCCCGCGCAAGTCGGCGGACGTTCGCTGCTCGGCAAAATCTGCGTTCAACTTTTGGGGTTTTCACGTATAATTCTTCTTGGAGGAAATGCGATGGAGCGCAGAACAAAAATCGTTGCTACGATTGGACCGGCCAGCCAGGATGAAGCGACCATTCACCATTTGACTGAGGCGGGCATGGATGTTGCCAGGCTTAATTTCTCGCATGGGAAGCACGAGGAACATGCTGCAGTTGTCAGCCGCCTCCGAAGGGTAGCGCAGCAGGCTGGGCGCCCTGTCTGTGTATTGCAGGATTTACAGGGTCCTAAGATTCGCACCGCTAACCTGCCCACTGAGGGGGTTGAATTGATACCTGGAGAGACCGTCTCATTGACAACTTTGCCGGTGGAGCCAGGCTCGGATGAGATTCCAGTTGATTTTCCCGATTTGGCTCGGGCAGTTGTGCCAGGCGGGCGGATATTGCTGGATGATGGCAACTTGGAGTTACGGGTGATTTCCTCTGACCGTTTGCGCGTGCGCACAACGGTGGTGACGGGGGGGATTTTGAAAGCACACAAAGGAATCAACCTGCCTGGTGCTCGATTGGACATCCCCTCGATGACAGAGAAGGACGAAAAGGATCTGGCTTTTGGGCTTCGGGAAGGGATTGATGCGGTTGCGCTGTCTTTTGTGCGCTCGGCGCGCGATATCTACTATATACGACAGCGGATTGCGCGCTTAGCGCCAGAACTTGCAGATACGCCAGTCATTGCCAAATTGGAGCGGCCCGAAGCGCTGGACAATCTGGAGGAGATTGTGCGTGATGCAAGTGGGGTTATGGTGGCGCGTGGGGATTTGGGGGTGGAGATGTCGCCTCAGGAGGTTCCGATTGCACAAAAGCGGATTATTGAATGTGCCAACCGGCATGGCAAGCTGGTCATCACTGCTACTCAGATGCTTGATTCAATGATCCATAATCCGCGCCCAACCCGCGCAGAGGCATCAGATGTGGCAAACGCAATCCTTGATGGCACTGATGCGGTGATGCTTTCGGGTGAGACAGCGGTGGGGGCTTATCCGGTTCAGTCAGTCGAGATGATGGGGGCAATCATCTGCCAGGCAGAAGCACACCTGGCAGAATGGGGGCACTGGCACGGACCGGTTTCGGCAGATGAGAAATTTGACGACACGTATTATATGACGCTGGCTGCGCGGGAATTGGCACATGATCGCAATGTGGCAGCTATTGCAGTGTTCACAAAAAGCGGGCGCACTGCACTGTTGATGTCTAAGACACGCCCCAGCGTGCCAATCCTGGCATTTACCCCCGAGGAGGCAGGTTATCACCGTCTGGCGATGTATTGGGGGGTGCAACCTTACCAATTACCACATGTGGCAACGATCGAAGCCATGGTGGGGGAAGTTGAGGCAAGGATGATGGCAAAAGGAATGTTTCAGCCAGGCCAGCAGGTGGTACTCATCTGCGGTTTTCCAGTTGACCAGGTACGTCCCACTAACCTGGCACTGTTACATACGATAGGAAATTCTTAGGTGCTAAAGGGCTACTGGTCTTTGCATTAACAGATCGTTTTGCAAATCATTACCAAGCTTGAATACTTGCGTTCCGACCTCCCGAAATCTCCATTTACGATAGAAGGCGATGGCGCGTGGATTTTGTTCCCATACATCCAGCCAAGCCACATCACAACTCTGCTGCTGGGCGTGCGCCAAGCATGACTGCATCAACGCAGCACCTACCCCATGTCCGATCCAATCCTGACAAGCGTAGAAGCGCGCGATCTCAATCGGATTTTCTCCGCTGATGCAATCGGGCGCTGGCCCTTTGTGTAATTTTGCATAGCCCACGACCGTATTGGCAACCTGGGCGATCAAGAAAACGGTAGCTGGGTTTGCCAGTTCTGCGGCTTGTTGTTGCGGGCTGAAAGATTCTGTCAAATAGGCGGCCATATTTTCGGGCGTGTTTTGCGCACCAAAAGAATCTACAAATGTACGCGCCCCTAACTCTGCTAGCAATACATTGTCTTGCATGGTCGCAAGGCGGATGAGGATAGCGGTTTTGTTTTCGGTGTGCACGTCAGGGAGTCTAATGCTCTCGACCGGGCCTGTCAATAGCGGACTAAGCTTTATGCTATAATCAGTGGATGAAATCTGGAGGAATTGGGATGATCAACAACTTGTAATTCGTAGCGCTTTTACAGGGTAACGGCCTGCTGATAATAACCTCAGCCGGGGGCGTTTGCCCCCGGTTTTTATATATTTCGAAGGTGTAGTTTATGTTGACTATTCATCATATTGCCAAATCCTATAATCTCAATATCCTATTTAAGGGTGTTTCGTTTACAATCCACTCAAGTGATCGGATTGGCTTGATTGGACCAAACGGCTGCGGGAAGACAACGCTTCTGCGAGTTTTGGCGGGTGTGGAGAAACCCGATGAGGGGCGAGTTCTGCCCACTCGCCCCGGGTTGCGGATTGGTTACCTGCCCCAAGGCTATGTACCGGACCCTGAACAGACCACTGCCGAGCTTCTGGCGAAAATCCAGGGTAACCTGGATGAAATCCAGGCGGAGGTGGCTGTTCTTGCTTCTGCGCTTGCAGAAAACCCCCATGATTTACATCTCCATCAGGCATACGATGCTGCCTTGCAGCGCCTTAGCGGAGATACTTCTAGTCAACGCGCGGAGCAGGTCCTTGCGGCCTTAGGTTTGGCTCAATTGCCCTCCGATCAATTAGTACATACACTCTCGGGCGGGCAGAAGACGCGCTTGGCTCTGGCGCTGACATTATTAGGAAACCCCAACCTGCTATTGCTGGATGAGCCGACCAATCACCTTGATATTGGTATGCTGGAATGGCTTGAAGAATGGCTAGATCATTATCAAGGAGCAGCACTGATCGTCTCACATGACCGTACATTCCTGGACCACACAGTGGATCGAATCCTGGACTTGGACCCCGATTCACTGACGATGCGCACGTATGAGGGAAATTACACGGCTTACCTGGAGCAATTCCTGGCGGCGAATGAGCGGCAGATGACAGTATATCGTGACCAGGTGTACGAGATCCGCCGGATGAGGCAAGATATTGCACGCACGAAGCAACAGGCATTCCGGGTGGAACAGACAACAACCTCGCGCCAACCGGGTATGCGCCGGATTGCTAAGAAGGTGGCGAAAAAAGCACTGGCACGTGAGAAAAAACTCGAACGCTACGTAGATTCGGATGAGCGAGTGGACAAACCTCGCCAATCCTGGCAGATGAAACTTGCATTTGCTGAGCCTGAGCATATTGGCCGCGAAGTGCTGTCTATGGATGATCTGGCTGTTGGTTATCCTGGTCAACCAGCGTTGTTGACTGGGCTCACCCTTCAAATGCGTGCTGGGCAACGGGTTGTCCTCACTGGTCCTAATGGCTGTGGAAAAACTACCCTATTGCGCACAATAGCGGGGCATATCCCCCCACTTGCGGGCAGTTTACGACTGAGCGATAATGTGCGCCTGGGGTACATGTCTCAGGAACAAGAGATCCTTAATCCTGCGATCAGCGCTTTGGAAACGATCCAAAACGCTGCCCCTTTGAATGAGACAGATACGCGAGCATTTTTACACTTCTTTTTATTCAGCGGAGATGATGCTTTGCTTCCAGTGCACTTATTATCATATGGGGAACGGGCGCGGCTTTCCCTTGCTTTGTTAGTAGCCCAGGGGAGCAATTTCTTGCTGCTTGATGAGCCAATCAACCATCTGGATATTCCCTCGAGGGCTCGGTTTGAGCAGGCGCTGGATCGGTTTGAGGGGGCAACCCTGGTGGTGGTGCATGACCGTTACTTCATCGAGAGGTTTGCCGGGGCTCAGTGGAAGGTGGAGGAATCCCGTATACGGGTTTGTTGATAGGATTTTCTCCCCTAAATGGACAAATTCGGGTATGATTAATGCAACTCTCTTTGATATCTGTCCTGATTTGTTCAAGGAGGAGGCCCATGAAACGACTCTGGATTTTAATTGCTGTTCTGCTTTTGTGCGTGATAATCGTGGTGCTTTTCGCACATGCACGCGAGATGGCTTTGGCAGCAGAGCCCCCTCCAGATATGGTTGCCCAGGAGGAGATGATCAATGCGGCAGAAATGGCGGTTATGCTGGAAGTCAACCGCGAGCGTGAATTCAACCTGGGGTTTCTGGTGAACAATTCCGAAGTTGAGGGCACTACTATTTCTGAGGACGGGCAGTGGGCTATCTCCTGGATCGTTTTATATGACGCCGAAACTGGCGCTGTGCTGCCCATCGAGCCAGGATTGGCTATCTCTCATTATGATGGAAAAGCATGGCAAGCCTCTCTGCCTTCTTATCGTGAGTGGCCCGAGTTGTTACAAGATGCACCTGCAGATCTGGTGGATGATGAACTCAGGGAGACGTGGATGGGTTTGTACGAAACTTATGAACAACAAACCACTACGGCAGCCCCCTTAACGGGTTACCTGTTGCCCTGGCGCGCCGGACAAACGGTCTATCTCTCGCAATCTGTACTGCATGATAAGTACACTCCTTCTGGGAACGCTCACTACGCTTTTGATTTCTATATCTCAGGCAAGATGTGGAACATCCAAGCAGCGAAGTCTGGCACGGTGTGGATGTGGAAGGATAATGTGCCGAATGGGGATGATTCTGGAGTTGGCAATTACATTGTGCTCCAGGATACGACAACAACCCCAACATCTTATCAGCTATACCTCCACCTGGCGCAAGATAGCATCCCAGAGGATCTGAAGGAGGTAGGGGTGCCGGTAGTGCGCGGGCAATTCATTGGGATTGTGGATGATACCGGACAGAGTACAGGACACCATCTGCACTTCCACGTGCACACCTATGCCGGTTATTACTGGGGACGTTCGGTGGATATTGTTTTTGGTGATGTGGATATCAATGGTGGGCGCCCACGCGTGCATGATGCCCAACTCGATGACTTCCCTTACTGCTGGGAGTCAGATGTTTGCATCACAGGGCGACGGAATTATGTTTCGCAAAACTGGCCGCCTGGGGATATCATCCCACCGGAAGGGGAGCTAGCGGGTGTGACAATGGGCGCCACGGTAACGACGGGGAGCATCACATTGAGTGGTCGAGGGTGGGATGACAACAGCGGGTTGGATTATGGCGAGGTAATTGCAAGTTACGATGGCTCGTGGCATACAGTGGGTGAGCCATTTGCAGAAAGCTTTGTTATGACCTGGGATCTTTGTAATCCGGCTCTTCCGATCCCGGATGGCCCGGTCAGTGTAGCGTTGCGCTTGTTTGACCAGGATCAAAATGTAAATAACCTGGCAGGACTGACCCACTTCATCAAGGATTATGCATGCCCGGCACCACCGGTTTCCTGCATCCCATCTGCTGACCAGGTTTCGTTGTTTGAGGATGCCAACTATAGCGGTAATTGTGTTCTATATGACATCGGTGATTATGCCAACGCCGGAGCGATTGGCGATAATGACGCTGCCTCGTTGCTGGTGGGGGCCAATGTGCTGGTCACGCTGTACTCAGAGACAGATCACACAGGTCACAGCCAAACCTTCTCAGCTAGCGATAGTGATCTGCATGGCGACATCGTTGGTGTGGATGTGCTTTCCTCAATGCGAGTTGCTAGAAGCAACGCTGCGCCACTCGTTCCTGATCTCATCACCTCCGCGTCTACCCAATTCACGGCGGGTGATTTGGTTCCGCTTGCCTGGGTGGATGGAGGCGGTGCATTGGAATACCAGGTGCAATATAGCAAAGATGGCGGGGCGGAGGTGAAGCTGGAATGGCAAAAATCGCCGAGTGTGTGGCTCTCGAACCTTCTTCAAGGCTCCTATGCGTGGAAGGTTTGTGCTCGGAATGGCGCCGGGACTGTATGCAGCACCACGGCGACTTTTAGCATGACGGCCATGGGGGCACTTCCCGCAGCAGTCAACACACCTTTCCAGGATACGATGGAGACGGATACGAACTGGAGCGAATCGGGCCTCTGGCGGTGGAAAAATGACTCGGGCGCTTCGTACAATGGCAGCCATGCCTGGTGGTATCAGGGTACTGACGCTGATTATGATGATGGAAAGGCGAATTGGGGTTTTCTGACCTCTGTGCCAATCAATATTACTGCGAGCAATCGTTATCTGCGCTTCTGGTATCAGTATGAAAGTGAGACGCATGATAAGCATTGGGATCAGCGCTGGCTGCAAATTTCAGTCAATGGGGATCCGTTTATTAACTTACTGCAATTTGGGGATGACCCTTATCATACTGAAATGGCGGATGCGAATAAGAATGATTGGATGCAATCCCCAGTTGTAGACCTTTCTGCTTACGCTGGCAGCGCGGTGCGAATACGTTTTGCCTTTGCTACATTGGACCCCTCGATGAATGTTTTTGATGGCTGGGGTATTGATAATGTGGTGATAAACAACACGCCTGCTACAACCTGCAGTGACCTGCGCCAGGATGAAACCCCCCAACAGGCTTATGCTCTCAACTACAATACGAGTGCGACTGTAGCAGCGGAGATCTGCCCGGGCGGTGATTATGATTACTACAAATTTACCGGTAGCGCGGGCGACCGTGTGGTAATTGACATCGATGCTCAGAGTAATGGTTCTGTGCTCGATGCTTATGCAATACTGTTAGCCGGCGATGGGAAGACGATCCTGGTTGAAAACGATGATCAGATCTTTGCTCAATTGCGCGATCCGTTGCTCTCGCTGACTTTGCCCCAAAACGGGACCTACTATATTCAGGTACGCGCATGGAAGCACCCGCAGGTTGGCGATGATGATCAGGATTATACGATCCGTCTATACAAAGATACGGGAAAGCCGCAAGCTGCGCTGGTATATCCGCTTACGGCAGCTTACTTGCCCGATTCATCATTCGATGTGACCCTCAATGTGCAAGATGACCCGGATGGGATTGCCCAGGTGGCATTTTACTGGCATGATTCCAATTGGCAAGATCCTACCTGGGAACTGCGCGGCACGGATTATGATGGCGAAGATGGTTGGAGTTATTCATTTGATCTTGCCGGTGAGCCTGAAGGTTTTGGCAACGCGGTCTATATACAAGTTATGGATAAAGCGGGCAGAATCGCGGGTATAAGCGCCTGGAACCTCGTCCTGGATAAAACCGCTCCGGTCACTATTCTTGAGCCGTTTCCCAATCCATTGCCAAGCAATGCCCTACAGCTCACCTGGAGTGGGTATGATAATTTATCAGGGCTGAAGTATGTGAATGTTCAATATTCCCTGAATAATGGTGCCACCTGGGTGGATTTTGACGAGTCAATCCCTGGCTATGTGTTTGATGGTTGGTTTGTGGCTTCACCTGAGCAGAAAGTCAGCTTCCGTATGCAAGGGGTCGATCATTCCCTGAACATAGAATCATATCCAACAGAAGCAGAAGTAACTGCAGCAGTCCCAGGTGCTGGTGTATTATGTAGTTCACTGGATGTATATGACACAAATGGGAATGATAATACTCCCGCTACTGCTAGTGTCTATGTGGTTAAGGAACTGGCGCAGAGGCATAACTTCTGTAATCCGCTAGCAGCTGATTTCTCAGCAGATGTAGACTGGATTTCCTTCTATGTGGTCAAGGGCGAATTTTATCTGATCCGCACGAAACCATTGAGTCCGGTTACAGCCCCCACATTGGGTATTTACGCATATAACGGAGAAACGGCTACTTTGTTAGCTGAGTCAGTGGCTACGACATTCGGCGAGCCTAACGACTTGGCATGGGTAGCCGATCGCACGGGAGTGATCTATTTGCGTGTGACCCACATGGATTCTACAGTGATTGGCAGTGGTGTCAGTTATGATCTATGGGTGCGCAATGGTTATGAGATTTTTATGCCATGGATTGTTCAAAGTTTTAAGTAAGCAGGCGGGATCACGGCATATGCCTTGACTGGAGCAACTCGGCCGTTAGCATTGGCTAATCCCAGGAGGTCGAAGAAACTCTTTTATGAGCACCATATTGTGGATCATACAAATCATTTTGGCGATCAAGTTGATCACGGCCGCATTTGTCCATGGTATTAACCAATCGAAACCCACAATGCATGAGGCGATTGGGAGGCTAGGGAGCTTTTCACGTCCTTTGCTCTATTTGGTCGCTGCTATCATTTTTATTGGTAGTCTTGGATTAATCTTGCCTGGTGTTTTCGGTACGTTGACCTGGATAACACCCGTGACTGCGACTATCCTCGCAGTCGTGCTGTTGTTCTCAATGGTTTTTCATATCAAAAGTCGAGAAAAACCAAATGTGTTCGTAAGCATCATTCTCGCTGCATTTGCTGCTTTTATTGCTTACGGCCGGTGGGTGCTGGCTCCGTTTTAGTCCGCTGTGAACGGAAGCCCAGTTATGCTTGAACCACCCGACCTCGAAACAGAACTCATTCTCGCCTGTTTGCAACACGATTACAGCCTGCAAGCAAGTGACATTATATTTCTCCCCTTAGGCGCAGACATTCATACAGCTGTTTTCTGCGCCCAGGCGAGTCATGGAGAGAAGTATTTTGTTAAGTTAAGGCAAAGCCCAATCAGCGAGGTAGTGGTAATCTTGCCCAAATTTCTCAGCGATCAAGGCATGAGCCAGATCATTGCCCCGCAGATCACTCGAGATGGGCAACTCTGGGCAGAGTTGGGCATTTATAAACTTATCCTGTATCCTTATATCGATGGTCGTAGCGGCTTTGATGTTACCTTATCCGAGAGCCAGTGGTTCGATTTGGGGATTGCACTTAAACATTTGCATCAAACAGATTTGCCGGGTGGAATCCGCAGGTGTGTTCGACAAGAAATATACTCTTTTCTTAAGGGACAAGCGTGAGGAGATATACGATCTCATTGCACGGGCTGAAGATCGCGCGCAAGCATTGCGGGCTCAACCTTCAGAATTCGTGTTGTGTCATTCTGATGTGCATGCCGGCAATATTCTGATTGCCTCCAGTGGTAGGCTGTATATTGTTGATTGGGATGAGCCTATCCTGGCGCCGAAAGAGCGCGACTTGATGTTCGTTGGCGGCGGGCAGGGATTTGTCGGATGCGCGGCAGAGGAAGAAGAAGCATTATTTTACAGAGGTTATGGACAAACCCTGATCGACCGGCGAGGATTGGCTTATTATCGCTTCGAACGGATTATCCAGGATATCGCCGCTTATTGCGAACAATTGCTACTCAACAGTGATGGCGGCAAGGATCGCGAGCAATCCCTTGAATATGTGATGTCGAACTTCATGCCCAACAGCACGATCGCAATGGCTTATCGATCGGAGGAATAAGACCAGCATGGATGGCGAAGAAGAAGATTTTCTGCGCTATTGGTTTTCGGGCTTTGTCACAGGGCTTGAACAAATGGATGAGCATTCTCGCGATAGGATGCTGAGGGCTTGCGGCCTGGCATGCGCGCAATCCTATACTGCGCAGGTATTCCGAGATGCCTGGCAACGTAGCAGTGACCTAAAGAGCTTTCTTGTAGAACTGGCACATCAATTTCATGAAGCAGAATACAAATACATTGATGAGAAAATGATAGAAGTATGCTACACTGTATGTGGATGTGACTTGGTGAAGTTGGGATGGGTAGCCTCACCCATGCTATGCCGCTGTTCGGCGTATAATCTACAAAAGAATTTTGAGTTAGCACTCGAAAGAGCGGTCCAGGTGCGTTTGAAAACATCTATCCTGGCTGGGGCGGATAAATGTACATTTGAGGTTGTATTATTGTCCTGAGCAGCCTGGAACTCTCTGCTGATTGCCGGCGTTTTAACCATATCTGCGTTTTGCTTCTCTACCAGATCTGGAGGTCCCATATGCAACCAAAATCATTGGAATCACGCGCGAATTACCGTCAGGCGGCGTTCAAATTGATCTTGCTTCTGGCATTTGCTCTGTTTGGCGCCAGTTGTGGTCAGATAGCTGCCGAGGCAGCTACTACCTCTCCTGAGCCAACCCGCATCCCGCCAACTGCTACCGCACTGCCGGGGTTGCCTGCCATTGATAGTGGAGCGCCCTTGCCGCCACAGGTGATATCTCAAAGCCCGTCTGCTAACCAGGAAATAGGGGTAGATGGCGTGCTGGAGATCACCTTTGACCAGCCGATGGACCAGGATGCAACCAAAGCCGCCTTACAGGTGGTGGATACAGCGGGTGATCAGGTTTCGGGAGAATTACATTGGTCTAGTGAGCGCACACTCCAATTCACGCCATCTGTAGCGCTGGGGGAAGGGCAAGCATACCTGGTGACCATTTCTACTGAAGCTGCGAGCGCCGAAGGTGTAGGTTTGGCGGAGCCGGTTTCATGGCAGTTTTTTGCTGCAGGAGCGTTACAGATTACACAGGTTTTCCCGGCTGATGGAGCAGTTGAGGTGGAGGGCGGGGCGGTGATCACTGTGATCTTCAATCGTCCAGTTGCCCCCCTGGTGATTGCAGAAGAGCAAGGAAATTTGCCCGACCCCTTGCGTTTCTCGCCGCCAGTAACAGGCAAGGGAGAGTGGGTGAATACATCGGTGTACACTTTTCGCCCAGATACTGGATTGGTGGGAGATACGACCTATACCGTCTCGATTGCTGCTGGTTTGAAGGATGCAGCTGAGCAATCATCGCTCCAGGAGACCTATGAATGGTCCTTTACGACAATATCACCTGATATCAATTCCTATTGGATTGAGGGTCAATATTGGAATTACAATCCCGCAGATTATACGATGGATGTGTTGCTCGATGATGCTTTTGCGATTAGTTTCTATCAAGCGATGGATGCTGGCAGTGTGGAGGAAAATCTCACCATGGTTAGCAGCACCGGTGAGCCGGTTTTACTTGATTTCAGTTGGAGCGAACATTTCTTGATGGTCACCATTACTCCTACGCAGCAATTGGCCTACGATACTGCTTACCAATTAAAATTAAACCCGGAAGCACAAGCTGCCACAGGTGGGGGCCTCAAGCGCGGTTTAACCTGGAATTTCTATACTATCCGTACGCCGGGGATTGATCGGACCATGCCCGCGGATCGAGAGACGGTGGGCTATTTTACTGACCAATTTATGATCGATTTCCGCTCCCCGATGGATCTAAACAGCATGAAAGACAAAGTGATCTTTGAACCGGCAATTGGGGAAGGTGAGCCTTATTGGTATTATGACGAATGGAATTGGAGCCTGTATTTCTATGGCTTGGAACCCTCTGTGGCATACTCGGTGCGCATTTTACCGGGGATGAAGGATATTTATGGGACTGAAATCACCAGTGAAACACTGGTGCGGTTTACCAATGGTCCCAGAGAGCCATTTGCTTATCTGCAAATGCCATATGGGGTATCGTTGTACCGTGAAGATGGTCCGCAAGAATTCTATGCCAGTTATATGAATATCAGTCAGGTGGATTTGAGTCTATATCGTCTACCGTTAGAAACTTTCCTCTCTCTGGAATCAAGTCAGGTTAGCCCTTACTCGTACCGACCACCCGCCGAATACCTGGTATGGGAGATGGCAGAGACAGAAACAGGCACCACAAATGAGTTGATCGTTAAATCTCTGCCTCTTGCCGGCAAAGCTGGAGATCCGCTCGCGCTGGGATTCTACTTCCTAGGCATGGATGCGCCGGAAGTTGCGAACTATGGCAACCCTTATGATAACTATCGCTTGTTGTTTGTAGCTTCGGCTAATATTACGCTCAAGACAACTCGCAACGAGGTATTGGTTTGGCTTACAGACCTGGAAACCGGGGAGCCTCTGCCAGGCATTACGGTCAATATATACAACAATTTGGGAGATGTAGTTGGATCCGGTGTTACCGATCAGGATGGCGTGCTTTATGTGGATGATTTAATCGCATCCTCGACCTATGGTGGCAGTTATTATGCAGTGACTGACCTGGCCAGTGGTGAGCTGGGCTTTGCCTCTTCGTATTGGGATAGCGATATTTCTTTGTATGATTATGGGATTTGGTCGGATTTCTACACTCAGCCTAACCGACCTACCGCTTATGTCTATACGGAGCGACCGATCTATCGACCGGGGCAGCCGGTGTATTTTAAGGGCATCGTGCGGATCGATGATGACCTCTCTTACAGCCTGCCGAGTGAGAGGACTGTTGAGGTGACAATAGAATCTTTCGAGGAGATTGTCTATTTACAGAAGTTAACCCTCTCTGATTACGGCAGCTTTAATGGAGAGTTTTTGCTCGATGGTGAGGCGGCGCTAGGATGGTACACCATCTCTGTTCGCTTCCTGGACGATACTTCGATCATCGGATCGGTGGGATTCAGTGTTGCAGAGTATCGGCGTCCGGAATTTCAGATAAGTGTGGCTATAGACCCGACAGATACTTTACCAGGCACTGAATTTGAGGGAACAATTGAGGCGCAATATTACTCGGGCGGGGCAGTGTCAGGAGCAGACACGAATTGGAGCCTCATGGCGGAGCCTTATTACTTCACGCCGCCGGATGTGTTTGCGGGATACTCATTCAGTGATAATGAGCGCGATTACGGTTACTTTTACTATCAATATTATGGTCCGACTGGACCGGAAGTGATCGCGCAGGGTTCGGGGAAGACGGACGCAGATGGGCAGTTGGTGGTCACGCTGCCGGCAGAGCTTGGTGAATCGGGTGGGAGCCGCCGTCTGACTCTGGAGGCATCGATCACTGACCTGGCGGGTGCGGGCGTTACAGGTCGCTCTGAGATTATTGTGCATCGTAGCGCGGTTTACCCGGGGATTCGTTCAACGAGTTATGTGGGAGAGACGGGAGAAGAACAGACGATTGAGGTGGTCGCGCTGGATTGGGATGGTGAACCTATCGAGGGGCAAACAGTCTTGGTGGTGATCGTTGAACGGCGCTGGTATTCTGTCCAAGAACAAGACCCCCAAGGGCGGATTATCTGGACTTCTTCGGTGGAGGAGATTCCGGTTGCGGAATTCGAAGATGTTAAAACAGATGAACGAGGAAAGGCAACGGTTAGCTTCATTCCGCCCAATGGTGGTGTCTATCGTGCACGGGTGACTGTTCTGGATGAGGCTGGTAACAGCGCATACGCTTCAACCTATTTATGGGTGGCAAGCGATCTCTATATCCCGTGGCGGCAAGGTAACGATCATGGGTTCGAATTAGTTTTGGATAAGACAACATACACCCCTGGCGAGACGGCTGAGATCCTGATTGCATCACCTTTCCAGGGCGATACGTATGCCCTGGTGACCACAGAACGCGGGCATATTCGCAGCCACGAGGTGGTGCTGCTGACCAGCAACAGCACGATTTACCGCCTGCCGATCACGGCGGATATGGCCCCGAATATCTATATCTTTGTCACGATCATTAAGGGAGTAGATGAGACCAGCCCGCAGCCTGATTTCCGCATAGGTGTAGCACAGCTTAAGGTGGAGACCAGCGCCCAGGCACTCCGCGTTGAGATAATTCCTGACCGGCTTACGGCAGGACCAGGCGACGATGTGGAATACACCATTCGCACGACTGACCTGGAGGGAATGCCGGTGAGCGCGGAGGTTTCTCTATCACTCAGCGACCTGGCAACGCTTTCATTGAGCGCCCCGAATTCGCGGCCTATCCTCGATTACTTCTATGGCGACCGCTCGTTGAGCGTGTGGACTTCCATGCCGCTCGTCAACAGCGCGGAGTATTTTAATGCCGATGTTGCCGAAGAGCTCGCGCGAGAGGCCCCTGGGAGTGGAGGTGGCAAAGGCGACGACAGCGTCTATGGTGTAATCGAAATCCGCCAGGACTTCCCAGACACTGCTTTCTGGGAGGCCAGGCTGGTTACCGATGAGGATGGTGAAGCAAGTGTCACCGTTACATTACCGGACAACCTGACAACTTGGCGCATGGAGGGGCGTGCTTTTACCCTGGATACCCGCCTGGGTCAAACGACGGTGGATATCGTGAGCACCAAGCCGCTGCTAGTGCGCCCGCAGACACCCCGCTTTTTTGTGGCTGGTGATGAGGTGATACTTGGCAGTGCAGTGCACAACAACACTGAGACTGATCTGACCGTGAATGTGACACTTAATGGCGAAGGAGTGCTGCTGGACGGCGCAGCTGAGCAAACAGTGAAGATCCCTGCCGGACAGCAGGCTTATATCACGTGGTCGGTTTCTGTGCTGATGGATGCGGAGCGGGTGGATCTGGTCTTTAGCGCGCAGAGCGGCGAGTACAGCGATGCCTCGCGTCCGACACTGGGTTCGCTGGAAAATCAGGGTATCCCGGTATATCACTATGAAGTGCCAGAAACGGTGGGCACTGGCGGGCAGATCCTGGACGGCGACACGATCATCGAAGCCATCTACCTTCCTGAGGCATACACGGTAGGCACTGGCGAGCTAGTGGTGCGTGTTTCGCCCTCCCTCGCTGCGGGGATGACAGACGGGCTGAAATACTTGGAGCACTATCCGTACGAGTGCGTAGAGCAGACGATTTCGCGCTTCTTGCCGAATGTGATCACAACGCAAGCTTTGCAGGCGGCAGGACTGGGTGATGATGAATTGGAAGCTAAGCTCACGGAGCAGGTGAATATTGCACTACAACGCCTGTATAACTGGCAAAATCCTGATGGCGGTTGGGGATGGTGGACCAACCAAAAAAGCGATCCTCAAACCACGGCTTATGTGATCCTGGGGCTAGTGAAAGCGAGCCAGGCGGAGTATACAGTCAGTGAGGATGTTTTGGATAGCGCAATCACCTTCTTGCGCAGTAAACTGGAATCGGTAGGGCAGAGCACTGCACCATACCTGCGCAACCGGCAGGCTTTCCTGCTTTATGTGCTGGCGCAGGCGGAAGAGCCAAACGTCAGCCGCACGGTGCAATTGTATGAATACCGCCAATCATTAGACTACTATGCCCGTGCATACCTGGCGTGGACGCTGCACGCAATCAATCCCGATGATCCTCGCGTGGAGACGCTTCTCTCTGACCTGAACACGGCGGCGATCACTTCGGCGACTGGCACCCACTGGGAAGAGAAGGAGAGAGATTATTGGAACTGGAACACGAATACACGCACTACGGCAATTGTTCTCTCGGTGGTCAGCGAGTTGGACGCCGAGAATCCACTTAATGCGAATGCAGTGCGCTGGCTGATGGTTAACCGCACGGATGGGCATTGGTGGACGACGCAGGAGACAGCCTGGTCACTGATGGCACTGACCAACTGGATGGTAGCCAGCGGCGAGTTGCAAGCGGATTATGAGTATGGAGTGGCGCTGAACGGTGAACAACTGGGTGGCGGCGAGGCAAATGCGGAAACGCTGCGCGAAACCACGGAATTGCGTATAGACATCGCGGATTTATTGGCAGATGAGGCGAATCGCCTGGCAATTGCCCGCAGTGACGGTACAGGCAACCTATATTATACGGCGCACCTCAAGGTATATTTGCCAGTGAAAGATGTGCAGGCGCTAGACCAGGGTATTATCATCTCACGCGCATACTACACGCTAGACGATTTGAACACACCTGTATCCCTGGCTAATCAGGGCGACTTGCTTATGGCGCGGCTAACCGTGATTGCGCCACATGATCTGCACTATGTGGTGATCGATGATCCGCTACCGGCAGGATTAGAAGCGGTGGATCAATCGTTGCTGACCAGCCCGCAGAGCGTGGACCCAACGGCGTTGCAGTGGGATGCACTGGGCTACCAGGGTTGGGGATGGTGGTACTTTGACCATGTGGAGATGCAGGATGAGAAACTTACGCTTTCAGCTAACTACCTGCCAGCGGGAGCCTATGTTTATACTTATCTGGTGCGCGCAAGCACTCTGGGCGCTTTCCAGGTGATTCCACCCACTGCTGAGGAGTTTTATTTCCCCGAAGTGTATGGACGCGGGGATGGGATGATCTTTGAGGTGAAGCCTTAGGCTACCATACACGGGAGAGGTTTCGTGCTAGGGGACGATCACTGAAAATGTGATCGCGGTACTGGTCAGGGTTTCTCCGGATGTGGTAATTGCGGAAGCCCAAACTTGGTGATCTCCTGCTTGCAAAGCCCACCAGGTGCGATAGGGCGGCTGGGTGAAGCTTGCCAGCAGGAGATCATCTATCCATAACGAGACTTCTTGCAGATCGGCGGGACCGATTGCTTCAATTGGGATGCGTTGGGAATCAGATGGCAGTGCTGATGTGATCTGAAAGATGCTATACGCGGGTGGTACACTGACTGAAAGGCTGAAAGATGCAGTAGATGGTAAGCTTGGTGTGCTCTCGAGGTCAAAGGCGGATAAATCCGAAAGGAGAAGCAGCCCCTGGCTACGCGCCCAGGAATGCGCCTGGGGAGGTAGATCAAGGGCTAAAACTGTGGTGATATGCTCAGGTGGTGTGGATGCGCTAACCACCCTTCCGGTAGCTCGGTCAATCTCAACGGTTTGATAAAGGTTGTCGATATTGGAAGGTTGCGTTCCCTCAATGAACCACTCTAGCCGGGTATAGGGACAATCGGGTGTGGGTAATAGGCCGGATAGGGTGCAGATTTCTATCTGTACTAACCCGGGCGGTTGGGAGAAATCCAGGGCAGGTTTACCTGTGAGCACGGCACGCATGAACTCGTGCCAGATGGGAGCAGCACCAGTGAGGCCAGTGACATCCCGCATGGCAGCATAATCTGTATTGCCAGCCCATACTCCCACAACCAAATCGGATGTGTAACCAATTGTCCAGTTATCGTGGAAATTAGTGGTTGTACCGGTTTTGACTGCGGCTGGGCGTCCGATATTGAGCAGGCTGTTGCTGCCAAAACCCAGCGTGCGTGCGTCGTCATCACTTAAGATATCGGTGATCAACCATGCTAGCCGCGCATCGATCACCTGAACAGCGGGCGATTCAGGGGGTGTGTAAACTACTTTGCCTTGCAGATCCGTGATTTCAAGGATTGACCGTGGGGTTATGCGGTGACCGCCATTGGCAAAAACAGCATAAGCAGCAGTCAACTCTGCCAGGCGCACTTCACCGCCACCCAGGGCGAGGGATAAATCGTACTCCTGCGGAGCACGCAACGTACTGATACCCAGTTTTCCAGCCATATTAACCATGGCATCGAGTCCAATATGATCTAAGGTTGCGACAGCTGGAATATTCAGAGATGAGGCTAGTGCCTGGCGTACCAACACTGGACCATGTTCCAATCGATCGTAATTCTCTGGAGTATATGCTTTGCCATCGTTAGTAAGGAAAGAGGTTCTCACATCCAGGATCATTGTGCCAGCAGTCCAAGGATTGGGCTGGTCGGCATCTAGCGCGGCAGCATACACGATCGGTTTGATCGATGAGCCGGGTTGGCGCGGGATCATTGTCATATTGATTGCACCAGCGTTTTCCTGGGTAAAGTAATCTGGACTACCTACCATCGCCAGGATGTCACCCTGGGTGGGATCAAGAGCGATCAAGGCAGCGCTATTTACATTGTGACCCAGACCATCGGGACTATCTTGAAGAGCTTCGATCTGGCGGTTAACAGCGCGCTCGGCAATAGTTTGCCAGTCCAGGTCGAGGGTGGTGCGCACAATCAGTCCATCTGATTGGCGAATTTCTTCAGAGGCAAACAGGCTGTCTAACTCAGCACTGACCATGAGGGAGAAGTGAGGCGCTTCAATTGGATAAGGCGTAGCAGCCAGGATCAAGGGCTCGTTTTCGGCCAGGGCGCTCTGCTCTGCTGTGATATAGCCCTGCTCTTCCATTAAACGCAGCACGGTATATTGCCGTTCTTTAGCGGCCTGGAGATCAGTAAAGGGGTTGTATAATGCTGGGGCTTGGGGCAATCCTGCCAACAAGGCGCATTCCGCCAGGTCCAGCTCTGTAGCCGGTTTGCCGAAATAGGTTTGCGCTGCGGCTTCTGCGCCATAAGCCATACCTCCATAGTTAATCTGATTGAGATACAACGCCAGGATCTCGTCTTTGGAGAATGACCGGGCAAGTTGCCAGGCTAAGAAGGCCTCGCGTAATTTACGCCGCAGGCTGCGCTCCATCCGTTCTTCCGTGCTAAAGAGGAGGTTGCGCGCCACCTGTTGGGTGATCGTGCTGCCTCCGGCTAGGGTTTCGCCACCGCGCAAGTTAATCCAAAAAGCGCGTAAAATACCGGCGAAATCCACCCCCGGGTTGTGGTAAAAATTGGCATCTTCCGTGGCGATTGTAGCCTGGCGCAAGGCAAGGGGTATTCGTTCCAGCGGGAGGGGAGCGTGCCGTCCGCCTTCTTCGGGTAAAATCTCGTAAAGAGTGCGCCCGTAGCGGTCAGTGATGCGAATGCTGGGAATGTTCAGGCTTTCGGGCAGGCTATCCAGAGATGGCAGATCGTGGAAGAGCCAAATGTAGAATCCTACGCTTCCAACAATCAAACCTACCAGAAATATTACAGCCCAGCATCTTAAGGATTTTTTCGCTTTCACCGAAGCTTTTGCAGGTACTGTTCAAATACAGGACTAAAGAGATGCCCCTGACTACCGTCGGGGCGAATTAATTGTTTCAGTTCGAGCAGGTCGCGGGTGTACTCGGAGAGGGGTTTCCCTGATATGAGATTTAATAGCCCGGCGCGTTCCATGTCGGTGAGACCTTCCCAAAGCTTGCGGCATTCTTCGAGAACATTCTTCTGGCTGGATATCCACCGCAGATCACCGGGTAGTTCGTCTTTTGCGTTTTTTTCGACCATCAGTTGATAGATTGCCTGGGTCAATCCTGGATGCCCACCACTGAGGGCGATCACGGAATCGCGCGCAGGAGGGGTTATATGATGATTGCGTCGTGCCTCAAGCTGCTGAAGCATTACAGCAGCATCTTCTGGGGTGTAAGGAGCCAGGCCTATCCGAGAGCGTGAGAATAACTCATAGAAGGCTTCGCAATCATCTGGAGGGCGCAGCTGTTCTGGTAGATTGCGCAAGACCAGGGCGTAGCACATACAATATTTATTGGCATCACGAACACCGCGTAGATTTGCCAGAACAGATGCGGGCAGCTTGCTATAAAGAAGATCGAAATCATCCAGCAAGAGACAGACCTGCAATTCTTGTTCTGTGCAAAGCATGTTCATTACCAACTCGAAGAAACGTTGAGCGAGAAGGGGTTGTGGATTGGCGATCAACTGCGTTTCCAGATCGATGAACTTGCCACGCAGGGGGCTGGCTTTGGGATTTTTACCACAAGCTTGCGAGAGGCTGATGAGAAGAAGCTCGTAAAAAGCCCAAGCGCTGACCTCGTGAACGCGATTGCAATCCACGCGCACGATCCAGGGAGGCTCAGTCACATCGCCAAAGTAATGCTTTTGAACATCGAGGCGCATCATAAAATCCAGCAGGCGTGTTTTACCCATGCTTGCTGAGCCAATCAGTGAAAAAGATTCCATGCTTTGGATTAGCTTGAACAGGGGAGTCAGCACTTCCTTTCGGTACGCGAGAGAATGTTGTGGACCGATTTCATGCATATTTATCACCTCTCAGGGGGGTATGGCGATGTTTTTATCAGAGGCCAATTAGATGGAGGCCAGGGTTTGTCCCAGTGATCAAGGCGATGGCAAATGATACTGGCGAGCATCATCACGCGATGATATTGGGCAAGATCTAGCTGGCTATCGATGATTGTAGCACGGAAGAGGGTGTTATAGAGCAAACCCAGGAGATACTGGCGGGTATCCTCAATGCCAGTCATTTCTCGCGCCAGCCCACGCAGGACCGCGATGATCTTCAATTCCTTGTTGAAATTACCGCTTGGCGGTTGGTGGGAATGTATTTGATCGCCATCCAGGCAGGCATCTAACCTCTGCGGGCGGGCGACATGGATGCATAGCTGATAGAAGGTCTGGAAATCTGCCCCATGAGTGAGACGGGTCAGGATGTCGGCCTCCAGCTCCACAAAATCTTGCAGGATGGGGCCTTTCCCGCTGCGCTCGTAATCGATTACCCAGGCATTGTGTTTATCGTCAATCAGCAAATTGTCCCCGTGCAGGTCGCCGTGGGTAACAGCAAATTTCACATCTTCTAGGGTAGCCTGTGGGTTTTCCGTCTCGGCAAGCACATGTTCCTTGAGCCAGGCAATAGGGTCTCTGGCGCCAAGTATTTTCCCTTGCTCAACTCCCATTGCGTTTCTTATTTCCGGTGCAGAAAATGAGCAGATGCGCTCATCATACCAGTTGTTACCCCATACATCGCTATATGCCCTGAAGGCGGTTGTCTTCTGCCATTCACAGGTATTCCGATAGAGGGCGGACCAGGTTGTGCTAAAGAACTGCTCCAGGCAGTGCTGGATCTCGGGAATGCTCGCCGAAGCATAAAACTGGGAGAAAGTCTGCACATTGGCAGATGAGCCAAGGTGGGAGTAAATCGCCCCGCCAACATCCCAAAGAACTGCCGAGGTCTGTAATTGCGGATGAAAGAAACCGACTAGGTAGCCTCGGATGTGATCTTCGTAATTGCTGACTTCTTTTTGGAGTTTGTGAGCGCGCCCAAGTTTTACGATGACAGGCTGGCGATCGTCTTCAACCACTTTTAAGATAGCAGAACGAGGACGAGGAACTGAGGTCAGGGATGGGGGAGATAACCCTTGGTCAAGGAATTCCAATTGCAGGTGAGAGGCTTTTGGAAAGAGACGCACGAGAGTATCCAGCACCTGATCTTTCAGGAAGGTTGCGTGATTGGTAGCTAAGATGGCGGCTATCTGCTCAATTACTTGCCTGGACTCGATCAAGATGCTGCTACGTTGTGCGCATAACTTCTGGAGCGCTTTTTCCAATTCGATTTTCAAATCAAGTGGACCATCTGCCTTATCCACCAGGCTAAGAGCTCCTTTTTCCATTGCCATACGAAAAGCAGTCGCCTTATTGGCAAAAGCACTAAAAACAATTACCTGTGTGGGAACCAATTGGGGGATTAGCTCCAACCCGCTGTAATCATCATCATCGGTATGATCGCGCAGTCGCATATCCACCAGTGCTAATTGGCAGCGATATTGGCGCGCTTTTTGGATGGCATCCTCGAGTAGGGCTTTTCCTTCCCCGGTGGCCAAGATGGGCTGGCATGACCAGTAGGCAAGGAGATCTTGGTTGATCTGGCGCGTTCCAGGATCGTTGTCAATGAAGAGGACACGCGGTATTCCTGCAAGGCAGATCTGATCAGCGCTCATCTTCCTCTTTCGTTGTTCATCCTTGATCGGGATGCCCATTTCTGCGCCTATCCCGGTGGGTTTGGGAAGCAATCGGCAGCTTGATTGAAAAGACAGCTCCACTATCTGGGTGGTGGGTCAGTAGCCGAATCTTTCCACCCATATCTTCCACCATCTGACGGGTGATCAGCAAGCCATAACCACCAAACTTTCCTTTGGTGGTTACCGGGCGCAAGAAGATAGATGGGCGCACTTCATTATCCACGCCGGGGCCGCGATCTTCAAATTGGATTTCGACTTGCTTGAGATCACTTTGCCAAGAACGAATGGTCAAGATTTTCTCATCGGTTTCTTGCATGGCATGGGCTGCGTTGCGCACCAACTGGCGCAGGACACGTTGGAACTCAAGCGGGTTGACCTGGATTAAGATCTTGGGACAGTGAAGATCAAATACGGGTGTAATATTGCGCTGGTTGGCGAAGGCACTCACATGCTTGCGGATCGATTCGTCCAAGGCAAGGATTTGTGGTTCGGGATTTTTCCAGGGACCAACATTCGTAAGAACATCTGCACTTTGGACGATCTGTCCAGTATATTCACGCACTTTGTGAGGCTCGTTGGCCATCTCACTTGCCAGATAGGCGCAAGACTTGATCTTGCCGACTTCACTTTTTATATCGTGGGCGATCTCTGCTGCCCAGACGTATGCTGCAGCGACGGTAGATTTGAAACTCAGCTCATCGCTTTGGTGGGCACGCTCGATTGCCAGACTAAATTGGCGTGCGATCATCTTCACCAAGTCGATATCACCCTGGTTGAAACCAGGTGATTGGGCACGTTCCAGCGCCAGGATGCCAAGGAGTTTTTCTTCGCTGCTTACCAGACTCACGCAAAGCTCTGAGCGCGTGCTTTGACGCATGCGCAGGTAATCCTTATCCTTGGTTACATCGTTGATATTTTCAACCACCATCGTGCGCTTTTCAAGCGTCTCGCGCGCAACCCGGCAGGCAATTGAAGGCCCATACAGCGGCAGACGAAGCAGGTTGACATGATCGGGCTCGTCAATGGGGTAAAAGGCCAATGACTCTGGGGCAAACTCCAAGCAATTTGCGTCCTCATCATAATTCATCAGGCAAAGCGTAGCGCCTTCAAATAATTCACCCAGCCTGGATAATACGCGCTGCAGGATTGTTTTTAAATCAAGTATGGTGGCAATCGTTTCAGTGGTTTCAAGAACAATATTCAGGTGTTCGCGCTGCGCGCGTTCTGTCTCCAGGCGGGTGGCATCGCGGATGCTGGCGGCAACAATCTCAGCCAGCAAAGGGAAGATCGTGCGTTCTTCAATGGTGAAATGGTGTGGCCGGCGGTAGTTGAAGAACATTGCTCCCGTTTTTTCTTTATCTGCTCGTAACGGGAATGCTGCTACCGAAATGATCTTCTGGCTCTGAACAAAGCGCCCATTTAGCTCCTCGTGGGTATGGATATCATCTGCCCAGATTGGCTCAGCCCGGTTCATTACATGCTGGATCACTTCCTGGGTGCGCTCTCCCTCGTTCCAGGGGCGTTGCCCTTTGATCTGATGAACCCCAAACGATGCTCCCATTTTCAGTGAACCGTTTTCACTTTCTGCATCCACGTACCACAAGGTGAAAGCGGAGAGTTCGGGGGATACCTTTCGCAATGTGCGCATCACAGCGGTGAAGGTTTGTATCAGGTCCGTGGGTTCGGTAACTACCTTAGCGGCATCCAGTACGCTGACCAGATGATCGTGTCGCTGGATGTTGTCAAGGACAAGGGATGATACCTGGGCGAAGCGCTCAAGCAGTTCTATTTGCTCCTGGCGAAGGGGCTGCTCTGTGCTGCAAGCGTGGAAAACTCCAAAGACACTCATGCCCAGGCTGACCGGCACATAAGCGTGGAATTGATCTGAGGACAATATAGATGTTTTTTCCAGAATTGCTTTACGCACTGACCTGCGGGTTGGAAACCTGAGGGGTTCTTTTACCAACTGTCCGGCTAGCGAAATCGAATAGTTTTCTAACTTGCCTCGCGGCTCGTGATCCAGGGAGGCTGACTGCCAGCGCTGCATGATCAGCGAGGTATGGATATCAGTGCCACTCAAAGCAAGCGCTTCAGCGGTATTCGACACCAAGGCTTGGATTACGTTGCCTTCTGTTTCGCCAGCCAGAGCAGACTCCAGCATGCGATAGGATATCTCTCGCTCGCGCTGACGGAGGCTTTCTGCGTCACTGCGTATATCGATGATCTGCCGGGCGTTTGTGATAGCAATGGCAGCTAGCGTGGCAAAGGATTGCGCCAGGCGGATGTCTGCATCTGAAAACAAATGCTTGACGCGGTAATCCAGATATAGTACACCCAATGGCTGCGCTGTGCGTTCATCGCGGATTGCCACCCCCAGCAGAGCCTTAACGCCTTCGCGTTGGATGAATTTGTGGTTTGCCAAACGGTCTTGACTGGAAGCAGCTTTCTCAAGATCGATATCGGGTACTACTACCAGCCCTGTTTGCAGGATGCGCACAGAAGCACCCTTCTGGCGAGTTTTTTCTTTGACAACTTCCTTGATTGGCTGGCGTAATTGCCCTGCATAGCAGATATTGGCAACATCATATTCATACAGGCTCCCACCGGGTTTGAGGGGATAGATGATCGCCCAGTCAGCTCCGGAATTGGCGCGGGCAGCCTCGCAGATACGCTGCAAGGTATCAGCCAACGGGATGCGTCCGGCTTCAACCATGATCGCATAGGTCGTTTCGAGCAGAATGTCACGCTGGTAGCGCTGGCGCAATGTTTCCCAGACTAAGCCAGCATTGTTGAGCAGCGTCTCCAAGCGGTTGAGCATTTTCTCTTGTGGGGCTTTCCCATCATGCTTGTTATCGACGACGACGACGCCAATGGCTGTGTCGCCAGCCCGCAGAGGCAGAACAACACATTCTGAAAAAGCAAAGCGTTGGTTGAAGTCGGTTGGCAAGCGGGTGAGTATCTGATCGCTGCTCACCGCGATACGCTGGTTGCTCTGCATGACTTGGCGGAAAGCATCATTGCCTTCCAGCTTCACCAAACACTCCTTTACAAGGGACTCAAAAGGCGTGTGCCTAATAACGCCGGCAGCTAACTCCTGGAGGAATATTTCAAAGCTATAATGGCGTTTTTCATCTCTCTCCCAATCATCCTGGGCTGCTTGATGGTCTTCGGTGCCGATGCCCATTTTCCCGACCATATGCTCGTAGCCGTTCTCAGCCAGGAAGAGCAAAGCGCGGTTGAAACGTGTCCCGAAGTTTGAAGTGGCAATGGTGAGGACAATGAACCAGAGCATCTCTTCTTGCTGGCGGAGATCTTCCTTTTGACTGGCGATGCGTAGCATTTCGAGGCTGGCGCGCTGCAGGACTCGCATACGCTCTGTATCCTCTCGCTCCATCTCGGCCAGGCGGCTGATCTGGATCGCGCCGGCAACCTGCTCTGCTACTGCCATCAGCAAGCGCTTATCTCTCTCGGTGTAAGTATGTGGTTGATCATAATTCTGAACGATGATTCCGCCAATCACATTATTACTGACCCGTAGAGGTACGCCAAGCCAAGATTGGGCTTGTGTTCCATAGAGGGGGATGCCGCGTTGTTCGCGAAATTCTTTCACATGATCAGGAATAAACAGCACTTCATTTTGTTCCAATAGATAGCCGGATAAGCCCTGGTTAGCAGGCCGTTTGTGGCGTTCTGAGCGCTGGCCGCGTTCATATTGCAGGCGAAAATCTACCTGGCGGGTTTCTTCTTCCTTTAGGACGATGATGAAGTTATTTACATCCATCAGCTTGCCTACCTGACGGCGCACTTCTTCGAGCAGTGGGAGCAGATCATCCAGAGCCGCACGGGTGGTAATTTCTTGTCCAATGGTGCGGATGATATTCTCTTCCTGGCGCGAGCGAGCTTCTTGTTCGAAGAGACGCGCCCTTTCCAAGACGACTGATACTTGGCGGGCAAATAGGTTGAGCTGGGTGCGCTCGTGCTCGGCGAGGCTGCGATCACTTTGGCCGAAATCTAACAACAGAATGCCGCGAAAATCTGAGCCGGTCCAAATTGGCAACACAGCCCATTCACTATGCGGTAGGTGGAAGCCGTGCAATTGCATACTCCCCCGGGTAAGATGCAAGCTATCGCCACGGAAAAATACTGCATCATGCTGGGAAAGCGCGTCTTCCGCTTGCTGGAAGTAGGGCGTATTGCGTAAGGGGTATAGCTGGTTTGTAAAATTTTCGATGATGTCTCTGCTCGTGTTATGGCGCGTTGGCTCTTCGGAATTTCTCTCCGCACCGCATATCCCCACCAGGCAATCCTTTTGATGAGCATGCTCTCGGTTGGGCAGCCAGAGGAGGTGCGCGCGTTCAAAGCCCAGTCGGAGCGAATAGAGCACAACCACATGGGCAGCTTCGTGAAAGGTGTTCTTTTGTAGGGCTTCTTCAACCATTTGCCCAAAAATCACCTGCCAGCCATATTCGCGCTGCTCTTTTCGCTGCTGGCGGAGCAAACGCATGATGAAGAGCAGTTCTTTCCGATCAAACATCTTGGGTAGATAGCGAAAAGCCCCAGCTTCGTAGGCTTTTAACCCATCTTCCACGCTATCAAAACCGGTAAAGATGATCGCATCTGATTCGGGGCTAATGCGGCGCAGCTCCTGCATCACCTCGATGCCATCCAGCTCAGATTCTAGGCGCTGGTCGATCAGCAATATCTCAAATGGCTTTCCAGATGCAGCAGCATTCTTGGCGGTTTGCAGTGCTTCAGGTACCTGGGTGAATACGGAAGTACGGTAGCGTTCTGGCCCGCCAGCTCGCTTGAGAGTTTCTGCTATGCTGCGGGCAAAGTATAGTTCGTCATCGAGGATCAATACACGGCACATGCAATCCATCCTAATTCTAGAACCGAGAGGGCAGGTCAACGGCAAAGATACTGCCTCCTAAGACGAGGCTTTTTTTTACACGAATTTGCCCACCCATAGCATCCACAAGGCTGCGGCAAATGTAAAGTCCCAGGCCACTACCGTCTGCGCGTGTTGTAAAGCCCGCTTCGAATATACGCTCCCAGAGGCTGGTATGGATTCCAGGGCCATTATCTTCTACCAGAATCGTTAGGCGTTTGGGAGTGCTGGCTTCGCGTTGCGACTCGATACGAATCTGAACCCATCCACCTTCGGCGCGACCTGTCTCGGTGATCTGCTGGATGGCATTGAGGATCAGGTTCATCAAGATGTGTTCGAGGGCGGCTGCCTGGCCGCGGATCAACATCAATGTCTCTGGCATATCCACGGATATTGATACACGGTAACGCTTGCCCGTCTCGCGCATGATCTCAACCACCTGACTGATGATCTCATCAACCCGCAGGACCTCGGTCTGGTCTTTGATGATGATGCGCCCGAACATGGTCATTGATTTGGCAATCGCACGCAGGTCGCGATAGGCTTCGCCAATTTCTGCTCGGATAACTTTGAGGTGGCCTTTATACTTGGTTGGCGTTGTGTCGGGTTCATCGGCGTTGCTCAGATGATTGCTCAGGCCTCTAAGCCTATCATTGAGCCGGCTGAGCATGTTGTTAACCTCATGCACCATAGCGCTGGTGATATGACCCATCAGTGCAGTGCGCTGGATTACCAGGGCTTGCTCGCGAAATGCTTTTTGCTCCAGGAGAGCGCTGATAGCCAGGGCAGTGGCTTTGGTGAACAGTACTACTTCTGGTGTTATATGACGGGCGCGACGATCCAGCAGAACAAGTGCATATTGGCTCTGGCGCCCGCTCGATACTGGGACGCCCAGGCAGGCGGCCATCTCTGGGAAGAACTCGAGCAAGTAGCGGAAGCGCCCGTGGTGTTCGAGTGTGTACTGCTCAAGTTGCACTATGTCACCATCTTCTGCAATATCCCGCACAGGACTGTAGATCAATGACCCAAGTGCAGCATTGCGGGATGGCTCAAAGCCCCCGGCACTCTGTAAAATCTGCACCTGGCGGTGCATGGGATCGAGGTTGAAAAGAATCGCGATCTCAAAGCCAGTCGCCTCACGGCATTCTGAGAGCAGGTTTTGGGTGGGGCGCTCATGACTCAATGTGGTGAGGGGTGCATAGTCAAAGCTTGAGCGCAGAGAAACCTGTTCCTCAGTACGCGCCAGGCGCTTACGACTACGCTGCAGAATATCGAGCAAGTCTTCGGGCAGGAGTGGTTTCACCAGCAGCTCAACTCCCTGACCTTGCAATTCTTCCATCTCTTTCCAGTGCTCATCGGCGCGAGCCCAATCTGTGGTGATGATCAGGCGCACCTGAGGTGATAACTCGAGCATTATCCTGCCAAGCTCGATACCGTTCATTCCTGGCAAGCCGACATCGATCAGGGCCAGGTCGGGTTTTGTTTTCTCCAACAGCTCCAGGGCAGCTTCGGCGCTGGCCGCGGTATCTACGCGCTGTTCCAGGCGCTTGAGCCAATTGGCGATGGCATGGGATTGATCGGGCTCGTCTTCAACGATCAGAAAATGGCGCTTGGGGTAGTTCTTGCTCTGGAACTGGTCTAGGGTATCACTTAGCGCGCTATGGTAGGTGTCAGGTTGCGTAATGACAGTAGATTTTATTCCGCCGTCAGATGGAAATCCGCTGAGCGAAGGGGCGGAGGTGGTCATTGCCAGACCCAGGCTGACACGCCGCTTGACAAGGTCGATTTGTTGGATGGAAACCCGCACATGATCGCCAGGCCAAAAAGCATCCAATGGGCCTTTCTTAACCCAGGAGGGAAACTCGGAATGGTGGAGCAGCCCAGTGATACCTGAAGCGAATTCGACAAAGGCGCCATACGCCACGACTCCTGTGACAATCCCTTCCACGACTTGCCCCTTGCGGAAGCGCCCCGGTATCGTATCCCACGGGTCGTTTTCAGCCAGGCGCAGGCTGAGTTCCTTTCGATCTTCGCTTCCTTCTCCCGTCAAGACGGCTTGCGCTTGCCAGCCCACGGGAAACAAGCTTTGCCAATTAAGCCTCTCCTCAGGATCCCAGGAGAGCTCGCGGATGCGAATCATTCCATTGCTACCATCCTCCAGCTCCACTAGCAATCCTGAGGGAATGTGGCGCGTTACCTGAAAGCGAATAAGTTTTGCGACGTTGTCTGTGGTTTTCATGAGGTTATCTCACCCAGAGAGGAGAGAAACTTCACGCCGGGTAGTCCTGGCTCTGGTGGGTAAGGGAAACGGAAAAGCGCTTGTGCCTCTGCATGATCAATCATATCTTGCAGCCGTGCCCATCCTGAGGGGAATACCTGGCTGGCAGGCAGCAATTCTAGCCAATACAGGTGGGAAGCCCACAGAAGCGCTTCGTTATTGTTGCAGGGCCAGACTGCTTGATAACCGGGTAGTGTTTCCGAATTGGCTGACCGTGTTATGGCTGTTCCAATGGTGCGAGGAATGTACTCTGGTAATAGATTGCTGGATGCTAGGCTAACCTGAGCAGCGAATGAACGCGACCAGATGCTGCCCCGGCGCTGAGCCAATTTGGCAGCCCAGTAGGCATAAGGTGCTAACTGAGGCATCGTGCTATCCTGGGCTATCTTATGGGCGGATTGTTCGACTGCTAAAAGGGCTTTCCGTTCGGCATCCAGGATGATTTCTGGGCGAACGGTGATATTAAGAAGAACTGGGACCGGACAACCGGCAAGTGTACGCCAAACCTGCTCATCTGAGCGCTCTGCACTTTGCCAAAAGCCGTTCACAGGCAGGAGTTCATTACCCGAATGGACAGACTGCTCGTAACGTCGCACCTGTACCAGGCTGGCCACGCTCCCTGCTTGGTGAAGAATATCCCAGCCAGTTAGCCGGCGGTAATCCTGGGGATCGGCGGCGGGTAACAACTCATAATCATAGGGGAATATAGATCTTGTCTCACTCCAATGGAGGTAAGCAGCGCTCTGTGCAGCCTCTTTGGTTTCAGCGCTGACTTTACCGATCAGGCTGAGCAAGAGTCCATTCCAGGCGGGGTGATGCTGGCAGCGCAAGGCCAGTGAGCGTTTCCGTTGCCAATCGAGCAGGATTGCGCCATCACCGGGGTGCTGGGCTTCGATGAATAACCGCTGCCGGTCCATGGCTTCTTGCAGTAGGACAGCAGCATTGAAACCCCACTTGAGCAGCATCAGATCTGCAAAGGGCCGCACTACGATCTGGCAAGCAAACAAGGCCTGCCATTCGTACCCAGGCGTCAGATCCATGGGGGCAACTTGCTCCAGATCTGGGGAGCTTCCGTATTTCCCAACATCGATCCAAATATCAGCAACTTTTCTCATTGGTCAGCGCGCTCCATCGGTACGTGTTGAAATTTAAGGCAATAATCCGTCGAGGGTCGAGCTCAGAGCGGTCAGCGTCCCACTATGATTCAATGAAGGGATATCTGAGATTTTTTGGAGCATCTCTTCAAGCCTGCGCGCGTCTTCCACGGTGCGCGGGAAACCAGGGGTGGTGTACATTTGCATCAGTGCATGGAGCGCTTCTGAACGGATATCTAATGCTTTGAGTGACATTTCATGTTGGCGTTCGGGTAGCTGGCGCATCTCTTCAACTTTGTTCAACTGGAATTGGATGCGTTGGGCGATATCGGCGCGGGTTGCCTCGATCATCGCCCGCGCTTCCTCCATGCGCTGCTCCTGGATCATGCGCTGGATGTTCACTTCTCCCTCGCGAATCACGAGGCTTTCTTCCTGGTCAGCAAGCTTCTCCTGCTGGCGCAGCTCCTCCTGGCGGCTAAGACTCTGTTGCTCTTGTACCCGGCGAGCGCGTTGGATCTCGAGGATCCTGGGGTCTCCCTGTCGCTCCAGGATGCTTACATCCAGGAGTGTGAATGCGCGGCATGCCTGGTTTTGATTGACCTGCTGAATGATGTGCCTGGCTATTGTTGAGTCTTCGATGAGGGTGTTATATTGCACACAGACCAGGTCATCATGGGCGTGCGAACGGATAAAGCTTTTCAGAGCAGCAGTGCAAGTGGTGAAGAGGATTTGCAGGGGTTTGTCCATTGCCAGGAGACGCTTGGGATGGGTCACGAAATAAGTGACGGCAATAGAGATCGATACTTGCGAGCCTTCAGCAGAGGTGTCTTGAATATTATTAAGAATCTTGCGTCTTTCGCGTAGATCGACATATTGTAAGGAATATTTCCCGACTTCCATATTCTCCAGGAAGCCACCCGCATCCGGAAACAGTTGCTCGCCAGTATGGGTAGTAAGCACGGCTGCCGTGTTGGGATAAACGTAGAGAAAGTCAGCCGTAGTCCATCGGATATGAAATGGCTTAGGCGGTGTGATGAGCTGATCCTCAGTAAACTTGGGTTCTGGAGGAGCAACTTGCCGGCCGGTTTCCTCAACATGGGAGCGTATCCAGGGTAAGAATAAAGCACGGACATTTTTGCGGAACGAATAAAGCATGCTTACCTCCTGTGTGTGTAGGCGAGTATTACGATGATGGTGTACGAGACTGGGATGATGGAGTGTGGGATGATTCGGCTGCGGCGCTTGCCACCCAGTCGATCAGCGATGGGCGGTAAAAGCGCCAGTGGCGCCCGATCTTTTGCCCGGGCAGCTTACCCTGCTGTGCGAGCTTGTAAGCAGACGAAACAGGGATGCGCAGGTAGTCTGCTACATCCTCGATGGTCATGATCTCGGAAACCTGGTTTTCCATAAACTGCCTCCTGCTGGGTTGTACCCCTGGGGAGCATTGATTATCGTTATTGGATATTATTGCCTATCATTGATAGTATGTCGAATGGGTATTGTCACCCTCTCAAGGTGTGGATTGTCAGGTCGCGCAGAAAATGGGGGGATTGGGGAAAGCATTTAAGACAAAATTCATGTAAAATTATGAGCAATATACATGGAAGAGGGTTTGATTCGTGCTTATCTGTTTGGGTCATTGGTATTGACCCGCGATGAGGTTGCCCTCCCGTTACCGGGAGGGGCTATTCCACGCACCCTATTGGCTTACCTGTTATTGGGACGCGCCAGGCATCATGCCCGCGCAATGCTTGCGGGAATGTTTTGGCCAGAAGAGACCGAAAACCAGGCCCGGCGTGGCTTGACCCAAGCGCTATGGCAGATTCGCAGGACTGCTCCTGGCCTGGTGGAGGCAGATGGTGATCGAGTCAATATCTCACCAGAAGCGTGGCTCTGGGTTGATATCGATGAATTTCGCGATACTGTCCGGCCGTATCTGGCAAATGGTATATCCAATAATTTTACAGACGCTATTACGGATCTACAACGGGCGGTTCAGCTTTACCAAGGGGACTTACTGGAGGGGGTCTATGAGGATTGGGCTCTAGCTGAAAGGGAGCGGTTGCGCGAGATCTACCTGGGGGCGCTGGATAGGCTGGTATCGCTCCATAAATCAGGCGGGCAATATATAGAAGCTTTACGGTGTGCAATGACACTGGTAAATGTGGATCCACTGCGCGAATCCGCTCATCGTGAGATCATGCGTCTGCAGGTATCCCTCGACCGCTCCACTGCTGCACTGCGCCAATATGAGCACTGTCGCCAGGTTCTGCAAGAAGAATTAGGGTTAGAACCAGAGGCTGAGACGCTAGCATTAGCGCAGGAGATCCGGCGCAGGTCCGGCGAACCAGATATTCCTTACCTTCCATCGGTAGTAAAGATTGAAGCGATACAGCAGGCGCCATTGGTGGGTTGCGAACAAGAGCGCGCTGAACTAGTGGCGCTCGTTGAGGCTGCCCTATCCCATAAGGGCGGGGTGGCGCTGGTGGAGGGCGAGCCAGGGGTGGGTAAAACCCGTTTGTTACGTGAAGTCGCCCGTGATGCTGAATGGCGCGGCGTCCAGGTATTATGGGGTCATTGCCAGGAAATGGTAGGATTGCCTCCCTTTGCTCCCTGGGTGGAAGCGCTGAGCGCAGGGCTTTCCCCATTACGCCTCAGCCAGTTGGAACACCTGGTCGAGCCGGTCTGGCTGGGTGTGCTTTCTCCATTGGTACCCGAGGTAGCGCAATATTTCCCAAACCTGTCAGCACCACCTGCCCTGGAACCTGCCCATGAACGGGAACGGCTGGTGAACGCTTTGTATGAGTTGCTCTCTGCTTGGGGGGAGATTGCCCCGTTGATGATTATCCTGGAAGATTTGCACTGGGCTGATCCGGATAGCCTGGATGTTCTGGTGAAACTGACACACCGTTCGCGGCAGGTTTGTGTGCTCATCCTGGGAAGTTATCGCGGTGAGGATGCACGTTCTCAACCGCTCGTATGGGAGCAGATCAAGGCGTTGGACAGTCATGGTCTGCGCCAACGATTATTGCTTCCTCGGTTAAACCTGGATGCTGCTGCCGAGCTCATCCGGCGCAGCCTGGGTTTGAAACAGCCGGCGCCGGCTTTCGAAAACCGAATCTACCAGGAAACGGATGGCAACCCATTGTTCATCCTGGAAACCCTCCAGTCGCTTCACGATGAAGGTTTATTGCAGCGAGGTGCTGACAATCAATGGCGTACCCCATGGGATGACACCACGGTAGATTATGCTGAATTACCGCTCCCGCCGGGGGTGGAGCGTGTGATTGCCCACCGCCTGCAACATCTTGCCCCTACTGAACGCGCAATGCTAGAAATGGCTGCGGTGCTGGGTGCGAGCACAGATTTCCGCCTCTTGTGCCACGCCAGCCAGCTCGATGCGATATTGCTTTTGCCTATCTTGAAAACCCTTGTACTCCGCCGCTTCTTGGTGGAAAACCCTGCAGATTACCGTTTTAGCCACGACAAGATCCGTCAGGTAGTATACGAGGCGATTAATCTAGACCAGCGCTTTCACCTTCATCGCCAGGCGGGCGAAGCGCTTGAAGTGCAATATCCGGATCGGACGGCTGGGCTGGCATATCATTTTTTCTCTGCCCAAGATTGGGAAAAAGCAGTGCAATATAGCCAGCAGGCAGGTGAACAGGCTGCAATCGTCTATGCCAATCGAGAAGCGGTAGAACACATGACGCGCGCCTTGCAAGCCAGTGCGCATCTCTCTGCCAATGCCCGGCTGGAATTTGACCTGCGCCTGGCTCGCCAATCTGTCTTAGGTCGCTTGGGTGAACGAGAAGCGCAGGCACTGGATTTGACAGCACTGGAATCGTTGCTACAAACACCCGAATTGGCAACGCCCGATCGCCGGGCTGTGTTAGGCTTGTGCCGTGTCGATTACTATGATAGTGTTGGCAACTACGCAATGGGCATCGCGGAGGCTGAGAAACTCAGCAAGGTTGCTGAAGCAGTGGGCGATCTCCCTACAACTGTGCTTGCTTTACAAAAGTGGGGCCGTTTGTTGACTCAGCGCGGCGAGTGGGAGCCTGCCTGGGCATGCCAGGAACGCGCTTATGAATTGGCTCAGGCTATTGGGGATTGCGCGGCGCAAGCTGCCAGCCTGCAGTTGATTGCCAGGTTGTATTTTGATCAGGGTAATTACGATAAAGCCCTGGAATGCTGCAAACGCGGCTTGGAGCTGTGCCCTCCGGATGCTGACCCTGCCATACGAGGGCGGTTAACCTCCTTAATCGGTACAATCTTTCATTATTTGGCAGATTTCTCCGCTGCGCTGGGATACAACCAAAAAGCGCTGGAAGTTTGGCAAATGATGGGGGATCGCTCCCGAGAGGCGAGTAGTCTGTACAACAGGAGCATTATCCTTAGTGATTACGGCGATTACCAGGCTGCGCGGGATATGCTGGAGCGGGTTTGTGAGGTGTCGAACATTACAGGTGACAAGACGGTGGAAGGGTATGGCTATGTCTACCTGGGTTTGGTGTTGGAGCATTTGGGGCAATACCAGGATGCCTGGCAGGCTTACTCCACGGGTCTGGCCTTGCGCCGGGAAGTGGGGTTATATGCGATGGAGTTGGATCCCCTGGCTGGCCTGGCGCGATTAGCCAGTGCCCAGGGAGATCACGATACGGCAGTGACGTATGCTGACCAGGTGTTAACTCGCCTGGATACGGACGGCATTGCTGGGGTTGGTGATCCATTGCTGGCATACTTAGGCGCTTATCGCGCCATGCTGGCAGCCGGGCAGACAGAGCGCGGCCTGGAGGGTCTCAAGCGCGCCTACACGATCCTGATGGAATTCGCCGCGAGTATCTCGGACGCGGAACGCCGCCGCGCTTACATTCATGATATCAGTCCAGGGAAACACATTTGGGATGATTACCAGAACTATTTCGAGGGTAGGGCAGCACGCCAGGTAAAGGTGCGTCTGGCTCGCGTTGGCGCACCCGGCAGGAGGACTCTGCGAGATGAAGAATGGATAGATGTAACCTGGACTATTGATGCGCCGGAGGATGATGCGATCAAGGGCAAGGCTCTGCGCCGCCAGCATCGACTGCTGCGCCTGCTGCAGGAAGCCGATGCTCAAGGCGCAGCGCCAACGATCGATGACCTGGCGGACGCATTGGGAACAAGCCGGGCAACGGTCAAGCGCGACCTGGCTGCGCTGCGAGAGGCGGGTCACCCGGTGAAAACGAGGGGAAGTGGGGCGCTATGAGAATTGATTTAAAAATGAGCCCATAGTTAACGTAGGGGGGTGATTTCGAGACAATTTATAGACACCTGTTTGTTATACTGATGGCGGATCAATTAACAACCGAGATCTCAATTTCCAAATATCCAAAGGAGACTTTTCATGAAAGCCAATCATTTTCTTGTTCTGGTCAACCTCGTCTGCATCATGGTGCTGGCAGTTGCGCTGATGGTCAACCATCAAAG
>JAFGBV010000234.1 GCA_016932955.1 Anaerolineales bacterium | reverse complement strand
TCAAGGTACGACTAAATTTTGAAAGGTTTTGATTGGTGCAAAACTCATCCCTGAACAAGCTATTCCTGAGTTTCGCACCATGAACTAGATTAGCAGTATCCATTGCAAAGACACCTTGGCCGATCCAGACGAACCAGAAGATATAGCTGCTGAAATCAACCAATGGTTTCCACACAGTCTCCCGAACGAATAAATAAAACATGAATGCTATAGCACCGAATAGGATAAACATTCCCACTGCTCTCCGCCGCTGCCCCAGTACCCAAAAACCAAGCCCGGGTATGAGAGATAGTAGTGCAATCATCCATGGTTTGTTCATTCCAGGGCTCCTTAGTCGCGATTAGAAGAACAATTTCCGAAGGTTTATAATAATCCCTACTATTGCCAACAAACCCAAAAACATTGTCCAAACTATACCAAATAGCACAGCTGGGATACCTCGGAATGAGATCCAAGTTGCTGGCGGAACATCCCTTTTTACAATGAATATTATCCCGGCTAAGCTCCATACGATTAATGCAATGCCTGTAACCACATTGTTCATTGCCTGTGAGGGAACATCAGACCATATCCAGTGATAGAAATGATCAAACGCAAAAGGAATTACCATTCCACCTAGGAATAGTACTGCGAAAGCCATCCAACTATCTAACCAATTTTTCTGTTCGCCAGCATATAATAAAACTTTACTCAAGATGGATTTATTTATATCCTCTTGATCCTGAGAGTTGTTATTCTCTTGTGTCGACATTTTTAGCACCTCTACCCTATGGTTATTCGGATTCGAAAATTGAGTGGATGAATGGGAAAACCCGGTCTTCGTTCAATCGGTCGATTGTGATATTCAATGTTGCATAAGTAGCCCCAGCTCCAATAATATAACCTCCAATCACCCCAACTGGCGTCCCAGCCCCTTTGGTTGGTGCCCCGACCACTATTCCCCCTGCTAAGCCAACAGCTGTCCCAATACCCGTGGAAAACAAATCTACACCAATACTTTCCAGGCCAACCAGTCCTGCCCGGCATGATGCTCGGCTTAGGGGCATACATTCTAGCATGCGTGATTACGAGATAAAAAGGCCGTTCGGTTTACCAGTGCTCTAGTAAGTTGTTCACTGTCGCTTCCTACCATGCGGGCGCCGATTGCGTTTGGCGCTTAGCCCACCCGGTGTCCGTCTCACTGTTGTGCGGTCTGCTGCATCCACAGGGATGATCGGCGCGTGAAAGGTCCCCTGGTAGAAATCATCCAGCAGCATCGCCAGCAGGCTGGCCTCCTCCCCACATTCGCTCAGACTGCAAGCCAGGGGTAAGAAACGCTGCATGCGCTCGCTTTGCAGGCGGTCGCGCTTACGCAATTGCGCCTCCAGCAGAGCAATGGCGCGCTCCGTGACGATCCGCTCCACGTCCGCATCACTCGGTAAAGGCTGTTCCTGCAAGTCGATCCCAAAACGCTTCCCGATCCGCAGCAGGCTCGTCAGCTCAGCTGGGTTGACCAGCGCGATCGCCGTCCCGCTCGCGCCTGCCCGCCCGGTGCGCCCTGAACGGTGGATGTAGGCCTCCGGGTCTTCCGGCGGCTCGTATTGGATCACGTGCGAGAGCTCCGGCAGGTCGATACCGCGCGCCGCCACATCCGTTGCCGCTAGGAAGCGCAACTTGCCCTGTCGCACGCGCCCCAACACCTGCTCGCGCGCCGATTGGGAAAGATCCGAGGTCAGTTGATCCGCGTCGTAGCCAAAACGCTGGAGTACCACGCTCACATATTCCACCCGCGCCTTCGTGTTGCAAAAGATCAGCGCCGATGGCGGATTCTCCACCTCGATTATTCGCACCAGGCTGCGATCCTTATCCATGCCCGGTGTGACGTAATAGACATGCTCAATTTCGGTTACATGGATATGGTCACTGCTCAAGTTCATAAAACCTGGTTCGTGCAGGAACTGGTAAGCCAGCCGTACCACCTGGGGAGGAAAAGTTGCCGAAAACATGAATGTGCTCACATGCTGTTCCGGCAGATAGCTTTTCACCCGCAGCATATCGGGATAAAAACCCATCGAAAGCATCCGATCCGCCTCATCCAGGATCAGGAATTTCAGCTTCTCGAGTGACATCGAACGCCGCAGAAGGTGGTCCAGCACCCGCCCCGGCGTACCAACCACCAGGTGCGCCCCCGCTCTGAGCGCATCCAATTGCTCGCCATACCCCACACCGCCGTACATCGCGATGCTGCGCACCTGCGTCGCCCGCCCCAGCACCTCCGCTTCTGCTGCCACCTGCGAGGCTAACTCCCGCGTCGGCGCCAATATCAGCGCCTGGGTGCTGGCTTCGTGTGGGTTGATCTGATCCAGAATCGGTAGCAGGTAAGCTCCCGTCTTTCCACTGCCCGTACGCGATTGGATCATCAGATCGCGGCGCGCAAACAGGTACGGGATCGCCTTCGCCTGCACCGGCATCAGTTCTGTCCAACCTGCTTCCACTGCGCCCTGGCGCAGCTTTTCCGGCAAGTCCATCATCGTCGCTTCCGGGAGCGCATCCGGCAGCCTGGCGCCTGACGGCGCACTGCCAGCAGGCAGTGAGACCTCTGTTTCGCCCAAGCCGCGATCCAATTCCTCTTCAGATTTCATCATCATCTTGTCCAATCCCTTTCTTTCCATCAAATATAGTCTATCCCAACCCATTCCTGGCGTCAATCACTCACTGGCAGCTTTGACGGCAAAATCCTAACTCACAGTGACGATGACCATGATCCACTGATCAGACAGGACGCGGGCGGGATACCCCCCTTTTAGAATTGTTATCATATCCGGTAGGCAAGCGCCTGCCGGATTTTTGTTTCTCAGGAGAGCCTATGCCTCGTTCAGGGACGATTGGAACCCCAAACCCGTATTCCCCTTTTGGCAACTTTGTCGGTTTGCCATTCTGGGGCGGCGGCTTGACCTTGCTGGCTGCTGCGCCAGGAGTGGGCAAGACATCCTGGATCTTGCGCATGATCTTCGAAGCCTCCTGCGCAGGCATTCCAGCCGCGATCGGCTGCTATGAACACACCCCCGAAGAGCTCAAATACCGCCTGCAGCTGCAAGCCGAAGCGGCAATTGGCGGCCCCCATGGCACTGCCTACCCTGCCGCGACGGAAGAGCACCTGGCGCGCGGCAGTGAAGCAGTACTGCTGTCACTCTCTGACAAGGATGACACCATTCGCAACATCGAACTGATGCTGGTCCAGGATTACAACTTCCCGGAATATGGGCCGGCCTTGCTTGGCGTCGATTACCTGCAGCGTGTACCGGTATTGGGCTTGACAGCCATGCTGTCGCAGATCATGGGTCATTCAGATATTCGGGTAACAAAGGATCACTATGGCGATCTGGATGACGACGATCTGCAAAGGTTGTACAATCGGTTCGCTCCATTCCAATAATAAAAATAAATCGGCGCGGGCTCTAAAATAACCCTGCGCCATGGTAAAATCTAGGCGTGACCACTTGCTACGCCCCAGTAGCTCAATGGACAGAGCATCTGACTTCGGAT
>JAFGBV010000033.1 GCA_016932955.1 Anaerolineales bacterium | reverse complement strand
GAAATGCTCTCGCCTACCGGAATGGTGCGCAGCTGCGGCACGGCTTGCCATTCCTCGGGCACAAAAAGGCCGCGCTCGATGTATTCATCCACATCGCGGATCAGCTCCGGGTCCAGGCGGTTGACCTGGAACTCCCAGATGCCCACCACAAACTGGTAGCTCATGTACTCGACCGGCTTGCCTTCGGGGTGCAGATCCATGATCAAGCCGCGATCAGCCATTTCAGCCAGCATAATGCGTGTTTCTTCCAGCGGCCTACCGGCCCGGCGCGCCACGACCTCGGCAGGCTCGGCCAGCAGGTTGAGATGCAGGGCAAGCGGCGCCTGCTCAGGCCTGAACAGGCGCCGCAGGATGCGCAGCTCGATGCCATCCTCAGTAGCCGGGAAGCCGCCAGGCTGGCGGTCGAGATGCCTGGCAAGCCTGCGATAGACTTCATCCATAATAATTTGCCTTATCCCTTCTTTCTCAAACCCATCGCGATCGCAAGCCCAAAGCCAAGCAGCAGCGCCACCCCACCGGCTACCAGCCAGGGGGTAGAAAGCGGGTTCTTATGCTGAAGTAGCTCCAGCGCCCCAATATCGCAGGCTTTCCCCGATGGGCGCGTTTGCCCGCGTTGATCCGTTTCCAGCAGACACTGGTCCCTGGGCAGGGCATCCACCAACGGGCTGCCCGCCAGCGGCGCATGAGTTTGGGTCAGGCCGCCGTTGTCAGCCAGCGGTCCCAGCCGCGCATCGCCGGAAAAGGAGGCTTCACAACTGCCGTCTCCCACAAAATTGCCGGCATTGACCCCAATCGAAGCGTGATCACCTATCTTGCAGTCCGCAACGCCATATTCTGCAAAGGAGATGATATTGTCAGCGATCACGGTAGCAGTGTAGTTCAAGAATCCAAGCTTAAAGTCTTCCTCGGGCGTGCCGTCTGCATAGATGCCGCCACCGTTATGGGCGCTGTTCATCACGATGGTGGAGTTGGTGATTTCTGCAACGCCATCCAGGTAGATACCGCCCCCGTCGAAGGTTGTATTGTTGCCGCTGATGGTGCTGTTTTGCATCACCAGTGTGGCTTTACAGGCAATGTGCATCCCGGCGCCTTTGCCCAGCGCTTTGTTGCCGCTGACAGTGGTGTTGATCAGCGTTACTGCTCCTGCCAGCGCCTTGATGCCGCCGCCATTGTTGCACTCCATTATTGACGAACCACCGAAGGTGCTATTGTTGCTAACCAAACTGTCGACCAGAGTAAGCGTGCCCGTATTGTACAGCCCGCCGCCAGAACTGGCCTGGTTGTATGAGATGATACATTCTTCCACGCGCAGCTCGCCTTCGTTACGGATACCGCCCCCGCCCTGCGGTTCCTCCTGGGGATTACCATACCGGATCATCATTCCATGAATAACGGCGGCCGTGCCAGCCTGTACCAGAAACACCCGCTGATTGGATCCCTCCAGGTCAGTGTGCGCCTGCACCACAGTCTTATCAGCACCCAGGCCTGATAAGGTTACATTCTTGCTGACCTGAATCGCCCCCTCCGTGTGAACTGCATCGCGCACCTCGATGACTGCCCCCGCCACAATGCCTGGATGATCGATTGCCTCCTGGATCGTCAGGAAATCACATTCGGTAGCGCAAACCGTAATCACCTCACCCGCGTGGGCTGGGACTGCACTTATCCCCAAGGCAATAAAGGCGGTCACAACAACGCCAATATGAAGGTTACGACGGATCAAAATGATCTCCAATTCCCGGTGCGGTTTGTTAAGCTTTCCTCTTAAACATATAGCGCAGGCCATCCTCAATGCGATCATCCAGCCAGCCTTGATGGCGGTAAAAGTCGTAAGCTCTCAGGCTCCTATCGATGTCCGTCGTCAGCCACAGCCGGGAAAAACCCTGCGAGAAAAGCCAATCCTCCACCATCGTCAGCAGCCTGGACCCGATCCCCAACCCGATAAAGTCCGGTAACACAGCGATCACCCATAATTCACCGGTAGCACAATCGCCGATGGCAAACCCAACCGCTTGCCGATCCACTTCAGCAAGCCAGCCTTTGAAGGTCCCCTGCAGTCTGTACTTCAACGACTCCGCCGAGATATCCAGGGCTTCAAGCTCCTCAAGCGTCAAACGATTTTCATGCGTCTGTGTCCGGATCTCAAAAAGCACGGGGATATCTTTTTCACTGATTTCACGGTAGGTAATATTGCTTTGCATGGCTGTTCAACCTCTTGAGAAGAATATCAGTTACTTTACGCAAGTTGCGATTATGAAATAGAAAATCCTAAAGGTTTCAAAAGTTTAAGAATTTCAATAATAATTGAGTTTGTAAATGTTTTTAGTGGATAACCCATCATTGCAAGACCTTTAGGGTTTATGTAACAACTTGAGATATCTACTATTATAGAAAGTATTTCAATATTGTGTAAGAGTTTTTTCTTGTTGACTATCTATTTCTGAAATATTCAGGCCAGCTCCTCCGGCCGCTGTATCCGGCGCGGCAGCGGCTCAAGCCCGTGTTCGTAAAGAAAGGTTTCATTCTCTAACAGCCGATCCGTGCTGTCATCGCCAACGATCTGCCCGCCGTCCATCACCACCATGCGCGGGCAGAGCTCCTGCACCATCGCCAGGTCATGCGAGGCGATCAGCATGGAGATAGGCAGCTCTTGCAGCAACTGGATCAACTGGCGGCGGGCGCGCGGGTCCAGCCCGGCGGTCGGTTCGTCCATGACGAGGATCTGAGGTTCCATCGACAGCACCGAGGCAATGGCGATACGCTTCTTCTCGCCCGTGCTGAGGTGATAAGAGACCCGATCTTTGTAATCCAGCATGCCAACCGCCTTGAGCGCAGAATCCACTCGCTGCTGGATCTGATCTCTATCCAGGCCCTGATAAATCGGTCCATAGGCAACATCTTCAAAAACCGTGGGTGAGAAAAGCTGGTCATCTGGGGACTGGAACACCAGACCAACCATCGCCCGGATGCGGCCCAGGTTCTGCTTGTTGAGCGGCAGATCTCCAATGCTGATCTGCCCTTCTCCCTGGAGGATACCGTTCAACTGCAGCAGCAAGGTTGACTTCCCGGCGCCGTTCGGACCTACCATCGCCACACGATCGCCGTGGCCAATCTGCAGGTTGATCCCATGAAGCGCAAGATGGCCATCGGGATAGGAAAATGATAGATCACGAATTTCAACAACACAGGACATAAAAACTAACCTCCCAAAAGCAGACCCAGAGCCAGCAGCAGTAACAATACGAACGAGCCAGCAAAGAGCGTCACCCAGTCACGGCGGGAAGGAGCCGGCTGCGGCAGGCTGCGCGGGGTGCCGTCGTAACCGCGCGCCAGCATGGCAGCATAGACACGCTCGCTGCGCTCGATTGAGCGCAGGAAAAGCCCTCCAGCCATCCCGCCTGCAACCCTGGCGCGCCACAGGAGCGAACCTCCCGCCCGGCTGCCGACAGAATGCGATGCGCCGCTGCGCGCCTGGCGTGCACGCAGCAGGCGGGCTGCCTCTTCGACCAGCAGGAACATGTAGCGCCACATCAATCCAATCACCATTACCAGCAGGCGCGGAACGTGCAGCCACCGCAAGGCGACCAGCAGGTCGGGCAAGCGCGTGGTGGCAGCCAGCAAGATGGCAGACTGCACCGACAGCCAGGACTTCAAGGCGATCGTCAGCAGGCGTTCGATGCCTGCCAGACCGAGGGTGAGCTCGAGGCCGAACACATGGATCGGCCAGGTTACCTCGCTCGCAAGTGTGAAGGGCAGCGGCAGCGCGGCCAGCACGAATGGGATGACAATTAAAGAGCGTTTAAGAACAAAACCAATGCCCAATGACGAAAGCAGCGCCCAGGACCACACCAAAGCCGCCATTAATACGTATGCCGGCCAGGCGCCCACAGGCAGAAAAGCGCTGACCAGGATGAACAACAGGGTCAGCGCCAGCTTGACGCGCGCATCCAGATCATGCAGGAAGCTGTTTCCTGGGCGGTATGGATCAAGCGCATAAGGAATACTGCTCATCTATTGGTTCGACTCTGTTGATTTCTTCCGCCTGGCAAGGCTTACCCCAATTGTCACGGTAGTAACAATCAGCACCCCAAGTATTCCCGCGATGATCGTGGCTGCCGCCTCATTCTGGATCCCTGGAAATACATAATCCGGGATGATATTGTACGGTGCATTGCGCGCAGTGTCAATGAACCCCCGCTGCTCAGCAACCCATTCCAGCCCATCGGGATGGCTGGATGCCAGCGGGGAGAAAACCGCCAGCACAAGCGCCAGGAAAAAGCCAATGATCAATATTCCCCTGCTGCCAGCCGGCTGCGGCTCACCGATCCGCAGCAGATCACGACGGACAGCATACACAAAAGCCAGCGTGCCGAGCGTGATCAGACCCTCGCCAATTCCGATCAGGGCATGGATGCCCGCCATGGCGGGCAAGGCGATGTTGGCAGGTGAGGTGCCAGACGCTGCCAGCTGCAGACCCACTGCCAGTGATGCGATGAAGATCGAGAACCAGGAAGCCAGGAACCCGCCCACAAAGATCCCCCACTGCTTACCGCCGGAAACCCGCATTAGGCTGCGGTAAACAAGGTATGCGACTGCCACGCCGATCACCGCCATATTGAACAGGTTCCCGCCCAGCGCCAGCAGACCGCCATCCTGGAAGATCAGGGCCTGGGTGGCAACCACTGCCGTCATGACCACGATCGCTGCCCACGGTCCAACCAGGATTGTTGCGATGGCAGCGCCCATCAAATGGCCGGAAGTACCGCCCACCACGGTAAAGTTCAGCATTTGACCGGCAAAGATTGCTGCTGCCAGCACACCGAGCAGCGGCACCTCCCGCTCCTCCAGATTCCGGTTCAGTTGAATGAGTGAAATGGCAAGAACCGGGAGGGTAAGTGCCCACAGAACCAATGAGACAAGCACAGAGAGAAAGCCATCGGGGATGTGCATTGGAACCGGTGAATACATCTCAACCTCCATTTCTGAACAAGAATAGGCTCGTTATAAAACAATGGTTTGTATTTGCCTCATTTTGTGATTATAACCTGCTTCATCAGACCACGAATGTGATCGAGGACAGAGAGAAACCGGACAAGGCCAAAACACTTCTTTCGAGGTTAGCCCCAATCACCTTGTACGCTTTGGAATATGCGAATACAGCCAACAGAATTGATAAATTAGGGCTTTTTTCGTCCACAATACTTGCATTCGGTATGAGTTTATGATATTATTTTGATTACAACGGCTAAAGACCGATTAGCCCAGACGTAAATCGCTCCACTTGGAGGGATTTTTATTTACTTCCTGAAACAATCAAAAAGCTACTGATTATCCGTTGATCATACCCCACCTATTTGATATGATATTCAAAACGGCCCTCAGGAAGATGTGAAGAGGAGAAAATGTCAACAACATTTTTGACAAAAGAAGGACAGAAAAAATTACAGGATGAATTGGATCATCTTCTCAACGAAAAACGGGAAGAGATCGCCATGCGTCTGCATGAGGCCATGGAAGGGGGCGACCTGATCGATAACGCCGAATACGAAGCTGCCAAACGCGAGCAGGCTTTTACAGAAGGCCGCATCAAGGAACTTCAATACCTGCTTGCTACAGCGCGTGTGATCGAAGATCGTCCCAAATCGATTGATAATATCGAAATCGGTTCAAAAGTTACGATCCGTGAAGTTGGTTTCGATGAGGATGAAAACTATCGTATTGTAGGTCCGGCTGAAGCGAATCCCAGGAACGGGTATATCTCCAACGAATCGCCCATCGGTAAAGCCGTTTTGGGTCATAAACCCGGAGACAGGGTAAAAGTGAACGCACCTGAAGGCGCCTACGAAATTGAAATCTTGAAGGTGGAATAGCCCGGGGCCATTTCTGCTGTCTGCGCCCCGTCCGTTCACTCGGTCGGGGCGTTTCTGTTTTATAATGGCATTCTGCAGAGGAGAATTATGCAACTAAACGAAATCGAAAAACTGCGTGTGGAGAAAATCCACCAGCTGCGCGCACAGGGGATTGAACCCTTTCCCACCCGCGCTCACCGCACCCACACCACCCGGGGCGCCATCCAGGCGTTTGAAGAAATCGAGAACAAGGAAAAAGAGGAGACCCTGGAAGCAACCCTGGCAGGACGCCTGCGCTCGATCCGCACAATGGGTAAAATCGCGTTCGCCCACATCGAAGATGCCAGCGGGCGGATACAGCTTTTCCTGCGTCTGAATGAATTAGGCGAAGAACGCCTCAAGCACTTCCGGGAGGACTTTGACCTCGGGGACTTCATTGAAGCGGAAGGTACGATTACGCGCACCCGCACAGGTGAGGTGAGCCTGCTGGTTAAGTCTTTCCAGATGCTGGCAAAGGCAGTTACGCCCCTTCCGGCAGCCAAGGATGAGGTAGTCGATGGAGAGGTGGTGCGCCATGCCACGCTTTCCGACCCGGAAACACGCTACCGCCAGCGCTATGCGGATCTGGCTGTCAACCCGGATGTGCGCGAGATCTTCCGCACCCGGGCAGCCATCACACGCGCCCTGCGGAGGTTTTTCGATGAGCGCGGTTTCCTGGAAGTAGAAACGCCGATCCTGCAGCCGATTTACGGCGGCGCGGCGGCAAAGCCGTTCACAACGTATCACAACCAGCTCAAACAGGATCTCTTCCTGCGCATCTCTTTTGAACTTTACCTCAAACGCCTTCTGGTTGGCATGTATGAGGGTGT
>JAFGBV010000032.1 GCA_016932955.1 Anaerolineales bacterium | reverse complement strand
TGGCGAGCTATCGCAAAGTGGCTGAGCAGTTAGGACTAGAGCAACAGGTATGCCAGTTCCATGTGCGCCGCTGGGTGGGACGTGCACTGCGAGACCTGAGCGAAACCATTCCCCAAGATTGGCTGTGGGTGCTCGAAGAAGTCAAAACACTGTTGGCCCAGCTGCCACCCGAAGGCAGCCGCCGCTTGCTCGCCCTCTACAAGCAAATCCCTGAACGCTTTTCTGCTTCCAGGCAGCGTTCCGCCATGGAACAACTGCGCCTGTTGCTCATCCGCATGAGCGAACACTGGGAAAGCTACTGCACCTTTGCCTGGCAGAAGGATGTCCCTTGGACCAACAACCGCACCGAACAGGCCATTGGCCGCATGAAGATGCGCGCTCGCACCGTACGCGGCTACAAATCCTGGCAGGGGATGCAGGCTGGCCTGCTCTTGAGTGGCGCCGGTTTGGCCTTCTAGCCTTGCTCAGCGCCTGGAATACCTGCGCCTGTACCAATTTCCCCTTTTCGCCTACCGCTGAGGTTACAGAAACAGCAAAAACACAGCCTTGACAATCCTTCCTCCTTGATATATACTCAGTATATATACAGAGTATATATTATCCCAGGATTTGCATCATGCTCCCCCACACCCTTCTCGCACTGCTCAGCCGCCGGCCCATGCACGGCTATGATCTCAAGCATACTCTGGAACAGGCCTTGGGCGGCAACCGCGAGATCAATTTCGGCCAGATCTATACCACCCTCAGCCGCCTGGAGCGTGATGCCTGGGTGGAAGTGGCCGAGCGCAGCAAAGATGGGCGCGGCAAGAAGACCTACCAGATCACCCCCTCCGGTCGCCAGGAATTAGCCCGCTGGCTGGCGGAGGTCGCCGAAAAGCCCACCCCGCTGAACGATGCTTTCTTTAGCAAGCTGCTCGTGCAGAAAGCTGCCGGGGAGTCCAGCCCGCGCCCGATGATCGCCCGCCAGCGCCAGGCTTACCTGCAGCAGTTGCGCGCCCTAGCAGAATTGGCTGCCGACCCCAGCCTCGACCCCATCACCCGCCTCCTGGCCGATGGCGCCACCCTGCACCTGCAGGCCGACCTGCACTGGCTCGACCTCTGCGAGGAGCGCCTCGCTCCCCCCGAAAACGATTGAGGAGTTTGGCATGTTACTCGATATCGCCCTGAAAAGACTCTGGCAGCACCGCCTTCGCACCATCCTCACCATCCTGGGGATCGCCGTCGCCGTGCAGCTTTACCTCATTTCCAATAACCTGATGGTCTGGTACGAGCGCGAGGTACAGCGCCAGTTATCCGGCTTTGCGGGCAAAATCTTCGTCCAGCAGAGCCTGGAAGACAGCGGCTTTGGGCAGGAATTCCCCATCCTCGATAGCAGCATCCCCGCCTCCAGGGCTTCCGAGATCCTCGCCGACCAGCGCCTCCTGCGCCAGGAGTCCTCCGCGTTGCTCTTCAACGCCCTGGTCTCCACCTCCCTGCCAAATATGCCACCCGCCGTGCTGGCGGTGGGTATCGAGCCAGGCCACGAAGCAGCCTACCTAGCCGGTCAGCGCCTGCTCAGCGGAGAAGTCACCCTGCCAGATGCCGATAGCCTCATCCTGGGCTACCTCGCCGCCCGGCACTACCAGACTGATGGCAGCAAAGACCCCCTCCCAGCCGGCGCCCAGATCGAGCTGCGTGGGCGCCTCTTCCGCGTGGTGGGCGTGCTGGCGCAGTCCTCCGAGCTGCTCAACAACTCCGTGCTTATGCCCCTGCCCACCGCCCAGCAATTGTTCAACCGCCAGAATTCCGTCTCTGCCATCATCCTCACCTCCGCCGATATCGCGCAGGTCCCCGCCCTGCAAAGCGACCTGCGCGCCGCCTACCCCGGTCTGGACCCCGCCAGCCAGAAAGACTTGCTGCGCAATGCCGAGGAAGTGCTCTCCCTGCAGCGCCTCCTGCTCGACACGATCGATTTCTCGGTAATGCTGGCTTCCGTGGTGGCTGTGGCAATTGTGATCAGCATCCTAATCATTGAGCAGCGCCACGATATTGGCACACTGCGCGCCATAGGTGCCCGCCGCGCTCACATCATCGGCCTGGTCGCCTTCCAGGCGCTGATGCTCTGCATCCCCGGCGCCATCCTGGCCTTTCCGCTCAAGAAAGCCAGTGAGATGATGCTCGATTATGGGCGTGTTAGCCTACCCATCGACGAGTTCACCATCTGGCTGGGCAGCCTTGGAGCCACCCTTCTGGTTGGCTTGCTGGCTGCCCTGCTGCCCGCCTGGCAGGCCATCCGCATCGATCCCCTCGAAGCCCTGTGCTACGAATAACTTTTAGCCATCGCAAAGGATAAATCCAGATGTTAGCCGACCTTGCTCTTAAAAACTTATGGCGCCGTCGTGGGCGCGCCTTGCTCACCATTTTCGCTGTGGCAGTGATGGTGCAGTTGCACATCCTCTCCAGCAGCATGCTCTCCACTTACCGCCAGGATATCCAACGCCAGTTAGCCGCCTTTGCCGGTAAGGTGCTGGTGCAGCAGTTCCCCGAGGATTCAGCCGACACCCCCAGCAGCAGCAACTTCGTCAACGCTCGCAGCAGCCTGGAGAATGACACCGCCCTCGCCCTGCTCGACCTGCCCGGCCTCGACCAACAGGCCAGTTCGGCGGTCTTGCTTGCTCCCCTGGCCCGTTCCCCCATACCCGATACCACCCCCTCCCTGCTCGTGGTGGGCATTCAGCCCGGTCGGGAGGCCGCCTACCTCGGCGCATTCCAGGCAGAGCGCGGTGACCTCCGCCTGCAGGGCGACCATGCCCTCATTCTGGGCACCAAAGCAGCCGAGCATTTCCGCGACCCTGCCAGCGCGGCCGACCTCCAGCCTGGCGCACAGATCACCCTACTCGGCGAAAGCTTCACCCTCGCCGGCGTCCTGGAGACCGCCCCTAGCCTGTTCAATAATGCTGTGCTCATCCCGCTCGAAACCGCCCAGGTGCTGTTAGGGCGAGAAGAAACCGTCTCTGCCGTGATCCTCACCGCAGCCCAGATCGAGGATGTCCCTGGCATCCAGGCCAGCCTGGCAGCAAGCTTCCCCCATCTCCAGGCTGCCACCCAGGAAGAAATGCTGCAGAACGCCGGCTCGTTGATGAGCCAGCTCGATCGGCTCTCCAGCGCCATCACCGCCACTGCGGTCGGCGTCGGCGTCGTTATTATCATGATCGTCGTCGTGCAGGCCGTGCTGGAGCAGCGCAGTGAGATCGGCACCCTGCGCGCCATCGGGGCGCGCCGCTGGCGCATCTACAGCCTCGTCCTGAGCGAATCCCTCGTCCAGAGCCTGCTGGGAGCGGTGCTCGCCCTGCCCATCGCTGTCCTTATCCTGCGCGTGGCTATGGGATGGCAAACATTCACCACCCTGCTACCCACCTGGCTGGAGACCCTCACCCTGGCTGTGCTGATCGGCGTGCTGGCCTCCCTGCTGCCTGCCTGGCAGGCGGTGCACATCAACCCCATCGAAGCGCTGTATTATGAATAACGGAGAGCCAACATGAGCAACGAATTGATCGAAACCAAAGATTTATGGAAAATCTACGGCTCAAATGGCGTGGCAGTTGAAGCCGTGTGCGGCATTGATCTGACCGTCCAGCCGGGAGAATTCTGCGCCATCGTTGGCCCCTCCGGCAGCGGTAAATCCAGCCTGCTCCACCTGCTGGCAGCCTTGGATACGCCCAGCCGCGGCGAAGTATTCTTTGCAGGTCGTTCCATCGCCCGCCTCTCCGAAACGCAGCGCACAGACCTGCGCGCCCGCGAGATTGGCGTCATCTTCCAGACCTTCAACCTGCTACCCATGCTCAGCGTGTGGGAGAACATCGAGATTGCCCTGCGCCTCGGCGGGGTACCCCTGGCGGAGCGCAGGCAGCGCTCCACCACCCTGGTGGAGCAGGTTGGCTTGCAAGAGCGCACCCGCCACCTGCCCCGCAGCCTCTCTGGCGGGGAACGCCAGCGCGCTGCTGTTGCGCGCGCCCTGGCCAACCGCCCTCGCCTGCTCCTCGCCGATGAGCCCACCGGTAACCTGGATACCCAAAACGGTGCCGCCATCCTCAAAATGCTGCGGACCCTCGCCGATGGCGGGCAGACCGTCGTCATGGTCACTCACGATTTCCGCGCCGCCTCCTACGCCGACCGCGTCCTCGTTCTGCGAGATGGCCGCATCCGCGGCGAGACCCGCCTCGAAGGCACTCCCGATATGCAGCAAACTGTCGAAAAACTTTTCCAGTTGGGGTTGTAGGAAATCCCAACCCTCGCCGTTTTGGACCCTACGGCGCAATTGTCCAGTTATGCATCTGGTTTCCCTGCAGGTAGATCACTTGTGTGCCATCCAGCGAAAAACGCACCTCTCCCAGGGAAACAGGGAATGTAAACAGCGCCGCGCCTGTTTCCAGATCATATAAGGATTGATCCACGATCGCCAGCCTGTTATCGTAAGAAATCGCCCGCACCACGCCCGGCCTGCTCCAATCGAGCGCTAGTTCTGAAAAGATATCTCCTGTATCGATAGACCATACGTAACCGCTCGCGCTCACCAAGAGGCTTCCATCCGGGCTAAAAAGCATACTGGCGCATATATCTGGGCGGTCGCCCATAAGCGTCCCAGATCTCACACCGCTGTGTGTTTCCCAGAGGCTGATTTGGTATCCATCAACGACACAATGTGCAAGGAAATTACCATCCCGGCTCAGTGTGGTTTCCACCACCAGGCCAGCAGTACCAATCCGGTTTATAGTCGCGCCTGTTGCTATCTCCAGGATCAGCGTGCTTTCTTCCTGACAGATGATCAAATCACCCGTTTCAGAGGGTGTGCATTCAGTCATTACTTCTGTGGTTCCCAGCAAACTCCCACTGGCTATTTCCCATATTTCATAATGCGCAGCCGCCTCAAAAGGCGTCACCTGAATTAAGAGGCGGTCTTCTCCCATAAAAACGGCCTTAATCCCCTCCACATCCTGGAACATGGGCAATCGAATCTCTTCCTGTGTGGTAAGGTCATAAACAACTGGCTGTAATTGCAGGTTGAAGACCACCTTTTCCCCGCTCGGGCTGAGGGAGGGTTTGCCCCAGCCACGGTAAGGCGCTCCCTCCTGGAGCAAAGTGGCATCCTCCCCGCTCCACAATCGTAGTATCTGGTCTGTCGAAACGGTCAAAAATCTGCTACCATCGTGCGAAACGTAGAGGTCTTTGATGTCAGGAGATAGATCCTCAAAGGTTTGTTCAATCACACCGTTCAGGCCATCCCAGATCATGAGTACACCGGAAAACTCCTGGGTCCGCGCCGCATTGTCAGTAAGCATGGTTCGGTAATACACTCCCACCCTGTCCGAGCCACCCCAAAAATCATAACCAATAGCCCGGTAAACCAGCCAGCGGCTCTCATTAATCTGATTTGAAATAAAGTTGGCAAAGGTGGCAACACGTTCGCAAGTCCCTGGAGCATATGTGCTCAAGATCCCGCCCCCATCCCCAAGCACGCGCATCCCATCCTGCGAAAGGCGATAGTTCGTCTCCAGACGTCCGCAATATTGCCGGCTGTCCACCGGATCGATCAACAGGGTCACAGTCGTTTCCCCCCTTTGCCCATCAACCAACAGGAACAGATTATCCGTCGTAAATGCTAAGTGGCTGAAGCGCAAGTAAGTATAATTCTGATTGAAGGCTTCGTCATAGGTGACGTATGTGGTGACGCCACTAATCACATCAATAATTTTGAGCTCTTGCCATCCTTTTTCAGCATCAAAAACAGGAGCGACAGCAAATTTCCTACCATCATAGCTCAAAGCGAAAGGCGTGGTTGCACTGTCCAATGATAGCGGCAGCATTTCCGTTTCCCCCCTGTCGATATTGAGCAAGCCCAGTGTGGTGTTTTCCTGAAACAGCAGCCGGCCATCTTCTTGGAACTGCACCGGGATCAGGCCAGAGTAACTTGAAAGAAGCAATAAAGAATTGCCATCCAGGATATCAAACCCCTGAGAAGTCTGCACAATCACCTTTTGGTCATCTGGGGTCCATAAAATCACCTCACCCAATTGATCCGGGATAGGTAGATCGACCACCAGCATCTCAGTAAGCCCGGCTGCGTTGGAAGCCTTGATAGAGGCCAGTGTTGGGGTTGCTGATGGTTTTGGCGTGCTTGTTGGGTTGGGTGACGGTGTTACCGTAGCAGCCGTCGTTTCAGTTACAGTAGGGGTAAGAGTCGGTTGGCTCGTTGCCGTACCAGACGACTTGAGCGTAGGCGTTTGGACAGACACTGCATCTTCTTGCACAGGGGTTGTAGTGGGTGGTAGGGCGGTCATTTTTCCTGGCTCGCATCCTACAATTAAAGTCCCTACACAAACCAATTCGGCTATCAAGCGTAACCATACCTTGTGCGACCTCATCAGACCCTCCTCAAATACAGGTTATTCGGTGTTGTGGATATAAGTGAATTGTAACATTTTTAATATCCAAACCACAGATTGGAAATGAACCTCCGCCACTTTATGTCAGCAAAGCAAAATAGACCAATACATCTTTGTATTGACTGCCCGAGCCGTAAAAACAGTAACTGCTGTTCACCCCCATTCATTGGACAGGGGCGTCATCATGAAGTAACCCCAAATCATCCCCTTTCTAAGTACAGCCACGCTGCTGGCAGCCGGTTACCAGCCCACCACTTCACCCCCGCCTCCGCCCTCTGCGACCAACCTGCCGCCCACATCCACCTCCGCACCCATCACACCAACGCCTATTCCAAGCGGCACCACCACCCCCATCCCCACCGCAACATCTACCAACACCCCACCTCCCAAACCGACCGCCACCTCTGTGTTGCTCTTCCTGGTGGAGAAAAGCCCTCAGGCATTCACCTCCCGCGAGACCTTCCAGGCTGGCATCAGCGATCTGGATGACGACGGCGACCTGGATGCCAATGGCAACCCGGATATAGTCATGGGCAGGATTCGCTGCAGTGCAGAAATCTGGCTCAACCTCGGCCCTGCCCGCGATGGCGTACAACCCCAACGAGAGGGTGCTCTATCTCACCCTCACCACCTCGTTGAACTGCTTGCACGGGCACTCGCCAGATGCAAAATGATATAATTGCCTAATTACAACCTGCGCAATGGAGGCAAATCTGCATGAGTTTGCTGTCAAAATTGTTGGGCAAGAAATCGAAAGCCATCATCATCGTATCCGGTTTACCTCGTTCGGGCACCTCGATGATGATGAAAATGCTGCAGGCTGGCGGGTTGGAGATCGTAACCGACCGCCTCCGCGCGGCAGATGACGATAATCCCCAAGGTTACTTCGAATTGGAACGCGTCAAACGGCTGGCGGATGGTGATACAGCATGGCTGGATGAGGCCCAGGGCAAAGTGATCAAGGTGGTCTCATGGCTGATCCTTTCTCTGCCCGATACCCATACTTATAAAGTATTCTTCATGCGCAGGAATATGGCTGAGATTCTGGCCTCGCAGCGCAAAATGCTCGAGCGCCGGGGAGAGGATCCTAACAAGGTGGGGGATGAAGAAATGGCCCGCTTGTTCGACAAGCATCTCACCCAGGTTTACGACTGGATGGATCAGCGGACGAATGTGCAATACATCGCTGTTGATTACAACCAGATGCTTCGCGAACCCTGGCCTACCATCCATAAAATAAAGGCCTTTTTAGCAACCGATCTGGATCTTGAAAAAATGGTTTCAGTGATCGATGCAAATCTTTACCGGCAGCGCCATGGAGAAGGGTAGGGATGTAACTTCTCAAAATTTCGAGGGAAGCGGGGTATTAGAAGTTACGTAGGGATCAATAACGCTGTTTTACAACGAGTGGAAAGGTTGAAAAGGCTTTGAGCACATTGAGGTCACGACTATCATCCTATAAATTCTCGCCCCGCAGCCTGTGGATGCTTTTCTTGATGGCGGCGCTCCCCACCCACTTTTGGACACTGATCCTGTTCCTGCGGGATTTTTCCTGGCTTACTGAGCGCACAAATGCATGGGATGCCCTGGGAGTCGGCGCTTATGGATTGCTGATCGCCCTGGCAGAGAGCATCCTGGTATTTGGCGTTGCTCTCCTGTTGAGCCTGTTGATCCCAACCGGTTGGGAGGAAAACAAGCGTATCGCCTTGCTCTTTGTGCAGATCGTCCTCGTCGCGCTGTGGACGATCTTTGACCAGCTTTACTTTATGCTGGGTCTCTCCTTACCAGCAAGCATCGTGCAATTCATCGCCAACGCCTCGCATCCGCTTAGAATATTGTATATTCTATACCTTGCCCTGGTGATTTCCTCGATCGTTATCCCAACCTGGCTGGTCATCCAATCAAAAAAGACGCAGGTTCTATTAAACAATGTTATCGAAAGGCTCTCCTTGTTAAGCGCCCTTTATTTATCGCTGGATATCATTTCTTTCGTGGTTGTGGTGATTCGAAATTTATAGGTACACTTATGAAACATATCATCTCACGCCGGGATTTTTTGAAATTAGCAGGGTTGCTTTCCCTGGGTTTTGCGCTACCCAGATCCTTTATCAATCCAACGGGGGTGCGCCAATCGCCTCCCCCAGACGCCGCCAAAGAGAATGTATTGATCATCGTGTTCGATGCCTGGTCGGCTACCAACATGTCGCTGTACGGTTACGGGCGCCCGACAACACCCAACATCGAAAAATTAGCCCGAAAGGCGATCGTCTATCACAACCACTATTCCACAGCCAACTTTACCAACCCCGGCACAGCCTCCCTTTTGACCGGGACTCTGCCATGGACCCATCGCGCCTTCGAAATCGACAGCACAATTGGAAAATCCCTCGGTCAGAAAAGCGTCTTTCATGCATTTCCCGATTATCACCGCCTGGCTTATTCTCACAACCCGGCAGCCCAGCTCATCATGGATCCATTCTCTGCCGATATAGAAGACCTCGTTCGCTGGAGTAAACTCTACCTTGATACGGATCTGTTGCCAACCACGCTGCTCAAAAATGATGAGGCCACCGCCTTAGTGAGCTGGAACCGCGCTCTTAAGCGCCTGGAGGGCTATTCTTACTCGTTGTACCTCTCCACTCTTTATACCACTCCCAAAGAGCGGAAACTGGATCGCTTCTCCCCAAATTTTCCTCGCGGGTTGCCCAGTCAGGATTACTATACCTATTTCATCCTGGAGCACGCCGTTGACTTCCTGATCGAGCGCTTGTCTCCTCGCCCGCAGCCCTTCTTAGGCTATTATCACTTCTTTCCTCCCCACAGCCCATATCGTCCCCGCATCGATTTCTATGGCCGATTCGATAATGATGACTTTCGCCCCGTCAAGAAACCCGATAGTGTCTTTCGCGGCAACAGGCCTGCCTCCAGCATTCAAAACGCTCGCGGGCAATATGACGAATTTATCCTCTATGTAGACGACGAATTCGCCCGCCTTTACCAGTTCCTGGAAGAGAACGGCTTCCTTGAAAACACCTGGCTCATCCTCACCTCCGATCATGGGGAAATGTTCGAACGCGGCATCCAGGACCATATTACCCAGGTGCTCTACCAGCCCATCGTCCACATTCCCCTGTTGATCTTCCCTCCTGGCGCGCAAGAACGTGTGGACATCTATGAGTCAACCAGCGCCGTAGACCTGCTGCCCACCCTCACCCACATCACCGGGCATCCCATTCCAGAGTGGATCGAGGGAGTCATCCTCCCTCCATTTGCCCCCACCCAACCCAACCGTGAAATATATTGCTTCCATGGCGCCCAGGATTCTTTCGGTAAGATCTATAGAGGCACTGCCGCCCTGATACGGGAGCAGTTGAAAGCGATCTGGTATTTCAATTATGATGAAATAGGCGGGGCTGGCAATGAGGTGATCGAATTATTTGATCTGGCCGCCGACCCAGAGGAATTAAATAACCTCTACCCAACACGTCAAGATATTGCGGATGAATTGGTGCAAAAGCTGAGGGCGAAAACCGCTCAAAGCCCCGCTTGATTTATGGCGAAACCCCCTTCTCTGCTTCCGCCAGCTTCAACTTCAGAGCAGCAATGAGCCCGTCTGCGAGATCTTTTTGCGCCGGGTATAAGTTGTCCAGTTCTTCGGGATCCGCGCTGAGATCGTAAAGCTCGATCATCTCGCCCTCTTCTCCCAGCTCCTCATGGCCAAAATACCAGATGATCTTATGGTTTCCGCGCACCATCATCGCCGTGCCTTTGGAGATCATTCCACTGTTATCCGTATCCCCATGAAAGGCGTACACATCTCGCGCCCCTGCCTCGGCCGAGTCCGCAAATGGGGGCAGCAGCCTCCCCTCAGCCCAATCTGGAACATATTGGCCTGTCAGGTGCGATAGGGTAGGCAACAGGTCGATTGCACTGGTCACATCAAATACATCCACTCTTTCCTTCTGCCCTGGCGGGAAAATCAACAAAGGAGTGTGAATAACAGGCTGGTACAGGGTTCTGGTGAGGTGACCGAGAATCCCGCGCTCGAACATTTCGCCATGGTCAGTGGTCAGGATGAGCCAGGTGTTTTCCAGTAAGCCGCTCTGTTCCAATGAATCATAGAGCCTGGCAAACTCCGCATCGACATATAAAACGAACTCATCATAACGGCTTCTCTCGATTGGGATGACATAGTTTTCCCGGTCGCCCCGAAAAAGGTGGTCAGGCTTTATCGGAGGCTGATAGCTATCCTCAGCAAATGTGCCGTAATAATCAGCCCGCGTATGATAAGGATCGTGAGGAGGGAAAAAATGATAATATCCCAAAAACGGTTGCGGCGCCGTGGAGACCTGTTTCGATAACCAGTCAATCCCTTGCTCCAGGGTGAAATAGGTGTAATCATCATGATTGGGCAGTCCCAGGGGAAATTTTCGGATGATATCATGGATCTCCTCAGCGCTCTTTCGCTTGAAATAACGATAGAGTTGTGAGAGATACAAAGAATATGAATACCCCTCCAGGTGTTTCAGCGTCCGATTCCAGCCTACCAGGGCAGCATCCGTATCCCCTTTGAACAATGTACTGATCAGGTAGTCACTTTCTAAGTAAAGACTTTGCCATGGAATGAAATCATCAATTGCGCCCAAAAACTGCCGCAGGATCACATCTACCAGCGGATTGTGCGTGTAAGCCAGCCGGTGATACGGTTGAAATACATCGAAGATGCTCTTCTTTAATACGTTGTTATCCACAATGCCGTTGAGGCCAAGTGCCCGATGCGTCCAGGGCAGTGTTCCCGTCAGGATGGAGGTTGTTCCTGGTGTGGTAAAGTTGCCTGCTGAATAGTGATGATGATAAACAATGGCTTTTTCCGCCAGCCTCTCAAGATGTGGTGTGGTTTTGCGCTCATACCCATATAGCGAGATATTGGCCGCCGACCACGCATCGAAGACAACGATCAGAACATTCTCCATCTTCGAGCTTGTCTGCACAGTGCTCGCAGGCAGAACATACTGCGGAAGCGCATAGCCCAAAGAGAGCAATCCGACCAGTTTTAGAAAATCACGCCGCGTAATCGCTGATTTCATCATTCATAAATTGCAGCAACCAACGAGAGCCCAGGGTCTATATGGGGAAACGCTAAAGATATCCAAGACTCTTCAGTCTCTCCTCAAGGATCTCCTGCTCCTCTTTACTGGGTGGTTGCGGAGGTGGAGATGCACCGTTATCATCCAGGATCATATCGATCGCCAGAGGAGGGATATCTTTATACGAGGGGTGAGGATAGTTTGCCAGCCCCTGGTTGCAGAAAAGCACGCCCGGAACCACACTCGCTTCGATGCAGTGATCTGCACCCCAGTGATCGTTGTTGGCTTCGATACTGGTTTCTTTCCAGGAGCCCAGGCCAGTTTCCTGAGAAGCGCGGAACCCCGATGCATACCCTACTAAAATATCCGGCCCATAATCACAGAACGGCCCTTCGAAAACAGTAGAATTGGTATATGCCTTTTCAACGATGCGATTACCTTGGGGTCCTTCCCATGCGCTCAGTTCGTCACACAGCCTAGCGCTAAGGACTTCTTTCTGATCGAAGGGTACACTGCCCTGTCCTTCGCGTCCCGCAATATTGAGGTAGATACTGTTTAATCCGATGGCATAAGCCTGGCTTTTTGACCAGTCAACGGATTTCAAACTCCCCTCGCCACTATCATCCTTCGTGACCAGGTAGCCATGCTCACTGAGCCAGCGATTGAGGTGAACCTTGTAATCAAAGTTGGTAAAGCCATGATCAGAGACGACCAAAATGCGCGTATCCTGTTTTCCCTGCTGCGATAGAGCATTCTCAACCTGGCCAACCAGTTGGTCCAATTGGTGATACCATGCTTCAATGATATCGGGACGATCACGCCAGAACATGTGCTGGATGCGATCCAGGCAATCAAAGACAATCGCAAAAAGGCCCTCATTAAACTGGCGGAAATGGTGATGGAGGACACGCTCTCGCTCCGAACGAATAGAATCGCACAATTCTAAGAACTGCATATCATTGATCCAGCCTTCTTCCAACCCCGTAGTATCCTGTGGCCAGCCCAGCGTCAGGTACGGTCCGCAAGTTTTCCAGGTATCCTTGACAAAGCCAGGGGGAGTCGCATATCGCCAGGGAGATTTCAAAGGGTGAATTTGGAGAGGCAAGAAGTAAAGACACACCTCAGGAGAAACACTGGTCAAAATAACCCTTGTAACAACTCGAAGCGAGTAGAAGAGGCTGACTTTGAAGGTAAATTCCAGGATTGGGCTCCACTTACCCAATACCAGATCAACCGTCAGATTGGGTGCTTTCAAGTGAGCCGTTTGATCGGAATCAACCTCTAACTGAAATGCAAGGTTGATTTCCTGGATACCCTCGCGGCTTGGCCTGGATGGTCCCCCAAGGATACCAACGAAATGGTTGCTGTTCTTGGCTTCAAGGAGCCGGATAGCCGTCTTGGGTTTGGATGCTTCCAAACCGGTGGCCGTAGTGAACAGAGTGCCTACCCCCAGGCGCCCGTGGATATCCGGCGTGCCTAACCCGGGAATTGTTCTGACTGGCGATTCCAGGCGGGCTGGAAATGTCGTCGGCCACCACAAAGCAGTTGCCGGGTAGCCCTGCCGGGTTGCTTGCTGGAAGATCGTATTCGCATTATGAGGAGGGACGAATTGCGTGCCGCCCAAACCTTGCTTTGTTGGCAGCAGAGAAACATAGGGCTGGTATGTTTCCGGATCGCGATGGACAAAATCGAAGATACCATGGCCGCCAGGGTTCAGTCCTGAGGCAATACTGGTCCATGAAACTTCACTCTGAGGAGGATTGGCAACCGAAAAACGGGAATAACCCTTCGCATTTACATACTTGGATAGGTTTGGTAAACCATTCCGCTCGTGCAAGCTTTCAAAGATCTTGGGGTCAAAGGCATCCAGGCCAATAATCAGCGTTTTCATCGCCATCTATGAGGTGGTTCCGTTGTTTCCGGTCGGCTGTGAATCAGCGCCCGAATCCTGTTCACTTCTATTTGCCGGTTTTTCATCCCTTGCTGAGCGTTCTCTGAAAAAGCGCGTAGCTCGGAATAAAAACATGCGGATTTTGCTTGAGAATAGTATTACCACGCCTGACAGGACGGTAAACACAACCGCCAATATCTGGAACAACAGCCCGCCGGTATTGGGATCGATATACATAATTACTTCCTTCCTAAAGTCACGTATTCAGCCCATTATTATAGCAGATCACTCCGCAGAACTCATACAGAACGATGAAGGCCCTCTAGGAATTGACCGTGGTGGGGCGGATATATGGGGGTGTTTTGCAGGCGGAGCCCGCAAAACACCCCCATACCTGCCCTCTGTAGCTGAACAGCATTCACCGCAGAGCCGCTGTCCGTTGGAATCCACTCTCACATTTTGGATCGATACTAAGGTCTTTGATGCTGGGTGAGCCAGTCATAGAATGCCGCATCCGAATATGTGTCTGTCCACACATCGTGGTCATGCCCTTCCAGAACGGTGAATCGAACATTGCCCCCCGCTTCTATCAAGGCATCCACCGGTTGTTGACCCCAGGCCAAGGGGATGATAGTGTCATCGGCGCCATGGATCGCCCACACCGCCAGAGCCTGGATGCCTTCCATCATCTCTGCATCAGCATTGTTTAGAAAAGCGGATAGAGGTGCAATAGCGGCAAAGGTATCGGGCTGATGTAAGGCAAAACGGTAAGTGGCCTCGCCACCCATGCTCAGCCCAGTCACGTAAATCCGTTTTGGATCTATGCGGTAATCTGCCTGGGCTTCTGCCAGCACTCCATCCATGTAGGCTTCCGGAAATGACCTATAGCTCGAATCGTTATTCAGCAGGGGTGCGACGATGATAAATGGCAAGGGGCCTTTCTCCCGGATATACATGAAAGGGCTGGCTTTTGCCAGCAGCAACACGTTGTCGCCCCGGTCGCCGGCGCCGTGCAGAAAGAGGATCAGCGGCCAGGTTTTATTCGAATCGACCTCATAGTCCTCCGGGAGATACAGCAGATAGCCTTGGCCGTAATGTTGCAGTGCACTGTCCTGGTATGGCTTGGAATAAATGCGCTGGCTATGCAGATATTGGATGTAGTCTTTGTAGACGCAAAAGGATCGATCCTGGGTTAGCTCGTAAGGACCATCGGAGGAATTGTCACCCAAAAACTTGATCCAGCCTATGAGCTGATCTTTTTCACTATCATAAGTGAATGTGACAATTTGTTTCCTACCATTTGGCCAGGTCTCTTGCCATTCGATAGACGGGGGATCACCCCACACAACTCTGAAATGAAATTCTTTGACGAGTTCGGGATACTGGATGTTGGTTCCCGACCAACCATAAGCCGTGCCCCCCTGCGTGGTGATCTCTTGAATAACCAGGACGGCCTTCCGATCCTTTTTGACCGGCGGGCCATAATCATACCCTTCCCACCTGCCCAGGAAGATGGCTAGCTCGGGAGGAAGATCCGCAGCTGGCTTTGATACCGCCAAATTTCCGAAGATCAGGTATTTGTTCGCATCGCCGTTGACAGGAGCATGCACTGCGCTAAAATCTGTGATGGCGAATTCTGTCGCCGATGTTTCCTCAAGGGAAAGTGTCGGGAATGGTGTCGGGGCAGTCGTCGGCGCGACTGAGGTCAGGGCGGGTTCTGGCACATGCCCCGCTCCACAAGCCGCGAGGCTAAGAAGCGCAACGAATAAACCCACTAATGCAAAACCAAATCGCCAGGCCCAATGTCTGATATCCATAGGTCTTCTTCCCCATCTTGGGAGTACCCGTTTCTTGGCTATGCGAGTTTTACCGCACCCGCACCACCTCGCCGAATGGCTTGCGCGGCCGGGCAGCCGGAGCCTCGTTGGGGTAGCCAAACGATACCGCGGCGATCATTTGTCCCTTTTCGCCCAGCCACTCCGCCAGTTGCTCGTAAGCGTAGAACACATCGCAGATCCACAGCGATCCCAGGCACAGCTCCAGCGCGGCTAACAGCATATTCTGGATCGCTGCCCCGATCGACTGCGTATCCACCAGCTCGCTGAAGTTCTGGTCAATCGAATGCGCCAGCCAGGGATGCTGGCCATCGGGATTGAAGATGAACACCGTCACCGGCGCCTGCTCCATCACATGCGCCGTCCACTCGCTGCTGCCGGGGTCTTCGCCTCGCCCCACCGTGCGCTGGATGCCTTCCTGCATGATGCGGACCATCTCAGCGCGCTTGTCTTCCTTCACGATCACGAAGTGCCACGGCTGGCGGTTCTTGCCGGAGGGAGCCTGGATTGCAGCGTTCAGGATCTGGTTAAGGATTTCATCAGGAATTGGGTCGGGCTTGAATTTGCGGATGCTGCGCCGCGCAGTAATAGCTTCAAGGGTGTTCATAGGCTTCCTTTCGATGTTGTCATAATGGGTAGGATATTCTCAAGGCAGAGAATATTAATCATCATAAAGCCAATGGATATTGTCACCCGGTAATCATCGTCCAGGGGACTGCCAGGATATTCTGATCCAGGCGGCGGATTTCTCGGCCGCTGTGGAGCAATAGACCACCAGAGGCTTGCGGGTGCTCAGCCAGGAAGGCGCGTAAGCCGGCTGCATCTGCATAACTTGGGCGGGTGGTGCGCTTGACCTCGATCGCCAGGATCTTGCGCCCATGTTCCAACACAAAATCCACCTCAATCCCGGCTTGGGTGCGCCAAAAGTATAACCGCCCAGGGGGCGTCATCAGCCGGGTCAATGCTCGCAGGTGATGGTAGATCAGTGTTTCGAAATAAGCCCCGAACTCGCGCGCCTTGCGCAATTCATCTTCCTGATAATAACCAGATAGGAATACCGCCAGGCCGGTATCATTCCAGAACAATTTCGGCGATTTGAGCAGCCGGGTAGTGTGGCTGACAGCAAACGCCGGCAGGCGCTCGAACATGTGGGTGGTTTCCAGAATATTCAGGTAGCGATGCACGGTTGGCTGGGTCAACTGCGCATCGCGGGCAACCTCAGTTTGGTTCAGCAATTGACCCGAACGCAAGGCAGAAAATTCCATTAACCTGCGGAAATCCAGCAGTGCCTCGATCTGCGATACCTGTCGCAGGTCACGCTCCAGGTAGGTGGTCACATACCCATCCCACCAACGTGCCCAGGAGTTAGCCGTGGCCAGGGTTAGTAACGCTGGCATCAATCCTCGCAGGATCAATAACGTTGGATCAGGCGGCTCTTCATCCAGCAGTCTCTCGTTTGGCCAATCGCCAGCCAGCGCGCTCTCCATCAGTTCTGGCTGCGGGGCAGAGAAAGTCTCACCGCGCGTCATGGGATCGAGCACAAAGTACACTGCGCGCCCCGCCAGGCTTTCGCTCACTTCTTTCAATAAGAGCAGATTGGCTGAGCCCGAGAGCATGAATCGATATTGGCCAGGATGGCGATCCACAACTTGTTTGATTGCAGGCAACAATTCAGGCGCCCTTTGAACTTCGTCAAGCACCACCTGGTTGGCGCCTGCCCACAATGCTTCCGGCCCCTGGCGCGCCTGGCGGAGTGTATCGTAGTCATCCATGCTGTGAAAACGCCACTCTTTGAACGGCGAAGCATTGAGCAGCAGCGTGCTTTTCCCCACTTGCCGCGCACCTGTGAGGACAACCACCGGATGATCCTGGCTGGCAGCTTGCAAAGCCGGTGTGATCCATCGGGGATAATAAGTTTCCGGCGCTGAATAATATCTATTCACAGCTTGAATAATATCAGGAAACAATCATTGAGTCAATAATCCCTTACGACCCAATCCATTTGTGTAAAATGCGTGATATGATGTGCCAATGGAAATCAGGAGCATCATGCGACTTCACATCTACCGGAAAGGATCCACAAAACCATGAGCCACGCCACCCGTTGGACCGTCGAAAAAATCACCCGCCGCTTGGGCTTGATCGAGCCCCTGGTTTACCGCCGCCGGGTTCCCTTGCCCAATTTTCATTACCAGCCGGTCCCGCCTGACCTGACTACGCCCGCCGCCCTGCCAGATGGCTCGCAGGCCTGGGTGGAGATCAAACCGAACACCCACTGGGGGCAGCCTTTCACCGATTTCCTGCTCCGCACCACCTTCCAGGTTCCCGCCGATTGGGATCCTGCCCTGCCGCTTGCCTTGTACCTGCCCCTCGGCGATGCTGTAGATTTCAGCCACCCCGAGGCGCTGGCTTATGTGGATGGCAAACCCTACGCCACCGCCGATCGCCACCACCAGGAGGTGCTGCTGCGTGCGGAATGGGCAGATGGTCGCCCCCATGAGCTGGTCTTACACGGCTGGACCGGCCTTGGGAATTGGTATCCCGATAACCGCACCCGCCTGATGATGGACACCTGTTACCTGGTTCAGATCGATCCACTCGCCCGGGATTTCACCATCCTGGCGCGCGTTGCCCTGGGCGCCGCCAAAGCGCTCAACTTGGACGACCCCGCCCGTTCAGCCCTGCTCAACGCCCTCGATGCGGCTTTCAAGCTGCTTGACACCCGCGAGCCATTCGGCGAGCCGTTTTACGCCAGCCTGCACGCCGCCCATGCCGCCCTGGCAGATGGGGTCGCCCGCGCCGGCGCGCCGCTGGATGTCACCTTCACCGCCACCGGGCACGCCCATATTGACGTTGCCTGGCTTTGGCCCCTCGCACAGACCCGCCGCAAGGCCGCCCGCACCTTTCACACCGTCCTGCGCCTGATGGAACAGTTCCCCGCCTTCCACTTCACCCAAAGCCAGCCGCAGCTTTACGAGTTCATCCGCCAGGATCACCCCGAGTTGTTTGAAGCCATCCGCGCCAGGGTGCTCGAGGGGCGCTGGGAGCCAATTGGCGGCATGTGGGTAGAGGCAGATTGCAATCTGAGCGGTGCCGAGTCGCTGGCGCGCCAGTTCCTGCTCGGGCGCACCTACTTCCGCCAGCACTTTGGCAGCCAGGCGGAATCTCCTGTGCTCTGGCTGCCAGATGTGTTTGGCTACGCCTGGTCCCTGCCGCAGTTGATCAAGCAGGCCGGGCTGGAGTATTTCTTTACCGTCAAGTTGAGCTGGAACCAGTACAACCGCCTCCCCTACGACTCCTTCTGGTGGCAAGGGCTGGATGGCACGCGTGTGCTTACCCATTTCAGCACCACCCCCGAAAACAGCGCTACCACCTCCACCACCTACAATGCGCCTGCCACCCCCGAATCCGCCCTGGGCGCCTGGAAGAACCTTCAGCAGAAGGAAGCCCAGAACGAAGTATTCATGGCTTTTGGCTATGGCGATGGCGGCGGGGGCCCAACTCGCCAGATGGCAGAAAATATTCAACAATTAGAGCGCTTCCCCGGCATGCCGCAGGCCCGCCAGCGCAGCGCTGGCGCTTTCTTCCGTGACCTGGAAACAAATTCCGGCGCCAATCTGCCCGTATGGAATGGCGAGCTGTACCTGGAATTACACCGCGGCACCTACACCACCCAGAGCCGCAACAAGCGCGCTAACCGCAAAACTGAGTTCGCCCTTCACGATGCTGAATTCCTTGCCTGCCTCGCCACCTCGCTCGACCCAGACTATCTCTATCCCACCGAGGTGCTCCGCCAGGCCTGGCAGCTTGTCTGCCTCAACCAGTTTCACGACATCATCCCCGGCAGCAGCATCGGTCTCGTGTATCAAGAGTCTCTCGCCCAATATGCCGAAGCGCAGCGCAGCGCCTCTGCTGTGCGCCAGCAAGCCCTGGCGCTCATCAGCAGCAAACTGGGCGGTGATGTCATCCTCATCAACCCCACCAGTTTCAGCCAATCCGGCTCCTTTTTCATCCCGGAGATTTCATCTTGCGGTCTGGTCAGGCAGGGTCAGCCGCTGCTCACCCAACCAACAGAGGGTGGTGTCTTGGTGGATGCCGGTGAGTTGCCTCCCTACAGCGCCACATCCCTGGATTGCACCGCTGGGCCTGCGCCGCTTCCTGCCACAATCCCCGAAACATTCTGCCTGGATAACAATTGCCTGCGCCTCGAATTCAACCCTCAGGGCGATATCACCCGCATTTTCGATAAAACTAACAGTCGTGAAGTGCTCTCCCCCGGAACAGTCGCCAACCAATTCCAGGCCTTTGAAGACCGCCCCAAAGACTGGGATGCCTGGGATATTGATATCTATTATGATGACAGGATGTGGCTGGCTGAGCCGGCATCATCTATCCAGTGGATCGAAACCGGCCCTCTGCGCTGGACAATAGAGATCACCCGCCGCATCCTGAATAGCACCTGCACCCAGCGCATCTCACTCCGGCGCAACAGTCCGCGCCTGGATTTTGACACCCGCATCGATTGGCGCGAGCGCCACATCCTGCTCAAGGTTGCCTTCCCCGTCGATATCCTTTCACCCCTGGCAACCCACGAGATCCAGTGGGGCAACGTGCAGCGCCCCACCCACCGCAACACCAGTTGGGATTGGGCGCGCTTCGAAACCTGCGCCCATAAATGGGTTGACCTGAGCGAAGGCGGTTACGGCGTGAGCCTGCTCAACGACTGCAAGTACGGGCACGACATTCAGGAGAATGTCATTCGCCTCAGCCTGCTGCGCTCGCCAACCCTCCCTGACCCTGAAGCTGACCAGGGCGAACACCGCTTTCTCTACAGTCTCCTGCCCCATGCCGATGGTTGGGAAGCCGTCACCGCCGCCGAGGCTTACGCCATCAACGACCCCGTGATCAGTTACCCGGTCACCTCACCCACCACGCGGCAGGCCCTGGAGGCGCCCGTTTCTTTGATCCAGGCCTCCAGCCCACACATCATCATCGAAACCATCAAGCGCGCCGAAGATGGCGCAGGGTACATCGTGCGCCTATACGAAAGCCAGCGGCGGCGCGGGGCAGTGACCCTGCACACGGCTTTTCCACTCGCCGGCGCTTACCAATGTAACTTGCTCGAAGAAAACCAATGTGAGCTTCCCCACCAGGCCAACCAGGTGAACCTCACCGTGAGGCCCTATGAAATCCTCACCCTGCGCCTGGTAGAAAAGTAGGGGCGAAGCAGTCCTGGTAACTCCCAGGGCACGCTTCGCCCTTCTTTATGAACAGCCCCAGTAAATGAGCCTTTATCTCCCCAGTATAACGATCGGCAGAGAGGTCAGGTAGCTGGCTGGGCTAACCACCACCTCCACCGTCAGGCTGTCTGTGCCGTCATCATCATCGTGGAGGGTCAGGATCAGGCTGTAGGTACCAGGTGCGGCATAGGTGTGGCTGCCGTTCACTTTGCCGTTCACAGCATCCACCACCCCCTCCGTCACATTCCCATCGCCCCAGTCGATCTGTGCGGTATGCGTGTCGGCACTGCCGCTGTCGCTGTATGTCACGCTGATTACCAGCTCAGCGTCTTCTAGCACGGTTTGATCATCCAACATGCCCAGCACCGGCGCGCTGTTCGTTACCGTGACCAGCAGTGTATCCTGC
>JAFGBV010000233.1 GCA_016932955.1 Anaerolineales bacterium | reverse complement strand
TCACGTTCTTCAGGTACAGAAAATACTGGCGCAGCTCTTCTTCGGTAATCTGATCCGGCGGCTTATTGAAGTACGCTGCCAACTGGCACACGGCCCGCAAATAAGAGTCCTGCGTCCTTTCCGAAAAACTGTGCAACTGCATATCTTCAATCATTTTTTGACGTAACGCGGTCATAGCTATACCTCCTGTGAAATGAGTTTGGAAACTTTCACAGGAAATATAGCTTGGATTGCGGTGGTGTGGGAAGTTTTGGGCTGGAAGAGCTTTGAGGAAAGAAAAGAGCGCTGGCCTTACCTGCGCGCAGCGCTTAGTTCAACGATTAATTATCCGGACTTATGCTATACTGCCAATTTGCAGTATAGCAAAGAGATTCTGGCATAATATACTGCATAAAGACTTGCTTATCACACGATGATTGACCATCAATACGGCTCAACACCAATATTATATACCGGTAGCGTGGAAGAGAATGAAGCGAGCCGGATACGGTATCTGGCTAGAAGCTTTGATGCTCGGTGCGGGCGATGATCTCGTCCTGGAGGGTTTCGCTGAGGTCGCAGAAGTAGTCGCTGTAACCGGCGACGCGCACGATCAGGTCGCGGTACTGCTGGGGGTGGCGCTGGGCGAGGCGCAGTGTAGCGGCATCGACGACGTTGAACTGGATATGATGCCCGCCCAGCTTGAAGTAGGCGCGCACCAGCTTGACCAGGCTGGTCAGGCCGGTGTCATCGCTGAGGATCTGGGGGGTGAACTTCTGGTTCAGCAGTGTGCCGCCGGTGCGGAGGTGGTCCATCTTGGCAACCGAGCGCAGGACAGCGGTAGGGCCGTGGCGGTCGGCACCCTGCACGGGGGATATGCCCTCAGAAAGCGGCTGACCGGCGCGGCGCCCATCGGGGGTGGCGCCGATCACCGAGCCGAAGTAAATATGCACGGTGGTGGGGAGCAGGTTAATCTGGTATTCGCCGCCTTTGGTGTTCTTGCGCCCGGCAACGGCGTTGAAATAAGCATCAAAAATGCGGCGCATGATCGCATCGGCCTCATCATCATCATTGCCATAGCGCGGTGTGCGGTTGAGCAGCATTTGGCGCTGGCGCTCATCGGGGAAATCCGCTGCCAGCGCATCCAGCATCTCTGGCATGGTCATATTATGCTGGTCGAAGATATGGGATTTCAAAGCAGAAAAAGCGTCGGTGAGGGTGCCCACGCCAACGCCCTGGATGTAGGTGGTGTTGTAACGGGCGCCGCCATTGTGATAATCCTTCCCAGTCGCGATGCAATCATCGATCAGTAGTGAGAGGTAAGGGGCGGGCATGTAGCTGGCATACAGGCGCTCAATAATGTTGTTGCCGCGCACCTTGATATCCACGAAATGGAGCAACTGCTGCTCAAAGGCTGAAAAAAGGTCATCAAAAGAAGCGAAAGCGCAGGGGTCGCCGGTTTCCAGCCCAATCTTGCGCCCGCTGCGCGGGTCAACGCCGTTATGCAGGGTGATCTCGAGCACTTTGGGCAGGTTGAAGTAGCCGGTGAGGTTGTAATTCTCTTTGCCAAAAACGCCCACTTCCACACATCCGCTGGAGCCGCCGCAGCGGGCATCGGGCAGTGTTTTGCCCATACGCAGCAACTCCTGCACGATCAGGTCGGCATTGAATATGGAGGGCTGCCCAAATCCAGTGCGGATGATGCGCGCGGCGCGCTGGATGAAGGCATCGGGATTTTGTTCGCTGACCTGGATGGATGAACTGGGCTGGAGCAGGCGCATTTCCTCGACGACATCCAGGATCAGATAGGTCATCTCGCTGACGCCATCCGAACCATCGGGCAGGATGCCACCGGTGTTAATCTGGGCGAAATCGGTGTAAGTACCGCTTTCTGCGGCGGTCACGCCGACCTTGGGGGGTGCAGGCTGGTTGTTGAACTTGATCCAGAAGCATTGCAGCAGCTCCTCGGCATCGGAGCGGGTGAGTGTTCCTGCCTCCAAACCCTGGCGGTAGAACGGCTCCAGGTGGTGGTCGAGGTGCCCAGGGCAGAAGGCATCCCAGGTGTTCAGCTCGATGACCACGCCCAGGTGAACAAACCAATAGGATTGCAGGGCTTCCCAGAAATTGCGCGGGGCATGCGCCGGCACCCACGAGCACACCTGTGCAATACGCTCCAGCTCGCTGCGCCGCTGGGGGTCTGTTTCTATGCGAGCCAGCTCAAGCGCCCGCTCGGCGTGCCGCTCAGCATAGCGAATCAGGGCGCTGGCGGCAATATCCATGGCTTTCAACTGCTCCTGGCGGGCATAGGCCTGGGGGTCATGGAGGAAATCCAGGGAAGCCAGGCTGTGCTGGATCTCGGCTTTGAAATCGAGGAAGCCGCGATGATAGATCTTGTCATCAAGCACGGTGTGTCCTGGGGCGCGCTGTTCCATGAACTCGGTGAAAACGCCGCTTTCATAGGCGGCCTTCCATTCCTCGGTCATCTCGGCAAAGAGCTTTTCGCGCATCGACCTGCCCTGCCAGAAGGGGATGATCACCTCGGCATACACCTGCCGCGCCTGCGGGCTGACGGCAAAGGGGATCTTCTGGCGCGTGTCGAGGATATCCAGGTCTTGCAGGGAATGGCAGCATAATTCGGGGTAAGTTGGCGTGGCTTTGGGTGCGGGGCCTTTTTCGCCTACGATGAGCTCGCCATCGCCAATGTAGATGGATTTGTGCTCCATCAGGTACTGAAAAGCAAGGGCGCGCTGAACAGGCGTGGAGGTCAGCCCCTGGGCTTGCTGGTAAAAGAGGGTGATCAATTCGGCGCGTTCAGTGGACAAGGTGGCTTTGGCATCCAGGCTTTGCTGGCGCAAGCGGGCAACACGTTCTGTCATGCTCATCGGGGCTATCCTCCTATCTTTACTTTTAAACCGAAAGCGCCAAGCTGTGCGGCGGTTTCTTCCATCTGCTCCATTGCTGGGGAATGCAGGGCAGCGAGCGGGTAATCGCGGCCCAGGCCCTCATATTTGCTTTGGGCAGCATTGTGATAGGCCAAGAGGTCGATACGCTCAATGCCAGGCAGGCTGGCGGCGTACCTGCCAACGGCCTCTACATCTTCAAGGCTGTCATTAATGCCAGGAACGACCGGCAAGCGCAGGATGATCTGGTGCCCGTGATCTGCCAGGCGACGCAGGTTGGACAGGATGCGCTGGTTGGATACGCCGGTGTAGCGGCGGTGGCGCTCTGTATCCATGATCTTGATATCGTACAGGAAGAGATCGACCAGGTTGCGCAGGCGGTCGATGGTTTGCCAGGCAGCCTGGCCGCTGGTATCCAGGACGGTGTGCAGGTTCTGCTCTTTGGCCGCCTGGAGCAAGGCGCCCAGGAAGCGGGGCTGAAGCAGCGGCTCGCCGCCGGTGAAGGTTACCCCGCCACCTGATTCTTCATAAAATGGACGATCGCGCAGCACCGTCTCTATCACCTCTGCCACGCTGTAAACCCTGCCAACCAGTTGGCGGGCCTCGGCATGGCAGGCATTAACACAATTGCCACACACCTGACATTTTTCCCGATCGGTATACGATATGCCATCGCGGAAAGTGATGGCGCCGTGCGGGCAAGCCTCCAGACAGGCCTGGCAGTGGATACAGCGCAGGGGGCGCAAGATCAATTCCGGGCCACTCTTCTGGCTTTCGGGATTATGGCACCAGGTACAGTGCAAGGGGCAGCCCTTGAAGAAGACCGCGGTGCGGATGCCGGGACCGTCGTGGATCGAAAAGCGGCGCAGATCGAATAAGATGCCTGAATCCTGTTCCATCACTGATGAAGTATACCTTCAGGCGGGGGGCGAGTCAATGATGATATTCAACTTATATATGACTGATATGCAGATTGTTTTGCCGACTGGCTGAGATTGTGGGATAATTGAGCCAGAGAAAAGCGATATGGAAATTCCCACCCATTCCAGAGAAAGCGACCGCATCGAAGAAGAACTGCGCCAGCTCATCCTCACCCTACAACTGGAGCCAGGGCAGGCAGTCAGTGAGGCGATGTTAATGAAGCGTTATGGGTGGGGGCGCACGCCGCTACGCGAGGCTTTTCAACGCCTGGCAGAGCAATCTCTGCTGCAGATCATGCCACGCCAGGGGGTGATGATCACACCGTTGAGTGTATTCGATTTTGTGGAAGTGATGGATGCGATGGCGGTGGTAATTGGGCCGGCGGCCTCGCTGGCTTGCAAGCATCTTTCAGGGGCGCAGATCGACCAACTGGAGGAGATCGTGCGGCAGGCGGAGACAAGCGAGGAAGCGGGCGACTTTGTGCAGGTGGCGAGGCTGGATTATGAATTCCACTGCATCCTGGCGGAGGCAACGGGCAACCGCTACCTACGCCGTTACCTGCTGCACCTGCACCAGGCTGCAACGCGGTTTAACCTGGCGGGCTGGCAGCGCGATGGCAACGCCAGGCAATCCACGCTGGAACATGAGCGCATTGTCCAAAGCCTGCGGGATGGCAACCTGGCGGCGATCCGCTCGGTGATGTTAAACCATATCGAAAGCGCCCGCCAGCGGGTGATGGGTACCATACAGACGGAGCTCTGATGCAACTGCGTGTCCGGCGGCTGGCGCTGAACATCTACCATAGCCTTTGCCATCTTGTGGGGGAGATCGTTGCAATACTCAAAGAGGCGATCGAGACATTTACCCGAGAGCGCGGCGCCCAAGCGGCAGCGGGGATGGCATACTACGCGCTGTTCTCGTTGTTCCCGCTACTGCTGCTTTTTGTGGCGGGTGGAAGTTACTTGATCGAAGGGGAAGATGCTTCGCACCGCGTGGTCGAAATTGTGACCCAGGTGCTGCCGGTATCGACCAGCCTGTTGGAAGAAAATATCCGCCAGGTGCTGCAGCGGCGCGGAGCGTTCAGCGTGGTCGGCGTGATCGGGCTGCTGTGGGCTGCCACAAGCGTATTTTCTGCACTGGCTTACCACATCAACCTGGCCTGGCCTGAAGCCAAGAAGCGGAACTTTGTGCAAAAGCGGCTGACCGGCCTGGGGATGGTGGGTGTTCTGAGCGTGTTTTTCCTGCTCTCCATCCTGGCAACGACGATCAACAAAATCCTGCCCACTATCCAGGCTTCCATCTTTGGAAGCATACCGATCTATTCATCCATCTGGGAACGCTATTTGCCCTCGCTGCTTAACTGGGGGCTGGTTTTCGTGATGTTCCTGGCGCTATACCGCTGGACGCCTGCCACGCAGGTCAGTTGGCGGGCGGCGATCTGGGCAGGAATGGTGGTGGCGCTGCTTTGGCAACTGGCAGCAAGCGCTTTCACCTGGTATTTGCGGGTGGGGCTGGGACGCTACGAGCTGATCTATGGCTCGCTGGGGGCAGTGGTGGCTTTGCTCGTGCTGGTGTACATCATCTCCTGGATCACGCTGTTCGGCGCGCACATCTGCGCGGCGATCATGCACCATTACAAGGAATGATCTCCCACTGTGCTGAATTGTGGATATAATACCTGACGATGACACTACATAGCGAAATCTTCGAACAACCCCAACGACTGGCGGCTTTGCTGGAACAGCGAGCCAGGATCGAGCAGATCGCCAGGGCGATCCTGCAACGACAGGTGAAATATGTTTTCCTGGCGGCACGCGGCACTTCGGATAACGCGGGACGCTACGCCAATTATCTATGGGGGGCTCTCAATGGCCTGCCGCTGGCGCTGGCAACGCCATCGCTGTTCACGTACTACCAGCAGCCACCCAGGCTGAAGGAAAGCCTGGTGGTGGGCGTCTCGCAATCTGGGAGGTCGCCCGATATCGTCAGCGTGATCCAGGAGGGAAAACGCCAGGGCTGCCTGACGCTGGCGATCACCAACCTGCCGACATCGCCGCTGGCTGAGGCCGCCGACCTGGTGCTGGATATCCAGGCGGGCGAAGAAAAGGCAGTGGCGGCAACGAAGACCTATACCACCGAGTTGATGGCGATTGCGATGCTCTCCGCAGCCATGGCGGGCGGGGATAACCTGTGGTCAGGATTGGAGGCGACACCGGCATGGGTGGAGCAAAGCCTGGCGCTGGATGACTCGATCGCGCGCATGGCACAACGCTACCGCTACATGAACCAGTGCGTGGTTTTGGGGCGCGGCTTCAATTACGCGACGGCTTTCGAGTGGGCGCTGAAGCTGAAAGAGCTGACCTACATCGTTGCAGAGCCTTATTCTTCGGCAGACTTCCAACACGGCCCAATCGCCATGGTGGAGGGAGGGTTCCCGGTGCTGGCGGTTGCACCGGAGGGGAAAGTGTTTGCCTCGATGCTGGAGATGATCTCCACCTTACGCAACGAGTATGCCGCCGAGCTGGTGGTCATTTCGAACAATGACCAGGCGCTTGGGCTGGCGCAATCACCCATCCGGCTGCCAGCAGATATCCCGGAATGGCTGACACCGATCGTCAGCATTGTGGCGGGGCAGCTTTTCGCCTACCACCTGACCAGGGCGAAGGGCTATGATACCGAAAAGCCGCGCAGCATCCGCAAGGTGACCGAGACACATTAGGTTAGATCACGAAAAAGTGGGGCTTTTGGGATTGGATCACTAAAGCTCGGCAAAGGAAATCAGGCTGATCTGACGCACCTGGATTGCCTGCCTGACCTCAGCATCAGTGAGGATAGTCAATTCGCGCTGGCGTGGATCAGCATAGCCGGAGCTTTCCTGCAAACCAGCATCCACGTAACCAGGGTGGCACATCATCTCGTACGTCCCAGATACCAGGGAATCGATCAGGCGCAGCAATTCATCCTTGGTTGCCTGCTCATCGTAAAATGTAGCAATGAACTGATCGGGGGTGCGCGGCTTGAATTCGGCGAGCAGGCGGGGGGCAAACTCGAGAATATGCGGGACTGTTTCGGGCGGCATGCCGACCAGATCAGCACCATCGCCCTGGGAATAGGCCGAGCGTATGGCAGCGCCATATTCTTGGGCCAGCTCCAACATGGCGCGGAAAAGGGGCTCGGTGAAATATGAGGAATGGTGGTGTGAATCAAGATGGGTAGGCGTACGCCCGCTGATGGCAATTAGCTTCTCGATTTGCGCCCGCCACTCAGCCTTGACCTGGGCAACGTCGAGCGCCTGGAGGCGGTCGAGCAGCCCTGCCAGGCTTAAAAATGCGCCCTCGGCTGTTGTGATAGAAGGGATCTGATCGGCAGGCAGCAGCGGGTAACCGGAGGTAATCACCAGGTGCACGCCCAAGCCGAGGCGAGGGGTCTCCTGCAAAGCAAGGTGGATATCTTCGGCGATGGTGGGCATGTTCATCATACAGGATGTGGAGGTCACAATCCCGTTGCGGTGCGCCTGGCGAATGCCGCGCGCCACTTCGGCAGAACGCCCGTAATCGTCAGAATTTACGATCAGGCGGATACTCATAAATGCGTTTTCTCCCTCTTGGCAAGATATTCTTGCGCCAGCTCGGGCAGGCGTTGCATGGGATCACGATAGAAATCCTGGGCATCGACCTGTATGCGCGCATACTCGGGAATGGGCTGCACGGTGGGGTTGGTGGCAGCAAATTCGCGCAGCACGTTGGCATGGGGCTTGAGCGAGCCATCAGGCCGCACGAGGCCAAAGAAGCGCTCGTGGTGCACCTCTTTACAGGGGGGGCGGTCCCACAATGTGGTTGCATAATCGGCAAAACACCAGATCATGGCGCCTACTGCTCCCACCTCCACCAGGCGAGGCAGGGTCTGGCGGATGAATTCCGCCAGGTCTTCTTCAGAGGCCATGAACTGGCGCCGTGTTTCTCCGTAAGTTTTCCACGTAATCACTTGTGAAGGCTCCCCAGGGGGCATGGTGCAGCCGCCAAATTCTTCCATTAACACGGGCTTGCCACTCAATGCAGCAGTGAGGGCGCAGGCAATCGGGACAAAATCGGGGTCGAGGGGATGGCGCGCCATATCTGTATACATTGGGTAAGCATGCATCACGGCAATATCCGTCTCAGCATTCACCTGGTCCACGCGGAAGCCGTTCTCCTGAGCCAGGCTGGCAGCGTGTAATCCGCAGGTGACCGGCTGCTGCCCGCCGCTGAGGCGGATGGTTTCGACCATCTCACGCACCCAGGCTCGCCCGGCCTGGTAAGTCTCGGGCCAGGCAAACAGGTCTGGCTCATTTCCTAGATTCCACAACCAGATCGCGGGGTGATCTTTCAATGTGCGGACCACGCTACGCAACAGCAGCCTTTCGGCCTGCAAGGCCACTGCGTCGTGGAAGGGGTTACGGTAGCCTTCGGGCGTGAGCTGACCAGCAGAAACCACTTCTCTCAGCCAGGGCTGGTTGGGCGAGCGCGGCCCACCCAACAGCCAGCGCGGCACCCAATTAGGCCCGCTCATATGCCCGGTGAAGAAGGTCACATCCAGTCCAAGGCCGTTCTCGGCGGCGATGTCCGCAACCGTGACCAGGTGGGCAAGGGCTTCTACAGAGACCGCATCTGGGGAGGGCTGGAAATCATCCCACAACAGAAAGATACGCACTACTTTCAGGCCCAGCTCACGGATCTGGGCGAACTCATCCCGCACTTCCTGCGGATCGAAATCATTCCACCAGTACATGGCCTTGCGGCGCGGCCAGTAGTTCACACCAAGGATAAAAGGGTTGCCAATGTTCATTCTTCTCCTCGAACCACACGATCGATTGCGGAAAGCAGGGACAGGTCATCGCCTGTTGCATCGCCCACCGGATAGAAGTCATGCTCCAACGCCCAGATCATAATGCCAGAGGCGCGTTCCATGGCCAGATGGGTCTTGGCCTGGATCGTGGGAATACCATTGTAATTCAACTCAACGCCATAGTAGGTAAATCGATCAAGGTTGGCGGCCTGCGGGTCGGCCTGGACGATCTTGGAATATGGGATTCCATCGGGCCGGGAATAGAAGGGAACGCCCAGCACGGTCTTTCCCGCGGGCAGCCCGCGCCCCAGCCAGTAATCCAGCGCATCGCTGGCATATTGCATCGAGGAGTGGTTGGCAGGATCGCCATCATACACCATGATATTGACGAAGTCCAAAATCTCAAAGGTCTCGCTGGGCACGCCCTCCCCGGTTTCGCCCAAAGCCACCGCGGCGATGGTAAGTAATTTATCAGGCAGGGCGAGGCGAATCTGGCGCATCAAAGCCAGGAAATTTTGCGCCGATTCGCCTGGGTCGGGGTATTCCCAATCAATATCGATACCATCCAGATCATATTCTTGGACCAGAGTAAGCAGTTCATTGACGAAAACGCCCCGCGCCTCTGGGCTGGCAGCAAGGCTTTCGAACTGGCTATCCCAACCCCAGCCGCCAACCGAAAGGAGCACCTGCACGCCCTGGGCATGGGCCGACTCTACAATCTGCTTCAGTTTCCAGGGATTCGCTAGCGGCTCAAATGTACCATTGGCGTTGGGGATGAGGAAGGCATAATTGATGTGGGTGAGTTTCTCAAAAGAAATCACGTCGACGAACACCCCTTCAGTGACATAGCCAATGATGCGGAAGGGCTGTTGCGTGGGCTGAGGGGAGGGTTGGGGAGAAGGTGAGGGGGTCACGCGTGTCGGCTCCGGTGCGGTGCAGGCTCCAAGCAAAATAGCAGTTGCCAGGAGAATCAAGAAAAGGCGATTAACCTGTTCCATTTAACGTATTATAGTGGAATTATCCCCAGGCGTGCTCATCAACTGCCCAGGATGAGGTTAAGCCGCCTGGCAAGCGGGGCGAGGTGTTCGAGGAGGACTTTCTCTGCATCAACAGAAGGATCTTGCTGAACAACCCGGACGCATTCGCCCAATTCCAATGCCAGTTGATGCTCCATGCGCCGCCAGAGGGGGACGTTCTGATAAGCGCGCCCATGGCGGATCGCCACATCTACGGCGTCATGCAAGGGATGCGATTCAGGGAAGATCTCATGCAGGGCATTAATTCGGGAAGGCATGCTATGCACGCGGTTTGCCCAGCGCACCTGGGCCTCTTTACTGACCAGGAATTGCACCAATTCAACCGCAGCCCGCTCATGTTCAGGGTAGCCCTGGGTATGCTGCCAGATGATAAAACTGCCGCCGCCACACCAGGGCACGTTTGTCACAGGGGCTACGCCCAGGTTGTCGTGTACGGTCGGGTTAGGGGCATCAGCGACAAGGGAAGCGGCGGTGCGGATATCGGTGAGCACTGCTGCAGCACGCCCATCGATAAATTCCTGTACGGTTTGGGCAGCATCGAGCGAACGGTATACAGCCGGCACCGCCCGGTGGGTCTCCAGCCAGCCGGTCAGCCCGTGTAATGCCTCGGGGCTGGTAAAAGCAACTCGCTTGCCTGCGATATCGATAAATTCTCCACCCGCCCCCCACACCCACGAGGCGGCAATGTGAATGTAATCGGTAAAGGGATGGGAAATTGCCGGGACCAACCAGGGAATCTCCAGCGAAGAGCGGCTGAGGCGATCAACGGTATCCTTGAGAGCCACAACGGAGCCGAATGCTTGCGTATGATCAACGCCCACGCTCTGCAAGAGATCTTTGCGGTAGCAAATCACATAAACATACCCCGTCCACGGGATAGACCAGAGGCGCGGATCCCCTTCGAGGATTGCGCTATCCCAGGCAGCAGACAGGAAAGCACCTGCACCGCCCATCTCTGTGATCTCGCGGGGCTTAAATGGGCGCAGTGCATTCATGATTGCAAGGCTGCCGGTCCACGATCCGCCAATGTGCGAAAGGTGAGGGCCTTTGCCTTGTAAAGCAAAGGTGACCAAATCTGACCAGGCTTGCTCCCAAGTCAGGGGGTGCAAAGTCACACTGAGATTATGCTGTGCGCCGAACTCGCTCACCAGGGTGGTCAGCATTTGGGTATCATCGTCTGAGTCGGGTATGGTGGATAGTACTAATTCAAGCATACGGCCTCCTCAGGGAGCATCACTTCCCTGATCACTGCAATGATACCCGGAAGATCCAATTACGACAAGTTGTTGGGCTGCCCGCAACAGCGATTTTAAGAAAAGCCTGCTGCCTGCAAAGTCTGAATGGCGTTCAGGCGGATGGCAGGGGTGGGCTGCACCCCGCCCTCGCCCATGCCCAGGAGGAGAGCGCCAATGACCGGCGCGGCGCGCAAGCGCACCAGGCGCGCCTGGGGGGCTAGCTTCTGAATGGTAAGGCGCATCGGATCGATCAACATGGCGCCGCCTTCAAACATACTGCCTGCCAAGACGACATCAAAGGCTAATTGCTCGAAGCTCAACTGGCGGATGACGCTGTTTGCCATTTCCCCTAACTCACAACCTGCCCAGTGAATCAGATCACGCGCCACGGCGTCGCCCTGCCCGGCGACCTGGAAAACCAATGGGGCAAGCTCAGCGCCAATGTGGTAGCGATTCTGGGTATAGCCTTCGAGCAGGTTTTCCAGCCCTGTCGCGCCAACCGCTTCGACCAATGCATCGCTGAGGGCAGTGGCGGGGCCGCGGCGGGTCCAGGCAAAGCTGACCAGTTGCATGGCGCGGTAGATCAGCTCAGAAGAGCCGGCAGCTTCGCCCATCATCAGACCATAACCCGTCACCCGCCCCTCATGGCGGTGCTGACGATCCCAGCCGCGGCAATTGCACCCGGTGCCAGAGACAACAGCCACGCCCCAGCCTTCTTCGGCGCCTGCGACCAGACCGAGGATGGCATCATTGACCAAAGAAAAGGGGGCTTGTAATCCCAGGGAGCGGATGGTGGACTGCATTTTTGCCGTTTGAGAGTGCCAATCATACCCAGCAACGCCAAAACCCGCTCCGCAAATCTGCTCTTGGCTAAGATTGGCACCGTTCAGTGCCTGGTGCAGGCTGGATTGCAGCGCATGGAGCATCCCGCTATAGCCAACATCCTGCTGGTTGCCCGAGCCAGCCTCGCCAAAGCCAAGGACACGCCCGGTCTCGTCTGCAATCAGGCTATGGGTTTTGGTACCACCAATATCCGCACCGAGAAAATAGCGCATCATGGTTTCCTGAAATTTGCCTGGATGGGCCCCCTCTCCCATCCAGGCGCATGCTATCAATTCCAAAAGCGAGGCAAGTACTGGCGGTGGGTCTCCAGCATATCGTCCAAGACGGCCTGAATCTGATCAACCTCAGGCCCGAGGGGGTGAGCGAGCAGCGCCTGGTAGGCTGCATCACGGTCGCCATGGACAGCTGCCTCTACGGTTAGCAGCTCAAAAGCCTTGACCTGGGCAATCAAGCCAAAACAGGCCTGCGGGAGAGGCTCAGCAGGCAATGGGTGAACGCCCTGGCGATCCACGCGTGCAGGCATCTCGAGCACCCAATTGGGATCCCATTCTTTGACCGCACCATCGTTCTGGATATTGACAATATGTGTTTCACCCAGGTCGTTGTAATGTGCATTGAGCAGTTGGGTGGCAACGGTGGAATAATATGCGCCGCCACGCTTCATCAAGTCCGCGGGAGGATCCTTCAGGTTGGGATCCGCATAATCTTTTAGCAGACTTTTTTCAACCTCAATCACCTCATCTGCCCGGGAGGGGGGCCACTTCTCTTGCGCGTGCAGTTTGTGGTGAGTATAGTAGTAATACTGCAAGTAGTAGTTGGGGATCATGCGCAATATTTCAATCAAGCGCGGTTCCCACTCAGGATGTTCTTCAGCTTTCAGCCTGGCGATGTAGGCTTCGATCACCTGGGGCCACACATCCACGCCATCGATGGTAAAGCCACGGTGCCAGGAGAGGTGGTTGAGACCCAAGGTCTTCAGTTCAGCACGAGAGGGATCGATCTTCTCACCCGACGCCTGCTCCAAGCCTTCGAGGATCATCATCTTGGCGGTGATGGGGACATTGCACACGCCTGCGGAGGGCACATCCGGCGCATACTGCTTAAGCGCCTGGGTGACCAGCCCGGCAGGGTTGGTGAAATTCACCAGCATTGCGCCAGGGGCAGCCAGCTCGCGCATATCTTCGGCGATCTTCAGGATTACGGGGATGGTGCGTAAAGCCTTTGCCATCCCGCCAATGCCGGTCGTCTCCTGGCCAATTAACCCATGCCGCTTGCCCAGGTATTCATCATTGCGGCGGGCAGGCATCTGCCCCACGCGCAACTGGGTAGTCACATAGGATGCGTCTTTGACAGCTGCGCGCTGATCGGTGGTGAGCACTACGTTGAAAGGCGCTCCACGGGCAGCCACGATGCGCCGGGTAAAGCCGCCTACAATCTCCAGGCGCTGGGCATCCACATCCATCAGCCACAGTTCGCGCAGGGGAAAGGTCTCTAAGCGTGCAAGAAAACCGACAATTAACTCGGGGGTGTATGTGGAGCCACCTCCGAAGACAGCAACTTTCATATTTTCTTCTCCTGATACTATTTTTCTACACCGGTAATTACAATCCCCTGGATGAAGAAACGCTGCGCCAAGAGGAATATAATCAATGGAATGATCAAGGTCATCAGTGATCCAGCCTGGATCATCTGCGGCTGCTGACCGTAAATTCCGTTGAAACGGGCCAGGGCGACCGAGATGGGCTGGTCATCCATGCCCAAATAAATGAGCGGGCCAAAGTAATCGTTCCACGACCACACGATATGGAAGATGGTGACCGCCAGCAGCGCCGGGTAGGATTGTGGCAGCACCACAGACCACAGGACGCGCAGCGGGCCTGCGCCATCGATCATGGCCGCCTCATCCAACTCACGCGGCAGGGTCATGAAATATTGCCGCAACAGGAAGACATCATAGGCATTGGCAAAGAATGCCGGAACGATCAGCGGCAACCAGGAACCCACCCAGCCAATCTTGGTGTAAAAAGTATACTGGGGGATCACCGTCACCGCACCGGGCAGGAAAATGGTGGAAATGAGCACGACAAACAGGAAATCACGCCCTGGGTATTTGAAACGCGAGAAACCGAACGCCACCAGGGTGCAGGAGAGCAGCGTAGCTATGGTTGTGGTGATAGCGTAGAACGAGGTGTTCCATAGAAGGCGAGGGTAGTTAATTTTCTCCCATACATCCATATAGTTCGACCACGCAGGAGAAAACACCCACGGGCGATCCAGGGCGCGATAAGAACCCTCCCAAAGGAAAGGATCTGCTTGAGGATTATCAGGATCCAAAAAGATACTTTCCTTTGCATAACCCTTCACCAGAGCAAGATCCTTGGTACTTCCATCTGGCAGCGGTACAGTATAGACATCCAGGGTTTTTCCGACAAAAGTACTCATGTCAACCGTGATTTCATTCAGATTACTACCCTGATGCACCTCAAAAGTATAGACATTGGTGTTTTCGCCCTCGTACACCAATTGGGGCCGCGCCGCGGGCCAGATGGGAGAGCCCAAGGCCTGAAATTGGTTAGGGGTCTTCAATGAGCTGGACACCATGTACAGGAAGGGCATCAAAAACATCGCCAGAAGCACGGCAGCAAAGAGCGTGACAATAACAGGGTTTAGGCCTTTTATAATTTGAGACAATTTCCGCTTGGTTTCCATCTGCGCTCTCCTCTACCTGCTATCACTGGCGTAATATACCCAATAGCGCGCTGACCAGAACAGGAAAATGGTGACTGCCAAGATCACCACAAACAAACCCCAGGCGAGGGTGGAACCATAGGACATATTATGGTTGACAAAGAAGGTTTTGTATAAGTACAAGTTGTAGAACATCGTCGCACCACCCGGGCGACCTGTTCCCTGGTTGACCACTAACGGTACGAGAAAATACTGGAACAAGCCGACGATGCTCAGGGTGAGGTTGTAGAAAATGACTGGCGAGATCATGGGGAAGGTAACGTTCCAGAAAGACTGCCAACCGTTGGCGCCATCCACCTTGGCAGCGTCATAAAGCTCGGTGGGAACTCCCTGGATGCCAGCAAGCATGGTCAGCATGGCATTGCCAATTCCCCAAATACCCATAAGAACATATGCCGGATAGACCCAGTTGATATCATTGGCCCAGCCGGGCACACTTTCTTTGGGCACGCCCAGCGCAATCAGGGTCTGGTTGATCCAGCCTGCCTCCGGGTTGAGCATGCCGCCCCACAGGAACACGCTGGCAACGAAGGGGATAATGTAAGGCATGTAGAACATGGAGCGGAAGAACGCCTGCCCTTTGAGGTGCTTACTATTCATCAGCACAGCCAATCCCAGAGGCAAGAAGATACCAACAGGGAGAGCAATCAGTCCAAAGCGAATCGTTACCCAAAGCGCTCCTGGGGTGGAATTGGGGCGCATATTCCACACGGCGTTATCTTTGAAGAAAGTGGCATAATTGTCAAAGCCGACAAAATTGGGACGATTCAAAACGCCATCGGTGATCTTGATATCCATGAACGAGAAGGCAAGTGTGGCCAGCATGGGGATCAGGGTAAAGACCAGGAATCCGAACAACCAGGGCGAGATGAACAGCATGCCATGACGAAGCTCACGGCGGGCCAGCGGCGGCATCTTGCGGAAAGAATGGATGGAAGGCAATTTGGGCAGATGGGTTAATTCTTGCATACCAACGCTCCTTGTGTGTGATTAGGGCGGGCCGGCTTATATCGGCCCGCCCTAATCAGTGATTGAGACAGGTTACTTGTTGAAGATGGCCGTCAGGTCAGCTTCAAGAGTGGCAATCTCAGTGGCAAGATCGAGCCCATCCGTCGTGTTCTCTAAAGAATAGAAAGTATCCATGCGGGCCCATGCCTCGTTCCAGTTGGGCATAAAGCCTTCTGCACTGGGTACATCGGCGTAGGCCAGACCAGCCAGCATGGTATCCCATGAGGTAACGAATGGATACTGAGCAGTCTTGGCGTCAATGAAGCGCTGCTGGAACTCGGGAAGCGCAGGGAAAGCGCCATAGGCACCCGGGGTATCGGCGGTGCCAACGATCAGGGGCTCAACCCCAGCAGGTCCGAGCAAGTAGGTCAGTACTTCGAAGGCCTCTTCAGGGTGCTTGGTACCCTTCCAGACGCGGAAGGTATCGGCATCGATGCGACCGTTCACCACACCATCGTAGGTGGGCAGAGTGCCGAACTGGAATTCAAAGCCTGCACCAGCGAAATCGCCCAGGCAGCAGGTGTACCATAGTTGGGTGACAGCCATACCAATGCGACCGCTACCAAAGGTGTTGCCGGTGCCGAACTGTTCGCTGTTCGAAACATCAAAGTTCGGGATAAAGGGCTGATCGCCCCAGATGCCATCGTACCACCACTGCCAGGCAGCTTCCCAATGGGCGGGGATATCAGCAACATAGTTGCCGGTTTCGCCCGAGTAGATGGCTGAGGCGCCCCAGAAAGAGCCCATATAGGCCGGATTCCCAGACCAAACGGGGTGATAGCCATACTGGACGATCTGGGTGAGGTCAAAGTCTGGGCTGGTGGCATCGTTCCCATTGATATCAATGGTGAGCAGCTTGGCAATCTCGGTCAGCGTCTCCCAGCTCCACTCAACTTCGGTGCCATCGGGCATGACATACTTCTCCCCATATTCAGCAGGGAGGTAATTCAGGCCAGCCTCGTCGAACATGGTGGTGTTAAAGAACACCGCGGCGGGGAATACGGCGAAGGGCAGGCCCACCTGGCCTTCTTCGGTCTGGTACATTTCCACCAGTGCGGGGTCGAACTGCCCCAGGTCATAACCGGAGGCCTCGATGTAAGGGGTCAGGTCAAGCCATTGGCCGTAGAAGGCATTAGAGCCGCCCCAACCAACCGGGCCGATGATATCGGGGCCATTGCCAGCCGCGATCTGGGTAGCCAGGGTGTCTTTAGCGCTATCGTAGGGCACAACCTCCAGGACCAATTCAATGCGATCCTGCGAGGCATTGAAGGCATCGACCACAGCCTGCTCGATCTCGACCTGATTGGCATCAGTGCCTGTGCCCAGGCCTACATACCAGCGAACCTGAACCTTTTCGGCTGCGGGCTCTTCGGCGGGCTCTTCGGCCACAGGTTCTTCGGCCACAGGTTCTTCTGCCACTGGCTCTTCTGCCACTGGCTCTTCAGTAGCAGCCGGAGCACATGCAACCAGGAGCATCGAAGCAATGATCAAGATGCTCAAGACGTAAAAGATTTTCTTCATGGGTTCTCACTCCTCTTATTCGTAATTAGTTTGGTTTTGATCTAATTTATAGTTGTTGGTATTGTTTCAAGTTATCGTCTATTGGGCTATGACCTCCTCTCACATGCTGTCCGGCTCATAACTACAGCCGCACGATCGACGCAGGACAATTTCTGTGGGCAGCAAGGTAATCAATTCTGGAGTTTTATCATTGAGCAGGCAGAACAACTGCTGTGCGGCAACGACGCCTACCTGTTCTGTGGGTGCGCGTACGGTGGTAAGTGGGGGGGTGAGGTACAAAGCCTGACGCATATCGTCAAACCCTGCCACTGCCACATCTTCTGGAACGCGAATCCCGAACTCTTTGAGCGCTTTGAGCACACCAATGGCCGAGTCATCATCTCCGGCAAACACGGCATCGAAATCTGCCGAGTTTTTTAAAAATTTTTTCATGGACGCGTAGGCTATCTCGCGCTCAAATTCGCCTGAGAGAATCAAATGATCGTCACAAGGGATGCCATGCGCTTCAAGCGCAATGCGATAACCTGCCTCACGCCAGTGCGAGTCTTCCTGTTGGGCAGGGCCACGCATGAATACAATCCTTCTTTTACCGTGCTGGGCAACCAGATGATCTACGATCTTAAAGGCAGCAGCGCGATTCTCTACTGTTACACAAGGAATGGGGAATCCGGGCGGCGCGCTGCGGTGGACGAGCACCAGGGGAAATTTCTTCTCGTAAAACGAGATGATTTCTTCATCGGCTAAGCTATCGGCAAAAACCAGCAAGCCATCAGAATTGTGCATTCCCACCGGGGGCCAATGGTGCTTGCGCAACCCGGGGCGATAGGTGGCCACGAGCAGATTGTAGCCATTCGTGCTCACGACGGACTCAATACCACTAAGCAATGGGGCGAAGAAGTCATTGTGCATATTGGTCAGCAACAGGCCAATGGCTTGCGTTTTGCGGGTGGCGAGTTGCCGCGCAGTGGCATGGGGCGCATAATTGAGCTGCTCCATCACACGCCGGATTCGTTCAGAAACTTCGGGAGAAGTGGGGGCGGTATGGTTAATGAAACGGCTGACTGTTGCAACAGAAACGCCAGCCTGGCGGGCTACATCTCGGATTGTGATAGAGGAGGATGGTCTCGTCATGTTCTGTAACCGGTTACATTATTGCATAGATATTCCTTCATGTCAAGAAGGAATTTTTTAATCATTTAGCCAACCCACATGTCGAAGCTAAACAGCATGGCCGACATGCCCATCAGCAACAGGCTGAGGATCGTCCAGGTGCGATCAAAGGCCTTGCTTCGCCCCAGCCAGGCCAGGAACACAAAAATCGCCGGGGCTACCACTACGTAGCGTGCCAGGCTCTGCGCTGACCCACTGAGCCCGGATAGCACGACGACTGCCAGGCTGAACAAGCCCAGGGGCAGATCGCGGCGCAACGCCCAGAAAGATGCAATCAAAGCCAGCAAAACACTGAAAACCTCGATTCCAAAGTACACCAAGCCCTCTCCGCCCTTGCACATATAGCGGGCATAGAACCAGCCATCCGCCCAGCTTTTCAGCGACTTCTCAATGGACATCACCCCGCGGCCAAAATAAAAGGATTGCAATTCTGCCCATCCTTCGCCCAGGGGGGATATGCGCCAAACGAGGTAGGCAGCCAAAGGCAACAAAGCACACAGTGCCTGGGCAAGCCACTTCCAGGTAAGCTGCTTGAGCAACGGTTTTTTCCAGTCGAGTATGGTCAGGCAGGCAACACCTAAGGGTAAAACCAATGCCGCACCATGAGCGCGCGCCCAGGCAGCTAAACCCGCCAGGAGAGAAGCCCAAAGCCACTGTTTCCTGCGGCTCAATGCTAATGCGCCGAAAGCCAAGCCGATGAACAGGCCCTCGGTGTACACCTGGGCGAGGAAGAAACCCGTGGGAAAGATGAGCATGTAAAAGACCGCCCGCAAGGCGCCCTGATCCTCCAGATAATCCCGCGTGAGATCCCAGAGTGCGATCATCCCGGCCAGGGTGCCCAGTAAAGCGACAACCACACCGGCCAGGGAGGCCGTAGCGATCGGATTCAACCCGAATAAGCCAAGCGGAAGCATAAAAACCTTCATTGCATATGGGTAAAGCGGGAAGAAGGAGTAATTCTTGATCACATCTTGGCCAGTAAAGGGATTGTTCACCTTACCCGCTGCAGGATCATCATACCCGCCCACTGCGATTCCCAGGTAATATTCCGAATCCCAAGCGACCTGGCGATTAAGAAAGGGTTCAAGCAGGTAGATCTTGCCGCGGTTGCTGCTGGGCAGGGTCTCTGTGCCCGTCCAGGAGACGGCGTAATCAGGCTGTTTGACCTGCAACCGCTCACTGACCAGCCATTGAAAACCATATAACACCAGGAACCAACCCATCCAGACAAAAACCAACGTGCGTAATGTGATCTTGTGTTCCATAGAGTTACCTCATTCTGCGGAAAGTGATCGAATCGTTCGCCAAAGTAACCGGTTACATTGCTATCTCCCCTGTTATACCACCATTAAGCAAATCCGGGCAATCCACTTTCCCAGGAAATGATATACTCATTCCAACGGGTTACGCCAACCAGGAGGTGATTTATGGATCTTGATAACACAATGATCATCACCATCGCAATCGTCGCAGTATCTGTTCTCTGCGGGCTTGTGATCACCGTTGCTGCCATCGCCATTCCCTTCATCATTTATCGCAGCCAGCGCAAAAAGGCTGAAGCATTGGTGGCCACCGGCACCCAGGGCGAGGCGATGATTATTCGAATGGAAGACACCGGAATGCGTATTAACGATGATCCGCGTGTTTCACTTCTGCTCGAGGTGCATATTCCCGGGCACGCGCCCTACCAGATCTATAAAACACTCACTGTGCCGATGATCCGCCTGCCGCAGGTTCAACCGGGGATGGTGGTGGGGGTGCTGGTGGATATGGCGCAGCCCAGCAACCCCGATAAGGTGGGATTGCTGCTACACTGAGCAAAAACAGGCTGACCGCAGCTGATTGACTCTGTAAGGATGTGGTGGTAAAATTTTGCCGCTTTGCCCCCATCGTCTAGCGGCCCAGGACGCGGCCCTCTCAAGGCCGAAACACGAGTTCGAACCTCGTTGGGGGCACCT
>JAFGBV010000232.1 GCA_016932955.1 Anaerolineales bacterium | reverse complement strand
GTGCCTTTATTATTTCCCGCAGCCAGCACACTGCCATCCGGGTTGAAAGCGACATTGAGCACCGCAGTATCTTCATCAATTTTATAGGTTGAAACTTCTCCGCTGCCCACATCCCAGGCGCTGAGATTGCCTTTGACGCAGTTCTGACCGTTGTATTCGTCCGGTACAATCTCGTCACAGCCGCTAAAGACCAGCATTTTTCCGTTGGGGCTGAAAGCCAGGCTGTTTGCATAATAGGCATTGGCCTCGTCGGTTTCAAAGAGCAGTTGGTCATCAGTTAAGTTCCAAACTTGCAGGTAGGCTCCGCCGCATAAACCTCTTGTCAAGCTCATCGATCGGCAGCCTGCCATAGCCAACAGCGTGCCATCCGGGCTGAGTGCCAGGTGGGGGGCATAACCAGCGTTCGCGAACGGTAGATCGGTAACCTGGCGTGTTTGGATATCCAAAAGGGCAAACTGCCCATCCATGCGGCGGACGATCAGGCTTTTCCCATCCGCCATATAGTTCAGTGGGCCTTTCACTCCCGAGACGGGCGCGCCCGCTGGCTGCCGGGTGGTGATGTTCCAGAGTTGCACCTCGTAAGCAATACAATTGCTATTCGAGTCTTGCTCGGAGCAGTAAGCGCCTGCCAGGGTGTTCCCATCTGGGCTAAAGGACAGGTCAGTGAATACCCCATCTGTGCGCAGGAAAGCGCTCAAGCGCGGCTGCTGCTGCAAAGCGGTTAATAAGCTGTCGCGAGCGGCATACGTGTCGGCCACATTCAGCGCCTCTGCCGCTAGCAATAAAGACAGGTCATACTGCGTATTCAAGTAGTTGCGCGTTTGCGCTGCTAATCCGCTGGAGATAGCCAGCGCGGACTGTCTCTCTGCTTCATCTCGCTCTTGAACGGCCTGGGTGCTGGCCACTTCGGCGCGCACCTGGGCTGTGGCGCGCGCCTGGGCTTCACTGATAGCATTCGCCTCCGCTGTGGCGCGACTGTTGGCTTCATTGATGGCATCTGCCTGCGCTGTGGCGCGACTGTTCGCTTCGTTGACCGCGTTCGCTTCCGCCGTAGAGCGCACATAGGTTTCGTTCAAATATTGGTTCCGCTGCCCCCAGGCCACTGCGCCCAGGATCAAGGCCACCAGCAGTCCTATCCCCACTGTCCAGAGCACCATTTGCTGCCGCCGCCTGGACTTCTGCTCCAGCTGCAGCTGCTCTGCCTGGCGCTGTGTCTCCTCCTGGCGGCTGGCTGTCACATAGCTGACCTGCAATTCGCTGGGCTGAGGTTCTCTCCCAGCCGCCCGGAACAACTGCTGCTCAGCTTCTTCGAGCGCGGCTCCCCGGATCAGGTAACCGGGGTTTTGCTGGTTGTGCTCCCAGCGTAAAGCATCCACCTGCAGGCGGGTGTGGTATTTTACCCAGTCCCAATCGGTGTGGATGGCCACGCTCAGTTTTTCCAGCGCCTGCTCGAACTGCGGCCGCTGGGGCAGCGCCACCAGGCGGTCTTCCGGCTTATCCCCCGCTGCTTGTGGGTTCTCTTCCAGCCGGAAGATGTGGTCGCGTTCGAAGATGATCCAGTTGTACTGCGGCAGGTCGGGTGCAAATTCCTGGATAGCTTCCGGTTTCAGGTCATCCACCACAATCGGGATGATGCGCTTGTGGTTCTGGAGCGCCTGGTCGATCTCTTCCTTGCACACCTTCGATCCAATCGAGTTCTGGCTGATGATGAACATAAAGATGTTGGCATTCTGAATAGCCTGGCAGATTTCCTGCCACCAGCGCTCGCCGACCGGGATGCGCTCCCAGTCAATCCAGGTGTCAATCTGGGACTGCTGCAAGGCCTCTCGGATCAGGCGGGCAAAGGCTATATCTTTGCGGGAATAGGAAATGAAGACATCAGACATATCGATTAAAGCCTCTCAAAGGTCACCAAGCCCTGCTCTGCACCCAGGCTGAGTGGTTCCATTGTGCCCGGCCTGCGGTTACCACAGTGCACCCAGGCCAGCGGCAAACCAAGCTGGCGCGCTTCTGGAACAATTTCCCCTGTACCGCCCTGGCCTTGCGCCTCCTGCCCATCCCACAGCGCGATGAGCACGTCACAGTGCTTTAAAATATAGCGGCCCACTTGCAGATAGGCCGCGTCGCGCGTGGCGGCAGGCGGGAGCTGCACCACTTCTTCCGCACGCTTGAGCAGGTCAAAAAATTCTTGTTTCGATTCAGGCTCCGGAAAATCTTCCAGGTATGTTTCGATAGGCAGTGGCAGCGGCACCAGTAAATTGGCGCCGCGTTCCAGCAGGTAGCCGGCTACCAAGCGGTCGGTGCCCTCCGCCAGCGGAGAGATCAGCAGCCAGGAAGCCCCGGGGAACCTGCTTTCAATCCGCTCGCAGGCCTGTCGCAGCCCGTCCAAAAGTTTACCGCTTTCGGCCAGGAAGCGGTGCCCTGTCACACCCACCCGCAATCTGGGGCGTAGCCCTTGCTCAAAGGCTTGAGCGGCGGAGTTTAACGATGGCATAACCGGCTCTCCTCAGGATTTCGGTGTAGCCCAGAATCTGGTCGCGGTCCTTTTGCTTTTCTGCTTCGGGCAGCTCAGCGCAGCCAATTTTATCAGCCAGGCCGGGATAGCGCTGTGCAATTTCCTCTGTGGTCATCGCTCGCCATGGCAGCAGTGTGGGATTGGTCATTTCCGCTCCATCATCCTGCTCGCTATATCGCCAGCCTTTGGAGATGGCATCCTGCATATAGCGGTCATGTTCCATTTCAGCCAGCCTTTCCAGATCTGCGCCCGGGAAGTTAAAAGGCGGCTCGTTGCTGCGCGCCTGGATCATAATATAGCCAATCGCCGCCAGTTTTTCGGCGATGCTGCGCACAGCGTTGCGGTTGCTTTCCTGGTAATATTCCGGAATCTCAGCATAAGGTCTCAGCAGGGGACGGATTTTCAAGGTATCATCGCGCACCGGCCCATATGTGAAGCCCTGGGTCTTCATCTGCTCGCAGTAGATTTCGTGGTTGATTGCGGCCAGGCGCTCCAACGTTTTGCCTTCCAGCACGATTTGCTGTACCCAGGCCAGAAAATCCTGCCCATCCACGTGCAGGTCAAGCTGCGCTTCCGAGGGCAAGCTGGACTGGTCAAAATGGCTCTTCCCCGCCAGGTTGCTCATGCCGATGATTGCTTCCATGGAGCGCGCCCCGTGCTTGTAAAGCCGCGTTTTCAACAGCGCCCGCAGCACATTGTTGTCGATCTTCAGCCTGCCTTTGGGGCTGCGGTTTTCAAAAATCTGCGGCACATTCAGCCACAGGATCGAGCGCAGCAGAATAGCCCGCCGCACCAGATAGAAAGGGTCCGAGACTGCCTCGTCTTTACCGGCCTCTGGCGGGTTGGCGCCCATGATGTTGACATAGCCGCGCAGCCGGCTGATAAAATCGGGTGCTTTGGCGTCACGGTAGGTTTCGGATTCGCGCACAAAATCTTCAATCGAGTGGCAAATGCCGCCAGCAAAGACGAAAATGGCCTTGCCGATGGGATGCAAGAGCTGGCGTTCCATGAATTTGCCATCTTGCATGGGTGCCAGGAAATAGCGCAGCCAGCCGAATTTTTGCTTGTCAAAAACAGAATCGAACTCGTCCCAAAAGACCAGCGGCGTTTTGCCCGCCAGGTTTAGGTCGCGAACCTGGTGAAAAGCGGCGGACAGCTCTTCGATCGAGCCAAACTGTGAAAGGTTGAAGGTGATGTCCTCAATCTCTCCCGGGCGCAGCGCTTTGGCCACCTGCGTGATGCCAAAGGACTTACCCGATCCAGGAGGCCCAAAAACGGCGATGTTCAAGGGGCGCTTGGGCTTTTCTTGCGCACAGTACTCGTTCACCAGCATGCGGATGCTGCGGAAGCTTTCAATCTCGCGGCGGTCCACCGTCAGCAGGTTGCCAAACTTCCCCAGGGGCACATTCACCAGCGCGGTATCGGCGCCCTCCAGCAGGATCCGGGTGGCTAAGGTGTCCAGGTCGCCGAGGCTGGATTGCTGCAGGATGGTCCAGTTGCCCGGTAGCACCGGTTTGTGCTCCGCCGGAAGCGGCGCAGGGTCTAACAAGCGCGTGGGGAACTGGATATCTACCGCAGCGAAGGGGCTTTCTTTAGCATGTTCCAATTCCTGGACTATCGCCTGGAAGGGGAAAGCCAGCTGCGGGCGGGAGGCGCTCACGCTCAGGTATTCATAACCTTCGGCATGCAGCTTGCGCAAGGCCCCCAACCCAGCCTTGACAGCCCCAAAAATATCCGGCGTCTCAGCGTTCACCATCAGCTCGCGTACAATGCTGGCCGCCATGCAGGTGTTGTAGCCCATCATCTTGCCGGGGTAATTTTGCTCCCACAGGCCTTCGATGACCTGGGGATCAAAGAACAAGGTGCAGTGCGGGTAGGCCAGGCCGGCCTGTGTTTCAGTCTTATCCAGCCAGATAGCGCCCGCGGCGGTGAAAGAGACGATGACATGCGCACAGCGCGAGATGGCATTCACCTTCGGGTTATACACCAGCTCCCAGGCGATATCCTGCGCGGTTCGCTCCCACGACAGCTCACTGCTGATCTGTACTTCCGAGAGGCGCAGGTCTTTGACCGACAGCACTACGATCAGGCGGTCGGCCCAGTTCTTATACAGTTCCTCCCACAGCTCTCCCTGCACCAGCGGGCGGGCCATCTTGATCACTACCCAGGGTTTGGGGCCTTTTTTAACGGGGTGAGTGATGGCTTTGGGCCATTGGCTGCGGTCGGAGCGGAAGCCGAGGTTGGCGTCATCCAGCACAAGGATGCCCGGGCTGGCGGTGTCACTGTCCGGTGGAGGGCTGAGGCGGTGTGTGGCCTGTGTGATCCCCAGAAAATCTTTCACCCGCCAGGTCTTCGGCTTCTTGGCGTCTTCGGGCGCGGTCGTGCGGGGGAACACGCCCCATGAGGCGTACGAATGGATATAGCGGTCATCTTCTGGTGTGATGCTGGCGCGCGGGATGGTCACCCGGTGCAGCTTCCAGGTCTCGCCGCGAGATTGGATGATCTCGGCGATCAGGTTGGTCAGCAGCAGCGATCCGCCAAAGTTCCAGCAGATTTGGGAGGGCAGTGTCTCATTCCAGACCGCAGCCGTGCCTTTCTCGGCCAGGTTGACGATATTCCAATCCAGGGCGATATCCCCGGCGACAACGATTTCCTTGGGTTTTGACTCAGCAGCCATAGGTCGCCTCCAGCGCGCTCGTGAGAATTCTCCCAATAGTGTATATCCAAAGTGTTTTTCGGTCAAACCAATTATATCGTTTTCTTTTTCAAGCGATCCAGTGGTTCACCTTCCCACCGAAGCCGCACAACGAAAACCGAGGTAGTAGCCCAGGTACGCCGGATCGTTGTCGTGGCGGCCCGCCAAGCGCAGGTAGTAAACGAATTCGAAGTAGCCGAACGAGCCGCCGCGCATCACCCTGTATGTTCCTGTTTCGGGGCCGGGCGGGTTGCTGGAAGGTGATGCGTTGTAATAGCCACCGTTGTACCAATCATTGACCCACTCCCACACGTTGCCAGCCATGTCCAGCGCCCCGTAGGGGCTGGCGCCCGATGGGTAGCTACCCACCTCGGAGGTGTCGCCAACGCAGTAACCGTTGATATACCCGTTGACCAGCGCACAAGTCGGGGCCTGGTCGCCCCAGGGATAGGTGCGCAGCGCAGTCCCCCGCGCCGCCTTCTCCCACTCGGCCTCGGTCGGCAAGCGCTTGCCCGCCCAGGCGCAGTAAGCGGTCGCCTGGTGCCAACTGACGTTGATCACCGGGTAGTTGGCATAGGTGGGGTTGTTGTAATACGATGGGCGGGTATAGGACGAGTAGGAATACGGTGCGGTGCAGCTTCCGGCAGCCACGCATTGGGCGTACTGGGCGTTGGTCACCCCGTACTTGTCGATCCGATAGGCATCCAGGTACACGGTGTGCAGCGGCAGCTCACTCGAATAACACGAGTAACCGCCTTTGTGGGCTGGGTCACAGCCCATCTGGAACTCGCCGGCTGGCACGAGCACCATTTCGCCAGCAACCACCCCCGAGCGCATGACCAGCGGCAGGTACACCGTGGTGTCGGTTGTGGCCGCCTGGGGCGCCTCTTTAGCAGCCATGCCTCCGGCTGGCACGATCATGGCGAAGATCAAAAACAGGTTGATATAGGTAAACAGCCGTCGCTTCATTGTGCATCCTCCTGATATTCAAATTGGCGAGAAATCAGGGTTAAGCGCCAGTCTGTCCCCCCTGGTGCAGAAACTCGCTGCTGTGTTTTCATCCGTGTGCGAGGGTGGCTTGGCTTTCAAGGTTTATTATATTGGGAAACCCATTTCAGGACAATCGAGTGTCTACTCTGGCTCTGGAGCAGGCCGGGCTGCGCCCGTGCATCCTCGCCGCCCTGGCCGATGCGCTGCGCCAGCCCCTGGCTGAGGAGATGGTCTTAATTGGCAATGTAGACAAAGGTCCGCTGTTCTCGCGGCCGTACAAATCCCCCATACCCGTTTCTCAGATAGCCCATACCGCTGCGCCAGCTCGCGCATTGTAACTCCCCGCTGGTGCAAGGTGTAGATTTCCTGGTTGCGGCGGTCGAATTCCTGCCTTTTTAGATGAGTACTCCATTCTACTCAAAGAGTTTTCCGAGTATCTGTTGCTGCAACGGCAGCGTGACCCATCTACTGCAGCTCATTATGTATACGATGCTAAAACTTACCTGGCCTTCCGCCTTGCTTTAGACAAGGCCGAACTGCAGAACCTGTTTACACCGGAGATCTTTCCAGGGTTTGTGGTGTATCTGCGCAAGCGG
>JAFGBV010000231.1 GCA_016932955.1 Anaerolineales bacterium | reverse complement strand
TAAAGCCAACATAATATTCCATCCCTTTCTGCAATAAATAAAATACACCTAATTAGATGATAATAATGTTAATAAGCAAGTTTATCATATTAACAACCTGTGTCAAGGTTTTTTATAAATTAGCAATACAATCGTCAATTATATTTGCATTTTTGGGGACACAAGCAACAGCCGGTGCTTATATCTTCTGCTAATACAATTTATTTTGCGATAGATCAAAGTTGAGCATACAAATCTGAGAAAAGCATACAGAACCCCATTCCACCCCACATCTATGTCATGGTATGATAATTACACACATCGATAGATGATTAACATCATACATAAGAGGAGGCATGTATGTCCGAACCCCGTATTGTACGCGCCCCGCGCGGCACTCAGCTCACCTGCAAGTCCTGGCTCACCGAAGCCCCCTACCGCATGATTCAAAACAACCTCGACCCAGAAGTTGCTGAACGCCCGCAAGACCTGGTGGTATATGGCGGCAGAGGCCAGGCTGCCCGCAGTTGGGAAGCCTTCGATGCCATTCTAGAAACGCTCAAAGAGCTGGAAAATGACGAAACTTTGTTGGTGCAATCCGGCAAGCCGGTGGCGGTCTTTAAATCTCACTCCGATGCGCCGCGTGTGCTGATCGCCAATTCCAACCTGGTGCCCCATTGGGCTACTCAACAGCACTTCGATGAGCTGGCGGCGCGCGGTTTGATGATGTATGGGCAAATGACCGCCGGTTCATGGATCTACATCGGCACACAAGGGATTTTGCAGGGCACTTACGAGACCCTCGGTGCGCTGGCACGCCAGCGCGGCTGGGAATCGCTCAAGGGACGCTTTGTCCTGACCGCCGGGCTGGGTGGGATGGGCGGCGCTCAACCGCTGGCGATCACTATGAACGAAGGGGTTGGGCTGGTGGTTGAAGTCGACCCGGCGCGCGCCATGCGCCGCAAAGAGATCGGTTATGTGGATATGGTCGTCGATACGCTCGAAGAAGCCATGACTCTGGTCGAAGAATACAAAGACAAGAAGCTGCCCCGCTCGATTGGACTGATCGGCAATGCAGCCGACATTTACCCCGAGCTGGTGGTGCGCGGGGTAACTCCAGACGTGGTCACAGACCAGACTCCCGCCCACGATGTGATGATGTACGTCCCCAGCGGGCTGGGGCTGAGCGCGGCAGAGATGATGCGTAAGAGCGACCCGCAAGAATTTGCCCGCCGCTCGATGGAATCGATGGCTCACCACGTCCAGGCAATGCTCGAATTTCAGCGCCGCGGCGCGGAGGTATTTGACTATGGTAATAACCTGCGCCAGCGTGCCTACGATTACGGTGTGGGCGAGGCATTTGATTTCCCCGGCTTCGTGCCTGCCTATATCCGGCCGTTGTTCTGCGAGGGCAAAGGCCCCTTCCGCTGGGTGGCGCTATCAGGCGACCCAGAGGATATCTACCGCACTGACGAAGCCATCATGGAACTCTTCCCTGATGACGCCCACTTGCACCGCTGGCTGAAGATGGCGCGCGAGAAGGTGCCCTTCCAGGGATTGCCGGCACGCATTTGCTGGTTGGGATATGGCGAACGGGCTGAAGCCGGACTGTGTTTCAATAACCTGGTAGCCGAAGGCGTGGTCAAGGCGCCTATCGTTATCGGACGCGACCACCTGGACGCCGGATCAGTGGCTTCGCCAAATCGCGAGACCGAAGCAATGCAGGATGGCACGGACGCGGTCAGCGATTGGGCAATCTTGAACGCCATGATCAACGCCGTAGGCGGTGCTACCTGGGTATCCTTCCACCATGGCGGCGGCGTCGGCATTGGTTTCAGCCAGCATGCCGGGCAAGTCATCGTGGCAGACGGCACACCCGAGGCCGCCCGCCGCCTGGAGCGCGTCTTGACCAGCGATCCCGGGATGGGCGTGGCGAGACATGCCGATGCAGGCTACGAGATTGCCATCCAGGCAGCCCGGAGGCATGGCATCAAGATCCCTATGCTGCCCAAGAAGCCTGGGTAACCTGTTAGGGGTGGTTGCTCAACGTACACTTGTACTTTTGTAAGGTGACAAGGGACTTAAATCTGAGTAAAATTACTCTCTAGGCGGCTGCTCATGCTGTCTGTCCTGGCTTAACCCAGGGGCATATACACAACAATGGCCTGGCACTATCCCCCTTTTATGACCATAACGCTAACCCTAGCGATAGTTTCGTTTGCCTTGACTTTCCTGACTTGGCTGCGTGGTCGAATTACAGGGGGTAAGTTTTTAACGTTATTAATGGCGGTCAACTCTTTCTGGCTGTTTAGCTATATCATGGAATTGTTGACAGATGATGCAACAATAAAGTTGTTTTGGATGCAATTTCGCTGTCCAATGGTTGCCAGCATACCAACGATTTTGCTCGTATTCACCCTGGATTTCACCGGCTGGTGGCAGCGGATGAACAGGACCATTCGCCTGACCCTGTTGATCGAACCGCTGGCAACTCTGATACTGGCATGGACCAACTCGACACATCACCTGGTCTGGGAAGACGTACAGGCCATCACCCTGGGTGGTTACACCTTCAACCAACCCGACTATGGTCCTTGGGTGTGGTTCCATATTGTTTATACCATATTGATCGTGGGGAGTGGAGCGGTCATCGTCTGGCGGCATGCTCCCCACTCACCATACAGCCTGCATTACCAGTCCAATGCTATCCTGATCGCTATTGGCCTGGCGAGTGCTGGCCTGGTACTTGATCTGCTCTCACTGAGAGGCATGGAGGGGATCAGATTCAACTCCATGATGATCATCGTGGGAGCAGGCATCCTGATCGCCAGTTCGATCATTCACCAGATGCGGGATATCCTGCCGTTGGCACGTGATGCCATCCTTGAAAACATGAGCGATGGTGTGGTCATTCTCGACAAGCACAACCGTATCATCGACATCAACCAATCGGCCCGCGAAATTCTTGAGAAAAAAACTGACCAGATCATTGGCATTCCTATCAGCTCAGTTTATCCAGCCTGGCCTGACATCCCTACACTTCCTCAAAGTGAAGGAGAAATTAGCAAAGAGATACAATTTCCTAAGGATGAAGGATGGCGTACATATGAGCTTCGCACATCAGCAATCCTCAGCGCACAAAGCCATCTTAACGGCCACCTGGTTGTCCTGCGCGATATCACCCGACAAAAGCAAGCTGAAGACGCCTTACGCCGCCGCGATCAGATCCTGCAGTCAGTCAGCTATGCTGCCGAACAATTTCTAAAAAGCACAACCTGGGATCAGAACATCGAAGAAATCCTTGCCAGGCTTGGTGAAGCCACCCAGGTCAGTCGGGTCTGCCTGTTCTGCAATATTCTTGAGCATGATCACATCTACGATCGACTTCGCTCCGAATGGGTGGCTCCAAATATGCGCCCCCTGGCTGAGATGGAAGAACTACGCAAAGAAGACATGGCCACCCGCGGCTACCAACGCTGGATCGAATTGATGAGCCGGGGGCAGCCAGTGTATGGCCGGCTGTGCGACCTTCCCGAATCTGAACAAGCTGCCCTGAGAAAGGAAGATGTCCTATCGGTTGCAGTCGTACCCATCTTCGTTGCCCAACAATGGTGGGGATACATTGGCTTTGACGACTGTGTCAACGAGCGAGAGTGGAGCAGCGTGGAGATGGATGCGTTGCGAGCCGCAGCCAGCACCATGGGTGCAGCCATCCTGCGCCAACAATCTGAAGAAGAGATCCGCCGTTGGAACTACTTCATCATTACCTTGCTGGAAGTGTCAGAGATGATTGGCACAACGCTGGACGTCACAGAGGTGCTCGACCAGATTGCCATGGCAGTGCGCAACCTGCTGCCCATCGACCGGGTGGCAGTTTTCATGTGGGACGAAAACGAACAGGCCTTGCTGCCTACCATGCCAATCCCCTCCAGCGGTCTGCGCATCGCCTTGAAAGATGAACAGCTCGAAGCATATAAAAACCTCCGCCTATCCGTCGATAATACCCCTCTGGTCAAGGAATTACTGGAAAAGAATGCGGTAGTAGCCATCTCTGATATCTCTGACAGTGTTCTGGTACCTGCAGAAATGGTGAAGCTATTTGGCACGCAATCATTGCTGGCAGCACCCATTGTGTTCCAGGAACGTTTTACTGGCGTGCTTTACCTGGAGTCCGTACACCAAAAGCATGACTTTAGTGCCCAAGAAATCAATCTGGCAACTGCGTTAGCGCGACAGGCCGGGTTGGCAATCGAACGGTCCCGCATGTACGCCCAATCCAAGAATGACGCGGCCGAGTTGGCAGCCCTATACCGTAGTTCTGCCCAGTTGCTAAACCCAGGTAGTGATTTGAAAAACCTGGCAGAGCACATCACCAACACCGTCGTCCATGAATTTGACTCCACCGTTTGCAGTTTACACATCATTGACCAGGACACGCTAACTGTTAAATTATTAGCTCAAGTGGGCTTTCCAGAGGGTCATGATACTGTGCTTCCTGTCGACGGGCCAGGCATCGTAGCCGCGGCAGCCAGGCTGGGCGAGATGATCTACGTTCCCGACGTTTCTAAGGATGCGCGCTACCTTAAAATCGAAAGTGCGACCCGCTCTGAGCTGGCCTTCCCGCTGCGCGTGGGCGATTGGATTATTGGCGTGCTTAACCTGGAAAACTCGCAACTTAATGGATATGACGAGCGAGCGCGGCGCATCCTGGCCTCCTATGCCGACAACGCTGCCCTGGCACTGCAAAACGTGCGCCTGTTCAACGCAGCCAATATCCACGCCCGCCAACTCTCTCAGTTGAACGATATCACTCGCACTGCCATCAGCAGCGTTAACTTCAAGGAAACCCTGCAAAAACTGGCCGACCAGCTTGTCGGCATTGTCGGATCAGACGAATGCTTCATTAACCTGTGGGATGATGGGTTGCAAATGGTCTTGCCCGGAGCTGCGAACGGCAAGACCGATGCAACCTACCAGATGATCCCGGCAATGCAGGGCGAAGCGAGCATGACGCGAGCAGTATTGCAGTCAGGCGAGCCTCTCTTCGTCGCTGATGTGCTCAATTCAGAATTCACCAGCAACCGGGTTTCTGAACATTTCGCTACCAAAGCTGCACTGGCGTTACCTATGATCATCGGCGACCAAAAGCTTGGTTCAGTGATCTTTGGCTTTTTTGAGCCCCGTCAAATAACCAGGCGGGAGATTTCACTCTGTAAGCAATTCGCAGATCAGGTAGGCCTGGCTATTTCAAAGAGCTGGGCGCTGGAACTGGCTCACCAGCGTGCCCAGGAGGCTGATAATCTGCGACAGGCGACGGCGGCGATCAGCTCGAGCCTCGACTTGAACCAGGTGCTTGACAGCGTCTTAGTCCACCTGGAACCGGTAGTGCCTTATGACAGCGCCTGCATCTTCCTGGTGGAAGGCGAATACCTGCATGTGGTCGCCTGCCGCGGCTTTCCAAACCCCGACCTGATCCTTGACCAACGATATCTGCTGGATGACCTGTACTTAGAGACCGTAAAATTCGATCAGCCAACCATCATACTCGACGCACAACAAGACCCGCGCTTCAGTAACTGGGGCAATACAGACTATGTACACGGCTGGATGGGCGTCCCGTTGCACGGCCGGGATTCTATCATCGGGCATCTCACGCTGGACAGCCGCCAGGCTGGCGCCTTCAACGAGCATTCTGCCACCCTGGCGCTGGCCTTCGCCGGTCAGGCCGCAGTCGCTATCGAAAATTCGCGTCTCTTCGAGGCTGCCCGCCAGCGTGCCCAAGAAGCGGAGACGCTGCGCCAGGCTGGAGCAAAGGTCGCCGCCAGTTTACAACAAGACGAGGCCATTCAATTCATCCTGGAACAATTGGCGCGCGTCGTTCCGTATGTCAGTGCCTCTGTGCAGCTGCTCAACGAGGGCTACCTGGAAGTCATGGGTGGCGTAGGCTGGCCTGGGGGACTGAGCAAGATCATTGGCTTGCGCTTTGAGATCCCTGGCAATAATCCGAATACTACTGTTATCCAAAACCGCCAGCCATACATCCTTGGAGACGCTCAAGCTGCCTACGAAGGCTTTAAAATTATGCCCCATATCGTCTCGTGGATGGGTGTGCCGCTGATCTTCCGTGAGAGCGTCATCGGTATGCTGACCATGGACAGCGATCAACTGAATTATTTCACCCTGGATCACGCTCGTCTCGCCTCAGCTTTTGCTGACCAGGTAGCCATAGCCATCGAGAATGCGCGCCTGTATGCTGCTGAACAAAACCGTGTCAAGCACCTGGATGCTTTGCGCGCTACAGCAGCGGACCTTTCCGCTGAACTTGAAATCTCGCGCTTGCTCGAAACAATTCTGCGCCGGGCTATCACCTTACTGGGCGCCTCAGGCGGTGAGCTTGGACTGCACTACCAGCAAGCGGATATACTGGAAATCGTCGCCAGCTACAATATGGGCACGGACTATACTGGGACGCGAATGGAGATGGGCGAAGGCGTGATGGGGCTGGTTGCTGAGACCTTGCAACCCCTGGTCATCGATGATTACACAAAATGGGATGGTCGTTCACAGCAATACCAGAACATTCCCTGGAAATCCGTCATGGCAGCCCCACTGATGGTCCATGGTCGCCTGGTGGGTACAATTGGCATCGTTGACTCGAATCCTGAACGCCATTTCAAGACGAACGACCTGGGATTGCTGACCATGTTTGCCCAACAAGCTGCCATTGCGGTGGAAAATGCCCGCTTGTACCAGGAGGCCAAGATGGCAGCCGAGAAACGCTCGATTCTACACCGCGTCAGCCAGGAAGTAGTCACCGCCAGTTTTGACCCTGAACAGATCTACACCGCCATCTATGGCGCTGCCACCCAGATGATGCCGGTGGATGCCTTTACCATCACCCTGGTAGACGAAGAAACCGATGAGATCGAAGCAGTTTACCTGATCGACCGCAACCAGCGCAGCCCCTCAATGCGCTCTCCAAAGAACCAGGGGCTGAGCGGTAAGGTCATATCCAGCGGTCAGTCGATTTACTTTGATGACTTTATCAAAGAGCAAAGCTGGAACGGCGTGCATTTCGGCTCTGAATCGCACACCCGCTCAATCCTGGCAGTCCCCTTGCGGACAGGCGACCATGTCATCGGGATGATCTCGGCGCAATCTTATGAACCCCACGCCTACTCGACCGAGGAACAATACTTGCTGGAAATGCTCGCCGCCCACGCTGCCATTGCCATCCAAAACACCCGCCTGATTAAACAGATCCAGTGGTTGGCAATCACCGACCCGCTCACCGGTCTGTTCAACCGGCGCGGTTTGTTCGACCTCGGTCAGCGAGAGGTTGAGCGCTTCCGCCGCTTTGGCCGCCCCTTTGTTGCCATCATGCTCGACATCGATTTGTTCAAAATTGTCAATGATACCTACGGTCATAATACCGGCGATCAGGTCCTGATTGCCCTGGCAAATGAGTTAAAAGAGCGAGTGCGAGATGTGGATGTGGTTGGCCGGTATGGCGGGGAAGAGTTGGTGGTCGTCCTGCCCGAGACTGACCTGGAAGGCGGTATCCAGGCTGCGGAACGCCTCCGCATATTCATCGAAAATATGCCCATCCCCACGGACCGAGGCCTCCTCTCGATCACCATCAGTATGGGAGTGGCAGAATTTCACGCCAACATTCCCGACCTGGCTACGCTGATCGACCGCGCCGACAGCGCCATGTACCAGGCCAAACAGGCCGGGCGCAACCAGGTCAGAGGCTATCAAAAATAAATAAATGGCAGGAGGTTGCACAGCAAGTGCATGAAATCCTGCCAGGAACAGCTCAACAACCTTACAAATCTGTTAGTATCTAATTGCCTGAAAGGAGGTCATACTATATAGAATATTACTGTTCACTCGGAGACCACTATGAAAAATAAATTGCACGCCTTACTGCTTGGGGGTTTGATCGTTGTGATACTGACATTGTCCCTCGTGAACCCAGTCCTGGCAGGGGGTGACCAGTGGCACGGGGAGAATGGGCAAGGGAGTGTGAACCGCTGGGAATCACCCTGGTTGCCTGACCAATATTATATTATTCCGCTGCCCACCATGGCAGATCCGTATTTCTATTACTGCTTCTAGTTTGTAGCCGCCAACGCCACCCAATCACCCACCTGGCGTCGTTCGACGATCCTCAAACCGCGCTGTGAGGCTGCAGAGATGACTTCTTCAGCCTGTTCTGCCAGAATACCCGACAGGATCAAGATGCCGCCCGGCTTCACCAATTCCCCAAGCCCGTCATTCAACAAGCGCAGGATGATCGGCGCCAGGATGTTGGCAAAGACAAGCTCAGCCTGCTGGATCGTAAACTGACCCTTACGCACCTCTGCAACCGAGCCAACGCCCAGTTCCAACCGCTCGCTGACCCCGTTCGAAAGCGCATTCTCCCGCGAAGCGTCCACCGCCAGCGGGTCGATGTCGACACCCAGAGCGTAAGCAGCGCCCAGTTTCAGCGCTGCGGCAGCCAAAATGCCTGAGCCACAGCCGATATCCAGCACTTGATACCCCTGAGGCAGCAGGCTGCCGTCGAAATGGTCCAGCAATTCCAGACAAAGCTGCGTGGTCGGATGGGTGCCGGTGCCAAAAGCCATACCCGGGTCGATGCGGATGGGTATGCGCCCAGAGGAGGGCGACTCCAGCCAGGCAGGCACGATGATCAGCCGCTCGCCGATTGGGATCGGGTGGTAATGCTCTTTCCAGGCTTCGACCCAGTTGACCTCTTCGAAGGGTTTGAAAACCGGCGCCGGCAGCGGGCGGATGCGCCCCAGGTACCACAAGCCTTCTTCGATGCGCCGGCGGGTCTCCTCCAGATTGGCGTCCATCGGCAGGTAGCCGCAAACGCGCAATGGACCCACCGCATGCCCGCCCTCGTCATCCGCTTCGGCAGCCACGGCGGTCGATTCGATCACTACGCCGTCAGGGATGTAGCGCGCCAAAACTTCGGCAACGGCCTCCGCCATTTCGCCGTCCACCATCAAGGATACTTCTAACCAATTCATTAAGTCTTATCCACCTAAGGCGTCTTTGATCCAATCCAACAAACCGCGCTGCTGCGGCTGCGCCTCGGTGCCCATGGTACGCGCCAGTTCTTCGAACAGACGGCGCTGCTCAGGGGTAAGCGTCTTGGGCACGGACACATTCACGATCACCAGTTCGTCACCTCGATCGCTGCCGCGTAAAGACGGCACACCTTTATCACGCATGCGCAGCACCTTGCCCGGTTGGATGCCAGCCGGGATCTTCAGCTTGGCGCTGCC
>JAFGBV010000031.1 GCA_016932955.1 Anaerolineales bacterium | reverse complement strand
TGCTGAACCAAGATGAGGCACTTAGTGGCCTCAGTGACTATTTCAAACTATATCGCTACCTTGATCCCAGCGATCATGGCCTCACCCAGACTGAATGCCAGCGCCGGTTTGCTGCCGGGAGAGCAGCGGTATTGATCGCCGGCTCCAACTCTCGTGATATCTTGCGCGCTGCAGTGCAGCAAAGTGTATTACAGAACCTGGGTGTAGTAGCTTTGCCCGGGGTCCCCTGGATTGCAGGCGCAAACATCGTGATCTGGCGTGAAGCACAGTTCTCTTATCATGTGGAACAACTCTCGCTGGCATTAACGAAATACCTGACCAGCTCCGACTCGCAGGTTATTTGCACGGAGGCAATGGACACCATCCCGGTCAAAAGGGAAGCCTTTGATCTGGCCTTGCCTTTCCAGCCAGTGTTCAAGCCGGCGATTCGCCAATCTTTGGAGACCGGGCGTACCTACATTCCAGTACCCTTGTGGACTCGCATGATGAACCAGCTTCGTCCCAGCCTAGACCTCATCACCAGCGATTATCTCGAAAACCCAGACATAGACCCCCTCACAATTATCACCAAACATTTAGAACCTCTCTCAAGACGGTTCGGAGTCTTGCTTTCCAGTCTCTGATAGCCAGCCAAATCATGAAGCCAGCAAATAGCCTCTCCCCAGATCGATTCTTCTCCCCCGAGCCCGGTACTCGCGGCAAGGCGCGTGAACTGTATCAAAATAATGCGCACCTGCCTTTGGTTTGTCCGCACGGTCACGTCGACCCGCGGCTTTTTTCTGACCCGAACGCTACTTTCGGATCTCCCGCTGATCTATTCATCATCCCCGATCACTACGTTACCCGTATGTTGTACTCGCAAGGCATTCCTTTGGATAGGCTGGGAATTCCACGTCTCGATGGTGAGGATGTGGAGAGGGATCATCGTCAGATTTGGCGGCTGTTCTGCGAGCATTTTTATCTCTTCCGCGGCACACCCTCCGGCATCTGGTTGGCACACGAGCTAAATGAAGTTTTTGGCATCTCAGACAGACCCTCTCCTGCTACTGCTGACCGACTTTATGATGCCATCAGTGAAAAACTGGCTTTACCCGAATTTACCCCCCGCCGCTTGTTCGAGCGGTTCAACATTCAGGTCCTTTGCACCACGGATGCCGCTACCGACACGCTCGAAAATCATGTTGCCATCCGCGCCTGCGGATGGAAGGCACGCATTCTTCCCACTTTCCGGCCAGATGCCGTAGTCAACCTCGACGCTGCTGGTTGGAGTCAAAACATCGCTGAGCTTAGCCAGGTGAGCGGGATCGATATCATTGATTACACCTCATACATCCACGCCCTGGAAGAACGCCGGGAGTTTTTCAAAAGGATGGGCGCCACTGCCACCGACCACGCCGTGTTAACCCCGGCGACGGAAGAATTATCGCCAGCCACAGCTGAGACAATGCTGCAGCGTGCTTTCAAAGGGCAAGCCACAGCGGAGGACGCAACCCGCTTCACCGCTCATATGTTGATGGAAATGGCGCGCATGAGCGTCGAGGATGGTCTGGTGATGCAGATCCATCCCGGCTCGTACCGGAATCACAACGAAGTCATTTATCGCAGCTTTGGTCTGGATAAAGGTTGTGATATCCCCATCCAGACAGAATATACCCGCAATTTGTTGCCCTTGTTGAATAAATTCGGTAACGACAACCGCCTTTGTTTAATCTTATTCACGCTGGATGAAACCTGCTATTCTCGCGAGCTTGCCACTCTTGCCGGTCACTATCCAGCGCTGAAGCTGGGACCCCCCTGGTGGTTCTACGACAGCTTGAACGGCATGGCACGCTATTTCGACCAAGTGATGGAGACCGCTGGCATCTACAACACGGCTGGATTCAACGACGATACCCGCGCCTTTTGTTCTATACCCGCCCGCCATGATGTCTGGCGGCGCGCCACGGCCAATTGGCTGGCAAACCTGGTCGTACGACATATTCTTGATATGGATGAGGCCCAAGAAATGATGCCCGAACTGGCCTGCGGGCTTGCTCTACGCACGTACCGCCTGGCATAACTTATATCCTAACTAGATTGGAAACACACATGCTCACTCCTCTCTCCCTAGCCCCCTCCTTTGGATTTGGTGACCGCCTGGGTCTGGCTACACCGGGTCATATCGCCGCGGTAAGAAATACGCCCCTTGCCCCAATCTTTGCCCAACAGTCGGTACGTGAGAATGCGCGAACTGGACGCACACCCAAACAAGTGATGGAGGACGCTCAACGGGCGGTGGAGGCGGCCAAATGGGATGCCCCCTGGGGTGCAGATGCCGATCACCTGAAATCGGTCGACGATTTGCCGCCTTTCGTCGCGGCAGGTTATACCTTCTATACTGTCGATCCCGGCGCATTCGTCGATAATGCTGCCGACACGGATCCACTACCGGTATTGACTGAAAAAGTAAAAGGTCACTTATGGGAGGAGCTTTCAGGGATCTATTTGCAAGGAAGCAGTAATGGCGGTTCAGGTTCTTTTGACAACCAGACTCTGCTGCGTGCGATAGCCAAGTATGGTCAGGCGATCCAGCATACCACCGGCATGTATCAGCGCCTGTGCCAGCTAAAAGATGACTTTGATTTCGAAGTCTCGGTTGATGAAACCGACAGCCCTACCACGCCGCTTGAGCACTTTTTCATTGCCAATGAACTCACTCGCCTTGGCGTGCGCTTCACTTCCCTCGCTCCACGATTTATCGGACGCTTCGAGAAAGGCGTCGATTATCTCGGTGACCTGCCAGCGCTGGACGCGGAGATGGCAAAACATGCTGCGGTGACAAAATATTTCGGCACCTACAAGCTCAGCCTCCATTCTGGCTCCGACAAGTTCAGCGTCTACCCTTTGATCGTGAAGCACTGGGGCAGCCTGTTGCATGTCAAAACCGCCGGAACCAGCTACCTGGAGGCGCTGCGCACGCTGGCGGTAGCCGAACCTGATCTCTTCGATAATCTGCTCGCCTTGGGGCTGGAACGCTACCCTGTTGACCGCGCCACCTACCACGTCTCCGCGGAGCTTGCTAAGGTACCCACCGGCATTGACCGGCCTGCGCTGCTCGAAGATTTCCATGCCCGCGAGGTGCTGCACGTAACCTATGGCTCTGCATTAAGCCGCTTCGGTCCGCAGATCAAATCTGCCCTGCTAAAGCACGTGGATGCTTATAACGACAACCTGCAGAAACATTTTCGCAAGCACCTAGACTTATTGGTATGCAGTTGACCCTTCCAAAACTGACTCCTGCCTTCTTTCACACATACGGGAAAGTACTTGCCCTGGTCATAACCATGATCATTGGAGCTCTCTTGCCGCTGGCAAGCGTGCTCTCATTTTTGGT
>JAFGBV010000230.1 GCA_016932955.1 Anaerolineales bacterium | reverse complement strand
GTCAAGGGTATGCAGGAGGTGCGCTCCCGCACCCACCAGCTGCCGCGCACTTCGTTTGCGGTGAGCCTGGCGGTGGATCTCTCCGGCAGCATGCACGAGGTGCGCCAGTCGGGCGCGCTGTATGACGCGGCGATGACCCTGGGCGACACCTTCGATCTCCTGCAGATGCCCTATGAGGTGCGCGGCTTTGGCTCGCAGGATGCCCAGCTCAAGGCGATGGGCGAAACACGTTTCGACCCTGAACGCGCCGCCTGCCTGACCACCCTCGACCTGGTCGGCACGGTCGGGCAGCGTACCGCCGCGCTGGGCGCATCCGCCTTGCTGGCGCGCGAGGAGCGCAACCGCCTGCTGGTGACGCTCTCCGACGGTGAGATGGGCGATCACGATGAGACGGCGCGCGTCTTGCAGCAGGCGCGCCAGGATGGCATCGTCACCTTCGGGGTCTTCCTCGGCAGCGGCGCCGACGAGAGGCGCATGAATGAGCTCTACGGGGCAGGCAATTGGACCGCGATCAGCACCCTGGCGGATATGCCCGCCAAGGTGGGTGACCGCCTGGTGGTGCTGTTCAAGCGCCTGCGCAGGTGACGTTCTACAGGATATGCAGGATGAGAAGGATGGACAGGATGGATTCAAACAGGATGAAAAGATGAAACCAAATTTCATCCTTACATCCTTCTATCCTGTTACGATGTTTGAATGCTTGTTTGGAGGATATTATGGAAACAGAACTAACGAAACAAGAACGCATGGCGCCGGGGCACCGCTACCAGCCCCGGCTGGGCAGCGGGATCGAGTGGCTGCCCGGCTGCGCCAAACTGTGGGAAGACGGGCAGGTGGTGGAGCAGGCCACCCACCACACGAAGAGCGCATACGAGTTCTGGTATGAGCTGGCCTTTGCCGAGTGCTTCCCCGCTGTAACTCACTAGTGGTTCCGCTCCGCCTGGACGCAGCGCGTGCGCCTGTCCCACCCGCAAGGTGTGATGGCGGAAGGGACGGTGTGGGGCTGGATGCAGTTCATCGACGAGCAAACCCCGGCGAGGATCTACACCATCACCGAGGGAGAAGTGCCGCTGATCGATGTGCCCTACCCGCCCAATGAGAACCAGCCTGCCAACCTGCCGCTGCGCCTGGCGCTGGCGCGATTGGTGGCAGGAGTGATGACGGGGGAGGTTGTGCCGGATGAGTGGGTGGTGGTGACGAGTTTGGTGAGGAGGGAGGAATTGGGGCAGGTATTCACCACCAATCTGGATGTGCTGTTTTGGAGGTTGGATAGCTTGGAGATTCCCCTACGCCAAGTTCCATGGTGGTTATGAAGATCGGTAGAAAGCTAATCCGCTACATGATATAGTACAGGTGATTATTGGAGTTATGACGGAAATCACTTGGCTCATTGGGAGATCCCGTGGTGCCCCCCAGATGTAGGGGGTAAAATAATGGGTAAAACCCTTGTCAACAGAGAGCGGAACAGATGAGACGAGCACAAGTAACGGTACCCTTAGATACCCGATGTGCGGGTATTGCAAACGGGAATCAACAAAGTTGGCGAATTGATCATCACGATTGAGAGCACCAAAGAAGGGACGATCTGCCGAAAATGTGGGCGGGAGATCCACAAACGGCATGGGTATGATGAATGGGCGGTCATCCGTCACTTGCCGGTGTTCGGGCGGCCGAGTTATCTGCGCTACCGCCCGCGGCGCTATCAATGCTTGGAATGTGAAGATCACCCAACAACGACGCAGCGTCTGGATTGGCGGGAGAGCAACACGGATAAAGATCAAAAACGGCAAGACAAAGGCGATAGGCCTCGTGATCCAGATGCCCGCTGGGGGGTCAAGCACAAGCGTAAGGTCAAGAACGAAGAAGGCAAAGAAGAAGAGCAGGTACAGTATTTCTATGGTTACAAAGCGCATGTCAGCCTCAATGCAACCAACCATTTGATCACCAGCCTGGAATGCACCTCTGGGGAGGTATACGATGGTCATCATTTCACTCCCCTGGTGGATCACGACCTGGAGCAGCAATTGCCGGTGGAGACCTATACGGCAGACAAAGCCTACGATGATGGCGAGAACCATTACAACCTGGAAGTGCGCGGCTTGCATTCCGCCATTCGCTTGAAAAAGACCCGCACAGAAAAGAAAGACGATAACAAACAGGTTTGGCTCGATTTACATCAAACCCCACACTACCAGCAAGGCCTGAAGGAACGATATCAAGTGGAACGCAAATTCGGCGAAGCCAAGCAAGGGCATGGCTTAGGTCGCTGCCGTTACTTGGGGAGGATAGGCTTTGCTGTCCAGTCCTTTTTCACGGCAATCATTCTCAACTTGAAGCGCATGGTCAGGCTTTTGGCTGGGGTTGGTTTCAAAACTCAGGTAATGGCCTGACCAAGGGTGAATTGGCGATTGTGCCAGAAAGGGAGCAAAAAGAACCGGATATTGACCAGTTTTGAGCGATAGAAGCCCTGTTTGGGTGGCTTTTGCCGGCTTTTTGAAGTTTTTTCAGCCGGTTGGCTCTGCCCATTGCCTTTTTTCAACACCCTCACCATTAGTTACTATCCATTCGGGCACGGTGGCTTACGACCTGCCTGAAACCGCCGATGCTCGCATTTTGTGGAGTACCGGGCGCGGTAACTTTTGGCGGAACGGGTACGTTCTGCCGGCGAGAGGCGAGGTGACGAACTGGGTGTATTTGCCAGTGATACAAAGGTAGGCCAGGGCTTACACCCCGATTACGTCCTTGTGATGCGCTCAAAAGACAATTGGCCGCCCTCGCCTGGACCAATCGCCAGACGGATTGTCTCATCAAAGGGTGTGGCTGAAAGCAGGGCGAAGCGCGCTGCGAGAGTAAAGCCTCCCGTCCCAGTCTTCCGCCAATGGATAGAGGTTTGGCCTTTGAAAGATATTAACCCTGGAAATACCTACGGTTGGGTAGAAACAGCACACCGAAACCCCACCCAGTGCATGCGATAGGATGAATCAGAAGATCCCTTCCGTTCCGCGGAACACACGCGCCATCCTTCGTCGTACCATGAACCGCCCCGCATAATGCGGTAGATCCCCGAGGCTGCTCCTTGGGGATTCGTTGCTGG
>JAFGBV010000229.1 GCA_016932955.1 Anaerolineales bacterium | reverse complement strand
GGGTGAATCTTAAAATATTCAAAGCTGACAAAATTTTAAGGTGATTTGCTCATATTTCTATTGCGCAGGAATTGCAGATGTGCTAGAATTCTCTTGCTCCTATCCCCACCTATGCGGTAAAGATGGCGAGAACCCCCCATCTATGGGGATTACATCCGTTCTAAGTTACGCTAGAGAGAGACATGCGCTGCCCATATTGCAAATTTGAACAATCTCGGGTTGTCGATACATCCCATGATACGCGTGGTGGGGTGCGCCGCAGGCGAGAGTGTGAAAGTTGCGGGCAGCGTTTTAGCACCTACGAACGGGCTATCCTCGCGACCCCCCTGGTGATCAAACAGGATGGCACGCGGGAGGAGTTTGATCGTGACAAGCTGATCCGCGGCATACGCATCTCGTGCGCCAAGCGCCCGGTGTCAGCGGCTGATATCGAACGATTAGTGGGTGAAATTGAGGCGACATTGCAGGCGATGGGCCGGGCGGAGGTTTCCTCACGTGTGGTGGGGGACATGGTGATTGCTGGTTTGAAGGAGATGGACCACATTGCCTACATTCGGTATGCAATTGTCTATTTAGGATTGGACGATCTGCGCTCGATTCGAGAAGAAATTAATCGTTTATTAGAGGTCTGAGGATTTTCCTCGTCTACGCTGGGAAGAAGCTTCGCGCAGCCTGCCCAGTTCTGTTCGCCACCCTGGCTTCCCGTTGGGATCTTTGCTGGTATGCCAGTATCTTAGCATCACTTTTTGCCGGTAAGGAGGATTTGAGAATGCTGCAAGCGACCCAGGATAAAGAAAAATACGGACTTCTGCCCACGCCGCCGCTCCCTGTGGATGTGCCCGGGATTGAATTAACAGAAAATTCCCGCCAAGTGCTCACACGCCGTTATGTGCGCCGCGGGCCGGATGGAAAGCCGGTGGAAACCGTGGAAGAGATGTTCTGGCGCGTAGCTTACCATATTGCTCGTGTCGAAGAATGCTGGCATGGTGATGTGATGGAACGGGCACGCCAGTACTATGATCTGCTGACCAGCAAAAGCTTCTTTCCCAATTCACCCACCTTTACCGGCGCCGGAACTCCCTTGGGGCAGCTTGCTGCCTGCTTTGTGTTGCCAATTTCAGACGATATGGGCCGCCATCCGGCGGGCATTTTCCAGACCCTGCGCGATGCCGCATTGATCCAGCAGACCGGCGGCGGCAATGGTTTTGCTTTTTCACGCCTGCGCCCAAAGAACGCACTGGTGCGCTCTTCTGCCGGGCAGGCTACCGGCCCGGTGGGCTTCCTGCGCGTGTACGATAAGGCTTTTGGGGAGATTGCACAGGGAGGCACGCGAAGGGGCGCCAACATGGCCGTCTTACGCGTGGATCATCCCGATATCGAGGATTTCATCACCTGCAAGACGGACGAGAACGCCATCACCAATTTCAATATCTCGGTCGGGATCACCGACGCTTTCATGCGCGCGGTCGAGAAGAACGAGATATGGGAGTTGCGTTTTCCGGATGTCTCGCATCCTCAATACAGTGGATTCCAAGGCTCATTGGAACAGGCAGAACAGGCAGGCTTGCCGATCAAGGTGCACAAGCGCCTGCCTGCCCGCGAGCTGCTCCAGAAGATCGTCAAGCAGGCACATCACAACGGCGAGCCGGGCATGCTCTTCCTCGATGCAGCCAACCGCAGCAACCCGGTTCCCCATCTCTACCAGTTGGAGGCAACAAATCCTTGCGGTGAGCAGTGGCTCGGGCCTCATGAAAACTGCTGCCTGGGATCGGTGAACCTGGCGGAGCACCTCGGGGCAAATGGAAGCGTGGATTGGGAGAAGCTGCGTCGCTCGGTGGCGCTCTCTACGCGCTTCCTGGATGGGGTGGTGGATGCCAATGCTTACGTTCCGGCGGTGCCGCAATTGAAAGAAGCGGCGCACAACGCCCGGCGGATCGGGCTGGGCATCATGGGCCTGGGCGACCTGATGTATCACTGCGGCATTCGCTACGGCTCACCGGAGGGGCAGGAATTTGCCGCCCAGGTGATCGAGTTCGTCCGTTACCATGTCATGCTCACCAGTGTAGATATGGCAGCCGAGCGCGGGCCGTTCCCGGCGATCGCCGGTAGCATTTACGATCCGGAGCATCTCACCTGGCAGCCTCCTCAGCCGGTATCGCCTTACACGCGCGATTGGGAGCGCCCTCCGGTGGAATGGGAGCAGGTGGTCGAGGGCATCCGCCAATACGGCATACGCAATGCTGCCCAGACCACCATCGCCCCCACCGGCACGATTGCCACCGTGGCTGGCTGCGAAGGCTATGGTTGCGAACCGGTTTTCGCCCTGGCATATATCCGCCATGTCAACGATAACGGCAAGGATCTACAGCTCACCTACACCAGCCCGCAGTTCGAGCGTGCCCTCGTTGCCGCGGGCATCCAGGGCGATGCGATGCGGGAGATCGTGGCGCAGGTGATGGAGCAAGGCTCTTGCCAGGGGGTGGAGGGCGTGCCTGACTCGATCCAGGATACCTTTGTGGTATCGGCGGATATCACTGCTGAGGAACATGTGCGCATGCAGGCAGCCATGCAGGCTTTTGTCGATAACAGCCTGAGCAAAACGGTCAATTTCCCCGTTGGGGCAACCGAGGAGGATGTCGCCACGGTTTACCAACTGGCCTGGGAGCTGGGCTGTAAGGGGATCACCGTGTATGTAACTGGCTCGCGCCAGGTGGTGGTGCTGGAGACCAAGGCAACCGCCAAAGCCAAAGAAGCCGCGTCTTCCAAAGCCGGCGTCCCAGCGCCCAAGATCGAACAGCCGGCGCTCTGGCACGAGACCAAAAAACCGCGCCCCCGCCGCCTGCCGGGCTACACCTACAGCATTAGCACGCCGGTGGGCAAAGCTTTCATCACCGTCAACGAGAACGGCGGTTGCCAACCATTTGAAGTGTTTATCTCAACCGCAAAAGCGGGCTCTGAGACTGCAGCAGTATCCGAGGCAATTGGCCGCTTGATCTCCTACGAGCTGCGTCTGGCTTCACCGATCTCGCCGCGCGACCGCCTGAAAGAGGTGGCAACGCAATTGCAGGGGATTGGCGGCGGGCGCTCGCTGGGTTTCGGCCCGAACCGGGTGCGCTCGCTGCCCGATGGGGTAGCCCAGGCGCTGGCAGAATACTTGCTGGACAGCGAAGACCGCTCAGTAGATTGCACCGACCAGACAGGCGGGAACGGCTATCACGCCTTGCCCGAGTCGCGCCCCATCGCCGATGAGCCGCCCTCCGGGCAGGCAGCCTTCCGCATCGGCGATCTCTGCCCGGAGTGCGGCCAGGCAGCAGTTGTTAATGAAGAAGGCTGCCGCAAGTGCTATGCGTGCGGGTATAGCGAGTGTTAGGATCGTTGTTTATCATCCATCTATGCAACGAACATTGTCTGGTTTTGAAAAAGCCTTTTGCCTGAGCGAACCGCCCGTTCCGATCAACCACGCGATAGTCGCCCGTTTTGTCGGAGAGCCAGACGAAGCCTCCCTGCGTATTGGATTGAACTACCTGCGCGAACGCTACCCGATGGCAGCGATGCGCCTGCAAAATGATGAGGATGGAAAGCCTTGTTATACATCGGATGGCGTACCAGATTTCCCACTTCGGGTAACTGCACAGGCGCACGAGGAAAGTTGGCAGCAAGTAGCGGCTCAAGAACTGGGGACGAACTTTGATCTGCTAAAGGGTCCAATGATCCGCGCTGTCCTGCTGAAACGGCGCGCCAATCTCAGTCCAAGCGCATCCACTCCCTGCGCCGATCTGGTACTCACCTTCCATCATGGGATTGCTGACGGCATGTCTGCCGTGTATTTCCTCCGCGATTTGCTCTGCCTGTTGAAGGACTCGTCTGTCAATCTACCGGTCATACCCCCGCCGCCCGATCTGCTCAGCCTGATTCCGGAAACAGCCAAGCGTTCTCTGTCGTTAAAGGCTCAGATCTTGGGAATGAAAAGCGGGCTATGGCTGATGCAACATTTTCCGCCCTTTAGGCTGCTCTTCCCACCCGCGGATCGCCTGATTGAAGGTCGCCTCCCCTGGCAACACATGGCCTTGGTCAGCCGCTGCCTGACAAAAACACAGACTACTCGGCTTGCCGATCTTTGCCGGGAGAAAGGGACATCAATCCACGCAGCCATTAGTGCCGCTTGGTTACGCGCCCGGTTGGAAATCAAACCGAACATCAGGAACTGGAAGCGGATCATTTCAAGCCCGGTAAACCTACGTGGGCTGCTGGATGCGGAAAACGTTTTTGGAATGTTTATGTCGAATGCTGTCATTGCTGTTGACTGCCCACCAAGCCAGGATTTCTGGACCATTGCACGCCAGATCAAGGCCCGCCTCAATCATAATATCCAAACCGGGCGAGTATATCAGTGGGCCCTCACCATGCTTGGCCTGATGGATTCATCTCTAACAGCCATAAGCCGGGCAGTTCCCACATTTGCCACACAACCGGTTAATTACGATTTTTCAATCAGCAACCTGGGACGGTTGTCCCTGCCTGCGCAAAATAGCACTCTGAAACTAGAATCCGTCTACGGCCCCATCGTAAATACTTCCGAGCGAGAAATGACAGTTGGTATTTCTACCGCCTGTGACCACCTGACGATGACGCTCACGTATCGGGATTTTTTGCTCAATCCGGAAGATGCCGAAAAAATGGCTGATAAAGCGGTAGATATCCTTGCTCAAGTGGTAGGGTGGTAGAACAATCAGGATCGATGCCGCCCTTCCACGTCAGTGAAGGTATATGTATATATGAAAACCCCCCTTTCCCTGAAATCGCTTGCTAAGATGATCGACCACTCCCTGCTGCACCCGACGATGACGGATGCGGAAATGCTCAAAGGCTGCGAGGTCGCACGGCGTTATGATGTGGCAACGGTCTGCGTTAAGCCATACGCGGTGAGGATGTGCAAAGATGCCCTGGATGGCTCGGATGTGGCGGTTTGCTCGGTGATCGGCTTTCCGCACGGCAACAGCACCACTGCGATAAAAGTTGCCGAAACCGAACAGGCTATCCGCGACGGGGCAAGCGAGATCGATATGGTCATCAACATCGGCAAAGCCTTGGGCGGGGATTGGGATTACATCCGCCTCGATATTGACGCCGTCAACCAGGCCTGCCTGCGCAATGGCGCCATACTCAAGGTGATCTTCGAGACCGATTACCTGCAAGATGAGCACATCATCATGCTCTGCCAGCTCTGCTCGGCGCTCAAGGTGGCTTTCGTCAAGACATCCACCGGTTACGGGTTTGTGAAACAGCCGGGCGGCGACTATAATTACCAGGGTGCCACCGAGCATGTGCTGACCCTGATGCGCGCCCACAGTGCGCCTGAGGTGCAGGTGAAGGCGGCGGGTGGCGTGCGCAGCCTCGACGGATTGCTCAAAGTGCGCCAGTTGGGCGTCACCCGTTGCGGCGCGACTGCCACCGAGGCCATGCTTGAGGAAGCAAAACGACGATTCGGCATTTCGTAAAAACCGATCATTCTCGCAAAGGAAACATCCCATGACATCCATTACTCACAGCAAGAAAACCATTCTCACCCGCTATCCTGGCAATCCAATCATCACCGGCGAGATGATGCCTTTCAACTGCCGCGGCGTGTACAACTCCTCGGCGGTACGTTTTGGCGATGGCTACGTGATGGTGCTGCGCGCCGAGGGTTACAACCTGATCGATACCTTCTGGCTGGCACACAGCGACGATGGCTACGCCTGGCGAATCGGCGATATGATCCCTCTGCCCGAAGACGATCCCGAATACAAGCAGTTTGGCCACAACCAGTACGACCCGCGCGTGACGCGGATTGGTGATACCTTTTACATCACTTTCTGCGTCCACGGCATGGATGTGCGCATGGGATTGATGAGCACACCCGATTTCAAGAATTTTAAATGGGAGGGCTTTATCACTGGCAGCGGTTTCCGCAATACGGTGCTTTTCCCGGAGAAGGCCAACGGCCTGTACCTGGCATTCGAGCGCCCCAACGAAACCGGGGATATCTGGCTCACCCAGTCACCAGACCTGCGCTTCTGGGGCCAGCAGAAACTGGTGTTGGCATACCGCGAGGTGCCCTGGGCGTGGGGCAAGATCGGCCCCTGCGGAACGCCGATGAGGACGGAGAAAGGCTGGCTGAGCATTTTCCACGGCGTGCAGGTGCTGGGGCGCCATCACCTCGTCTATCACGCGGGGATTATGCTCACCGACCTGAACGAACCCTGGAAGCTGATCCGCTTTGGCAACGAGCCGATCCTCAGCCCTGAAGTGGATTATGAGCTCTCTGGGCATATTCCCACCACCGTCTTTGCCTCCTCGCAGGTGGTTGAACCGGATGGGCGGGTGAAGGTTTATTATGGCGCTTCTGACCGCTACCAGTGTGTAGCCGATACGACCATTGACTTGCTCCTCGAAGCCGCGCTGGAACGTTGAGCTGACCTGTCCAAATCGTTCATCAAATTAGGAGTTTGCTACCATGAAACGCATTACTCTGATCAGCCTCTTGGTTGCGATATTGCTGGCTGCATGCTCACCTGTTACCGTTACGCCAGCGCCCTCGCCCACGGTCACGCCGAACGTGCTGAGCGTCGATCCGGCCTTCTCCCTCGGCTCGATCAACCCTTACCTGTATGGCACCAATTACGGCCCGATGCACGCCGTTACGCTGGAGATGATGCCGCTGGCCGAGCAGGCCGGATTTACCATCTTGCGTTTTCCAGGCGGCGCCTGGGGCGATACGGTGGATGTCAAGGCTTTCCAGGTGGACCAGTTCATGGATTTCTGCAAGCAGGTGGGCGCCACGCCGCACATCAGCGTGCGCCTGCTGGGGGGCACGGCGGAAACCGCTGCCGAACTGGTGCGCTACACCAACATTGAGAAGAAGTATGGGGTGGTGTACTGGAGCATTGGCAATGAGCCAAACCTCTACACCCAGCAAGGCCGGGCAGACTATGACTATAATACCGAGAGTTTAAACGGAGACTGGCGCCCGATTGCGGAGGCGATGAAGGCGGTGGACCCGACGATCCAATTGATTGGCCCGGATCTGAGCCAATGGGCAGCCGGGATTGATTCGACGCCCAAAGATTCCGCCGGGCGCGACTGGATGACAGAGTTCCTCAAAGCCAATGGCGACCTGCTGGACATTGTGGCGGTGCATCGTTACCCTATGTATTCACCGAATAACCCGGTCACGATCCAAGATTTGCGTTCCAACACGCGCCAGTGGATCAGCGAAGTGGAATACCTGCGCAGTTTGACCATCGAGATCCTTGGCCGCGAGCTGCCGATTGCCTATACGGAGGTCAACTCTGACCCGAGCAGCGCGATGCTCAAGGAAACATCGCCCGATTCCTTTTATAATGCTATCTGGTATGCGGATATCCTCGGGCAGATGATGAACGCCAATGTGACCATGGTCAACCAGTGGGTGATCTCGCAGCGCAGCACCGGGCTGGGGCTGTTCAATGGGAATACCATCCGCCCGACCTACTATGTTTTCCCCTTGTACAAGAACTTTGGCAGCGAGCAGGTTTTCGCTGCATCTGGTGTGGCGGATGTAGATATCTTTGCTGCCCGGCGGCAGGATGGCGCCTTGACGCTGATGATCATCAACCTGTCTGATGTGGAGCAGCGCATCCCGCTCCAGGTGGCGGGGGTGACGCTCTCGCAAGCTGAGGTCTGGCTGCTGGATGCTACCCATCATGCCGAGAACCTGGGCATGCAAGCATTCCCGGCAGATGGCATGCTTACTCTGCCGGCGCAGTCAGCCACACTGTATGTGCTTTACGAGAGTTCGGGGTAAGGGGGAGACAACTCTATAGCAGCCACTGTTGCATCATTCATCTGAGATTGCGCAGCGGAACCCCACGTCGATCCAGGCTGTTGTGGGGCCGCGCGCCTGGCGATAGGAGGAGCGCAGATCGGTGACAGGCGAAAGCCAGCTGCCGCCACGCACCACGCGGTAGTCGCCCTCGACCGGGCCAGTGGGGTTGACCTGACCTGGCTGATCATACGCCTCGGCTGCATACCAATCCTGCACCCATTCCCAGACATTGCCCGCCATATCGAACAGCCCGTAAGGGCTGACGCCATCTGGGAAGCTGCCAACCGTAGCCGGGCGCGAGAAATCATCATACACCTCAGGGAAATCGGGATCATAGATGCAGCCACGCGAGCAAGACCAGGCCAGGTGAATGTCATCTGTTTCATCCCCCCAAGGAAAGATGCGGTCGTCATCCCCGCGGGCTGCCCGCTCCCACTCGGCTTCGCTTGGCAGGCGTTTACCGGCCCAGGTGCAGTAATCGCGGGCGTCATACCAGGTGACATTGATCACGGCGGCGTTTTCGATCTCGGCGGCAAAAGCATAGCTGCGCCCATTCATATCTACTTCGGCAGGCGCTTCACAGGCTCCCGCTTGCACGCATTTCCAATAATCAATGTGGGTTACCTCATACAGATCGATCCAATAAGCACCCAGCTCTACCTGGTGGCGCGGGCGCTCGTCCGGGTCGGCATTGGCATCAGCATCCGCGGCGCCCATCCAAAAGGAACCGGCTGGCACGTAGGCCATTGGGCGCAGGTCGCCGGGCGCCAGCATCACCGACCCGGCGCCAATGGTGGGCAATGCGGTGGGGCTGGGCTGCGGGGTGCTGGTAGGTGGGAGAGGGGTTTCTGTAGGCAGGAGTGTGGCAGTCGGTGCGGGCAGAGCGGTATCGCTGGGGGGGAGGGGAGACAAGGTGGCGCTTGGATAGGGGGGGATGAGCGAGGGGGGCGGCAGTGTCACGCCGGCATCGGTCTCCACAGCGGTGGGGAAGGAACCGCCGCAAGCCGCCAGGAGCCACGCCCCGGCAGCACAGAGCAGGGCGCAAAGGTACCAGCGATTTACTTTGGGTCGAGCCATGTAATAAACTATATCTGACCTCACAACGCCAGCCAGGTACCCAGGCCCATC
>JAFGBV010000030.1 GCA_016932955.1 Anaerolineales bacterium | reverse complement strand
TGGTTTATGGCATTCCTCCCTTCAAGATTCCCAAGGAGATCGTCTTCTGCCGCGTGGGTGACATGGAAGATGCCGGTGCGGAATTCGTCTACAATACCTATATCGGCAAAGACAAAACCATTGATGATCTCTTTACTGAGGGATTTGAGGCTGTTTTCGTGGGCGTTGGTTCTGAAGTGGATGCCCCGATGGAAGTGCCCGGCGAGGACCTGCCCGGCGTCTTCAAAGCCACCGAATTCCTGGCGCGTTGTAATGTCGCCCTGGAGCTGCTTCCTGAGCATTGGCGCTCCCGCCCTGAGATCGGCAAGAACGTGGTCGTGATCGGCGGCGGTGACACCGCCTCCGACTGCCTGCGCACTGCTTTGCGCTTCGGTGCCACCGAAGTCACCTGCCTCTATCGCCGCACGATCAAAGAAATGCCCGGTGGTGTCAAAGACCGCGAGCTTGCCCTGGAAGAAGGCGCCCACTATCAGTTCCTCACCCAGCCGGTGCGCTTCATTGCCAACGAGCAAGGGCACCTGGCGCAGGTGGAGTGCATCAAGATGGAATTGGGCGAGCCAGATGCCAAAGGCCGCCGCCGCCCCGTCCCAATCGAAGGCTCGAACTTCATCGTCGACGCCGACAGCGCTGTCCTGGCTTTGGGCTACTGGCCTGACCCGGTCATTGGCGAGACCACTCCCGACTTGAAGACGCACAAGTATGGCTTGATCATCACGGATCCCAAAACAGGTGCCACCTCCCGCCCGGGTGTGTTTGCCGGCGGCGATGGCGTCACCGGCCCTGACCTGGTAGTCACTGCGAGCGTGGCAGGCCGCAAGGCTGCCGCGGGGATCGATGAGTATCTGAAACAAAATAAGTAACCGGTTGCCGTTCTTACTGCATCGTTGCTGTTAGCGGAGATGGGCGACCCTGCCTGGGATCGCCCATACCATTTTAGGCAGCTTTTTGTTAAGCGGAGGTTTGAATTACAGAGCAAGCGGGTGGTGCACTGCAGATTGACCGTAAGGCGCGCATGCGCTTGAAGTCGCAGGGGTTGCTCGTGCGGCCTGTGATTGAGCGCGTAGGCGACTTTAATGAAACAATCTTTTTGGGGGATGAGAAATGGGCTAGATACGAAGCTTCCCGCTGCCTCCATTGCTATAATCGCCCTGCCTGCCAGCAAGCCTGCCCGGCAGGCAATGATATTTCCCAGGCAATGCTGTATATCGAGCAGGGAAAATTTCTCGAAGCTGCACAAGTCTACCGCAAAACGACCACTTTCCCGGAAATTTGCGGGCGTGTCTGTCCGCAGGAAAAGCTGTGTGAAGGCGCCTGCGTGCGCAACCGCCGCGGCGACCCGGTGCCAACCGGCGCTCTGGAAGCCTTTGTCACCGAGTACGAGCGCCGTACCGTTGGTTACCACATCCCTGTCCCACCACCAACCGGATGCAAGGTTGCTATTGTGGGTGGTGGCCCCAGTGGATTGGCCTGCGCTGAGCAATTGGCGCGTATGGGTCATTGGGTCACCATCTTCGACAACCATGCAGCCCTGGGAGGAGCTTTGACTTACGGCTTCCCCTCTTTTAAACTGCCTCGCCACCTTGTGACTGATATTATCAAAAGCATTCTGGAGGCCGGGGTCACCTTTGTCCCTCATACGACCATCGGAAAGAAAACAACCGTTAACGATCTCTTCGCCCAGGGCTTTGAATCGATCTTCCTGGGTATGGGCAGTGGTATCGACCAGCCTCTCGACATCCCCGGTGAGAAGCTGCCTGGCGTTTACTTTGCCACCGATTTTCTGGTTCGCACGAATGTAGAGAAGAAGAATCTTACCACCCGCCAGCGAGTTTTCCCCGAAATCGGCGACCGTGTGGTCGTCATCGGCGGCGGTGACCCCGCTACCGACTGCGCACGCACTGCCATCCGTCTGGGCGCTCGCAACGTCACCTGCCTCTACCGCTATACCGCGCAGGAGATTCCGGGGCGCGGTCATGACCGGCAATGGGCTGAAGAAGAAGGCGTTGAGTTCCGCTACCTGACCATCCCGCAGCGCCTGACCGCAGGTGAGAAAGGCCATGTGGCGGGCGTGGACTGTGTGCATGTCGAGATCGGCGAGCCCGATAGTGAAGGCGCTCGCCACCCACACCCTGTCGAAGGAACTGAGTTTCATATCCGCGCCGATACCGTGATCGTCGCAGCAGGTTATTACCCCGATCCAATTGTCAGCGCCACCACCCCTGGCCTCCTGACCCATAAATGGGGCCTGGTCGTAGGCGACCCCGCCACTGGCGCCACCAGCCGCTTTGGTGTTTACACTGGCGGCGACATTGTTACCGGTCCTGATATGGTGGTGAATGCTATGCTTGCCGGCAGGAAAGCTGCGTATACAATTGATGCCTATCTCAGTTAAGTGGGGCAGGCAGAAGTATTCGTGCAGGAATTTTTTTTACCTTCGAGTTGTGCTTTTTTTAACAAACATCGAGGAGATCAGGTGGAAAATTGGAGGTTCAACGAATGAGATCAAATTCCAGAGGTAGTCCCCGCATTGGCGTTTACGTTTGTCATTGCGGGACCAACATTGCAGCTATGGTTGACGTGCAGGCTGTGACAGATTACGCTGCTCAACTGGACGGTGTTGTGCTGGCTCGCAATTATGCCTACATGTGCTCAGACCCTGGTCAGGCCCTCATCAAGGAAGATATCCGCGAAGAGGGCCTGGATCGTGTCGTCGTAGCCTCTTGCTCTCCGCTGATGCACGAGCCCACTTTCCGCCGTGCCTGCGCTGAAGCGGGTCTCAATCCCTTCCTGTTCCAGATGACCAACATCCGCGAGCATTGTGCCTGGGTGTCTGAGGACCGCAGCATGGCGACCCAGAAAGCTAAGGCCCTGGTCTCTGCGGCAGTTCACCGTGTCCACTACCACGGTTCGCTGGATTCCCGCCAGGCTCCCGTCAAGCAATCAGCCCTGGTGGTTGGGGGAGGGATTGCTGGAATCGAAGCTGCCCTGCGCATGGCGGATGCTGGCAAACAGGTCTACCTGGTGGAGCGTGAGGCGAGCATCGGCGGGCACATGTCGCGTCTGTACAAGACCTTCCCCACGCTGGACTGCGCGGCTTGAATTCTTACGCCCAAAATGGTGTCCGTCGGACGCCACCCGAACATCAAGCTGCTCAGCTACAGTGAGGTTGAATCTGTCTCTGGCTTTGTAGGCAATTTCACCGTACAGGTCAAGCGCAAGCCGCGCTACGTGAACGAAGATGCCTGCACCGGTTGTGGTACCTGCGTTGAAAAGTGTCCCTGGAAGAAGATCCCCTCCGAGTTTGATATGGGGCTGGGAAACCGTTCTGCCGTTTATTTCCCCTTCCCACAGGCAGTGCCGCGCGTGCCCGTTATTGATACGGATAACTGCGCTTACTTTCAAAAGGGCAAATGCCGCGCCTGCGAAAAATTCTGTCCCACCGGTGCGATCGATTTCAGCCAAAAAGAGACCTATGTCGAGCTGGAAGTCGGCACCATTATTCTGGCTACAGGCTTCCAAGATTTTGATCCGCGCCGCCTGCCCCAATATGGCTATGGCACGCTGGACAATGTGCTCACCAGCATGGAGCTCGAGCGCATGATCAACTCTGGCGGGCCAACCTCCGGTCAGGTGCGCCTGAAGGATGGGCGTACCCCGCAAAAGATCGCCATCCTGCACTGCGTCGGCAGCCGCAATCTCGACACCCACGAATATTGCTCCCGGGTCTGCTGTATGTATTCGCTCAAGATTGCCCAGCTCATCCGCGACTACGTCGGCGCCGAGGTGTACGAGTTCTACCGCGACATGCGCGCCTTTGGCAAGGATTATGAGGGCTTCTACACCCGCGTCAGCCAGTCTGGCGTGCAATTTTATCGCTTTGACGAGGATATCCAGGTCAGCCAGCGGGATGGTCAGCTCATCGTCTCGTCCGTTAATGTCTACACCGGCGACCTGGATGAGGTGCCCGTTGACATGGTCTTGTTGAGCACAGGAATGGAAGCCCAGGCAGACGCCCAACACGTGGCAGCCACCTTTGGCGTCAGCCGCAGCCCCGACGGGTTCTTCCTTGAAAAGCATCCCAAGCTTGCCCCCGTCGATACGGCTACCGACGGTGTTTACCTGGCAGGCGCCTGCCAGGGACCTAAAGATATCCCTGACAGTGTCGCCCAGGGCGGCGCTGCGGCTGCCGCTGCACTCTCCCTCATGGATGCCGGTCATGTCTTTCTCGAGCCATTTACGGCATATATTGACCCCGCCCGCTGCTGTGGCTGCCTCACCTGCGTTGGTCTTTGCCCCTATCACGCTATCCAGGTGGTGGAGATCAATAACAAGATGGTTTCACAGGTCAATGAAGTCCTTTGCAAGGGCTGTGGGGCTTGTGTGGCGGCCTGCCCGGCAGGCGCTGCGCTACAAAATGGCTTTACCGACCAGCAAATTTTTGCTGAGATCGATGGGATGTTAATGGTTGGAGCTTTGGATCTGTCATCGAAGATTCCATCACAGCAAGAGGAGGTAGTCACATGAATCTGACCAAAGTGCGCACGGGTGTCTATGTGTGTCACTGCGGCACCAATATCGCCAGCAAAGTCGATGTCGAGGCGGTAGCGGAGTATGCTCAAACTTTAGAGGGTGTGGTCTTGGCCCGTGATTACACGTATATGTGTTCCGACCCCGGGCAGGATTTGATCAAGCAGGACATCCAACAGCACGGCTTGAACCGGGTGGTCGTGGCTTCCTGCTCACCGCTGATGCATGAGCCTACCTTCCGCCGGGCGCTGGAGGAAGGCGGCTTGAACCCCTTCTTCCTGCAAATGGCCAATATCCGTGAGCATTGCTCGTGGGTCATCGATGACCGCCAGCAGGCAACCAGCAAAGCCAGTAGCCTGGTCAGTGCTGCTGTCCGCCGGGTGCGTTATCATGCGCCGCTCAGCACGCGTCCGGTGGAGATGATGCAGGAGGCCTTGATCGTCGGTGGTGGGATTGCCGGCATCGAAGCTGCCTTACGTCTGGCGGACGCCGGGAAGAAGGTCTTTCTGGTCGAACGCGAGCCGAGCATCGGCGGGCATATGGCCCAGTTGTACAAGACCTTCCCCACGCTCGACTGTGCGGCTTGAATTCTTACCCCGAAAATGGTGTCCGTTGGACGCCACCAAAACATCGAGCTGCTCAGCTACAGCGAGGTCGAAGCCGTCACCGGCTATGTGGGAAACTATCAGGTGCGTATCCGCCGCAAGGCGCGCTATATTGACGAGAGTCTGTGCACAGGCTGTGGAAAATGTGCTGAAGTCTGCCCTGTGGAGGTCATCAATCCCTTCGATGTAGGCCTGAGCAAGCGCAAAGCGACTTATCGAAACTCTGCCCAGGCTGTGCCAGGCGCTTTTGTGATCGAGAAACGCGGCCTGGCACCCTGCCGCTCTGCCTGTCCCACCGACCAGCGTGTGGAGGGCTATATTGCCCTGATCCGTGAAAAACGCTACGCGGATGCCTATTGGGCGATCCGCCGTGAGCATCCTTTCCCCTCCGTCTGCGGGCGTGTCTGCAACCACCCTTGCGAAGTTGCCTGCACTCGCAGCAAGGTGGATGAGCCGGTCAATATCATGGCGCTCAAGCGCTTCGTCTCCGATTGGGCTTATGCCCATCGTGATGAGCTGCCCAACATGCACGACAAATCGTTGATCGGCACTCCCTTCACTCACCATCCTCACCCCACCGGCAAGAAAATTGCCATCATCGGCGCTGGTCCTGCCGGGTTGACCGCCGGGCTGGACCTGGTGCGCATCGGGCACAAAGCCACCGTCTTCGACAGCTTGCCTGTGGCGGGCGGCATGATGCGAGTCGGCATTCCGCCGCACAGGCTGCCTTACCATCTTCTGGATTGGGAAGTGCAGCAAATCGTTGACGAGGG
>JAFGBV010000228.1 GCA_016932955.1 Anaerolineales bacterium | reverse complement strand
TCCTCTACCTGCTCACCATGCGCGTGCGCATTTTTGTTGACCTGGGCACCATATTTGCCCGGCAAGGTAAACCCCTGGTGGCAGGCCGGTTATATACCTTTGCTGCCCGTTTATGGCCAGATGCCACCAGCGAGTTAATCGTCAGGGTCAACCAGGCGACCCTGTTCTTGCAAGAAAATAAACTGGACGAGTCAATAGATATATTCAACGGTGTACTCCTCCAGTCAGGCCAGGGTTTTCTGGGTGTCAAGTACGAAGCCGCCACACATTACAATCTCGGTGTTGCATATCTGCGTAAGAACAACCCTGCCCGGGCAACCGCCGAATTCAACGCCGCCATCGATACCTGGCCAGCCTCTTTATATGCCAACCGCGCCCAGAAAGCGCTGGATCGCCATCGTTCCAGGTCTAATCGCGCGCATGATGACGATCTCACTGATCACCAGACGCCTAACCAGTAAATGTGTTTGAAAACAAAAACGCCATGGAGGTTAACCCTCACAATGGCGTATAAATACATCTCCCTGCCGGTTAGCAATCCCATTATGCCAATCGCTGTTGCACAATGTCGAATGGGGAAAATTATTGAATCGCATTTGCTTGCAGATCGTCAGGTTACTTCTATCAGCACGCGAAATACCCGTAACAAGCAACGTTAATGAATGCTTAATAATTATAATCCCAAAATCAACGATTAAGCAATAAAAAAAGAGATAAGGCGGCTTTTGCAAGCCGCCTCATCTCTTTTTCTTTATCGAAATACTACTTGCTGCTCATCGGCAGGTAAACCGTGAACGAAGGTTCGGTGATGTGCAATGTCAGGGTATATTCGGGATCAGCACTGTACAAGTGCCCATCTTGAACCTTGAAACCCAGGGTGAAATCGCCAATCGTATCACCAAGGTAGGTCAAGGTTTCCACCTGGCCCAGATTAAGCTTCGTTGTGGCTGCTACTTCTTCGCCTGAATCTGGTGCACCGTTCCCGTTTGTATCCAGGAAGAGGCTCCCCGTGGCTGGCAGGCTCATCACCTGCAACAGCGTGAAAGCATCGCCGTCGGCATCTGTATAACCAAAATCATCCTGCTCCAGACTTAGCGGATATCCGGCCATCCCGTTCACGGTGCCATTGGCGGCGGTAGGCCGGGTGTTGATGTGCATCGTGTAGGTTTGCTCACCCGAGGCAACGACAGGGCTGGCATCCCGCGCCTGTAGCGTGAAGGTGTACGCACCTACCGCCGTCGGCATGCCAGAAAGAGACCCTCCCGCGGTGAGGCTCAGCCCATCGGGCAGGCTGCCCGAAGCCAAGAAGAAGCCGTAATGGGGCGTTCCGCCAGAGGCGGTGAAATCCCGGCTAAAGGCTTCGTTTACCGCATAATACCCCCCCAGCGAGGCAGGGTTGAGGAGTATGGCTGGCGCCTGACCGATGTTATTCTGCCCCCAGCAGGTGATCGTGCCATCTGGTCTCACCCCGCAGGTATGGTAACCGCCCGCGCTCACCTGGACGAATGCGCCTTCGGGAACATCATTCTGCCCAAAGCTATTATCTCCCCAACAAACGGCGCTGTGATCCACCTGCAATGCGCAGGTGTGCTGAGACCCGGCGCTAATCTGGACGAATGTACCCTCGGGCGGCGAGGCCTGACCATCCTCATCCTGCCCCCAGCAAACGAGGCTACCATCGGTCTTCAACCCGCAGGAATGCATCAAGCCTGAGCTGACCTGGATGAAGGCGCCGGAGGGAGGATCGGATTGCCCGTAATTGGGGGGCAGTGTTTCACCCGCTTCGCCTGCTCCCCAGCAGTCCAGTGTGCCATCAGTTTTCACGCCGCAGGTGTGCCATCCGCCGGCACTTAACTGTGAAAAAGTCACCAGCGCCGGCAGGGCAGTTTGCCCTTGTGTATTGCTGCCCCAGCAGGCAACGGTGCCATTTGTCCACCGACCACAGGAGTGGCTACCTCCGGCGCTCACCTGGGCGAATTTCCCCAGCGGAGGCGATGCCTTATTATCCGCATCATCGCCCCAGCAAGCCGCATCACCATCCGTCTCGACGCCGCAGCCATGAAAATCGCCAAAATCCATCTGCACGAAAGTCCCCGCCGGCGGTGAAGATTGTCCGGCGTTATCCGCGCCCCAACAGGCAAGGGTGCCGTCTGGACGCAGCGCGCAGTGGTTGGACGAGCCCCCGCCAAGCTGTAGGCGACCGAAGAGCATCCCGGGCGGGGCGGATTGGCCCCAAGCATCATTTCCCCAGCAAACCAGAGTTCCATCCATCTTCATCCCGCAGGTGTGAAAATTGCCTGCGCTGACATGGGCAAAGGTGCCGCTGGGAGGGGTGGATTGACCATCGTCATCTCGCCCCCAGCAGTCCAGGGTATCGTCCAACTTGACCCCGCAGGAGTGGAACCCGCCTGCGGTGACCTGTTTGAATGTGTCTGGAGGAGGCGTTGATTCGCCATAATCATTGCGCCCCCAACAAGCGACTGTTTGATCGGGCTTCAACGCACAGCCATGGTTCATGCCCGCGCTCACCTGGGTGAATGTGCCGGATGGCGGTGAGGATTTGCCAAAGCCATTCGATCCCCAGCAATCCAGCGTGCCATCCGCCAGGAGCCCACAAGTATTCATCGAGCCGGCGCTGATCTGGGTGAATGTGCTGCTCGGAACGTCCAGTTGACCACTGCTATTTGATCCCCAGCAGACCACCGTGCCATTGGTTTGCAGCCCGCAGGCATGGAATGTGCCCGCACTCACCTGGCTGAACGTCCCCGCTGGGGGTGTAGCCTGACCATCATTGTTCAGGCCTCCACAGGCAATGCTCTGATCGGGCAGCAATGCGCAGGAAAACTCATTTCCCGCGCTCACCTGGGTGTACACACCGCTTGCGGGAGGATTGGCTTGATCAAAGGTATTCGATCCCCAACAATCCAGCGTGCCATCCGGCTTCACCCCACAAGTATGGTAGCCACCCGCATCCAATCCGCCGAAGATTTCACTTGGGAGGATGGATTGGGAATGGTGCGGATAATTTCCATTGGGGTCGGTAGGATCACCAGCTCCCCAGCAAGCCGTTGTGCCATCACTCTTGATCGCGCAGCTATGAGACCACCCCACGCTGACCTGGGTAAACGTCCCGACGGGTGGTGTAGCCTGGCCATAATCATTCAACCCCCAGCAGAACAGCCCGCCGCCCACCATCACCCCGCAGTTGGTGGCATACCCTGCGCTGATCTGCGCAAATGTGCCGGCAGGATCGGTGCCTTGATTTGAGGAGTTAAAACCCCAGCAGTCCACCGTCCTATCAGGCTTCAGCCCGCAGCTATGATATGCCCCGGTCACTACCTGGACAAAGGTGCCTGCGGGGGGCGTCGCCCCGCCAAAGATATTCTGCCCCCAGCAGGTGAGCGTTCCATCCGTTTTCAAGCCGCAGGTGAACCAGCCGCCTGCGCTTACCTGGGTGAAGGTGCCTGAGGGCGGCGTGGATTGATCATCGCCGTTATCTCCCCAACAGGCAAGCGTGCCGTCTGTTTTCACGCCGCAAGTGTGAAAACCGCCCGCGCTCACCTGGGTGAAGGTGCCCTGCGGCGGCGTTGCCTGGCCCTCATCGTTTTCTCCCCAGCAGGCTACTGTTCCATCTAATGAAACTGCACAGGCATGATCCAATCCGGCATCGACCTGGGTGTATTGCCCCGCCGGTGGGGATGTTCTGCCGTCGTTTTCCAATCCCCAGCAGAAAATCGTGCTATCCGGCTGGAGCCCGCAGTTGAAATGACCGGCTCCCGCACTGAGCGCGTTCATCTGGATGGTGTTCATCAGCACTGGCAATGCCAGCGTATTTTGCCGCGCATGCAGCAACGCTGCTGCCGGCGCGGCTGCCATGGCGCTGGGCGGCGCCTGGAAGGGTACACAGAACAATATAACAGGGATCATTACGCGCAAAAAAAAGATTACGCCTTTCATCGAAATGTACCTCCTTAGGAATTTGTCCTGCCGCTAACCCTTAGACCTTCTGGCAGGGTTCGAATGTGAAATGGATCTATGGTTCCCATCTCTTCACATCATTATAAGCCCGAGGCGTCCAAAAAACGTCCAAAACTGCTGCGCAAGGCATTATAATTGCGACTGGAGGACCAGCGCTATGTTCAACTTTCTCAAAAGCAAAAAAGATTGGATCACCATCACCCTCGACCGACAGAACGGCATCTACTACCCCGGCGAAACCGTTGGAGTCAATGTACAGATCACTCCGGAAAAGGATCTCAAACTCCAGGGCGCCACAGTAAAGCTGAAAGGCACGGAGAGGTTCTATTACAGCCACGAGACCGATAGCACTGACTCAGAAGGCAATTCGAACCGAGAAACCAACTATTACTGGGGCGAAGAGGATATCTTCACCGCGGAGGAAAATTTCCTCGGTGAGATTGTGCTGCCACGCGACACACCGCAGCGCTATTCCTTCCAGATGGCCCTACCCGCGGACGCACTGCCCTCCTGCAAAGGAGATATTATGCAGGTGAAATGGGCTGCGCTGGTGAAACTGGATCGCCGCATGGCAGGCGACAAGCAGACGGAGACCGGTTTACAGGTTCTGTGGGCTGCCCCCGGCGAGCAGGTGCAGGCGGGCGATTACGGCACTGCCTCGGATGCGGAACTGGCCGAGATAGCTTTTGCCCTTCCAGGCCTGGAAGCCATTGCCGGGCAAATTTATGCTGGCCAGTTGCGGATCACCCCGCTTAAGGATTTCGATGTCACCGAAATCCGTCTGGAGGTAATCAAGACGGAATACGTAAACTATAAGGATGGCAACGTTTCGAAAAAGGCTTATCCCCCCGTCAAGGTGGCTGGCAATACCAGCTTTGCCGTTGGGAAAACCCAGCTCATCCCCTTCCAGGTGTCCATCCCAGCAGATGCCAATCCATCTCTTCAGGCCTCCTATGGTAACATTGCCTGGAAGCTGCGCGCCACCTTTGCCCGGCGCCTGCGCAAAGATACCACCATCGAGCAGGATATCCTGGTCTATTTGACCAGGGCGTGAGCAATCTGCATCCCCCTAAATCAAACCAGTTCGATCTGCAGATGCTTTCCAAGAACAGAAGCAGCTCGCTCCAGTGTTTGCAGGGTAACTGAAGGATTTGTCGGATCAAGCAGGCGGTTCAAAGCTGCCCGGCTGGTATTCATCCGCTGCGCCATGGCTGTTTTCGATAAGTTCTGAGTGATCATCAATTGTTCTATTTGGTAAGCAAGCACACGCTTGACCGCCACCGCCTCTACTTCAGCCAGCAGGCCTTCTTCTGCCAGAAAATCATCATAATTGCTACCAATATATTGTTTGTTCATCGTGCACCTCGTAACCTTGACAATCTCTCTCGTGCCAGTTGCAAATCTTCCAGGGGTGTTTTCTGGGATTTCTTGATGAATCCATGTAAAAGCACCATATAGTCGCCCTCTACAGTAAAAAGAATGCGGACAGTGCGATTTTTCAGCGATGAGCGGATTTCCCAAAGGCCAGATTCAATTTTTCGCACCACTGGCATTCCGATAGGCCATCCAAATTGAACGGTCTTGATATCTTCGCCGATAATCCTCTTGTCTTCTGCCGACATAGATTTCAGCCATTCGCGCACTGGCTCATTGCCGGATTGAGTTCTGAAGAAAACAACCTGAAGTTGCATGGAAGAGACCACAACTATAGTGTACCATTATTGATACATATTGTCAATCAGAGAGAATCCCCTCCACGCGATACGATTTTAGATTGTCACAAGATTCATCACTTCTTGCCCGCCTCTATGCGGAACTTATAGCCGTGCGGGTACCAATCTACGTACTGCACTTTACGGCCTACGGCTTTCCCCAATGCGTTCATCAGGTTCTCGATCTCATCATACACCTGTGCGGGATGCCCATGCGGCACCAGCAGGGTGTAATCCACGCCGCCAATCGTCGAATATACATCCACCCCCAAGCGGCTAAGCTGCTCCAGCAAGTGCTGGATCTGCGGCGTTAATTGCCATTTCTCGTTATAGGTGATCTTGCCCGGCCGCGACGAGCCAGCGATGGGCTTCCAGGCAGGGGGAAACCCCTTTGGTGGCTCGGTTATCACTGCCACTGGTTCACAAGGCAGGCCGCCTGGCTGGACGTAGCCGGGTTTTTCCGGATCGTAAATCACCTCCTGGATTTGATCTTCTCGCACCAACACCTTTACAAAAAAATCCCTGCGGCAGAGCGGGCATTCTGTGTAGCCTTCTCCATCCAGGTTTCCATTCTCGGGTCTCCCGCCATGCTGAACGCTCACCCCTGGCAGCCAGGCATAGCGATCACCAATGGCATACACTCCCATATTTCTCGTATCGCCGAAACGGATCTCGATCTCCACCTGCGCCGCTTCGTGACAATGGGGGCAGATCATACTGGCGAGCAGAATGTTATAAATTCCCATGCCTATACTGGCGAGGGCGCCCTGCCGCGCTGGCTCAAGAATTCCAGGGCGATGCCGACACCGAGCAGCAGAATATATAACCAGATCCCCCATAGATGCCAAAAGGCAACCGGATTACCAGCGATGGCGAGCCAAAATGCACCCGCAAGTGCCAGGAACAAGGTTGCCTTATGCAAGGCGCGCCAGCGCGGCGAAGGTCGCAGCGCCAGCACCAGCATGCTGAGGATGGGCACATAGACCAGGATTAAGAGCAGCCCAAACACCATTTCCCCCACTCCTTTCGCTGGGCTAGTTATTCCGCTCATGATCCTCGCCACCGAGCCAAACAGGGCCAGGAAACCCCAGGGGAAGATGAGCATCCCCGACAACGGATTACCGCATGTGTTCTGGTTCAAGCGAACACCGCTATCACAAGGATTGGGCTCTGGCACAGCGAGCGCTTCGAGCACCCATGGTCCGAAGGTAGACGCCAACATGAGCAACACCAAGGCGCTACGCCAGCCGCGCTGGTTCTGCTGAAGCCAATCAGCGAAGGACTGCATTCTAGTGGACACGTTGTAATTATAGACCTGTTTCATCTCGATGAGTGCTATAATTTTTTAAACAAATGATCCTGCTCAACACCCACCTGACCTCCCTCACCGCAGGGTATGACCTGATCCGCGACGCCCACCTGCGTCTCAAGGATAAGTGGCGCCACCCTCTCCTGGAAGCCTATGCCCGCCGCCAGCAAGCCTACCGCCTGGAATTGGCTGACTTCCATCAGCGCCGCCAGCGCTACCAGGTGGTCTCGCTAGGCGGGGTGGTGCTGGCTACTCTAGTCGTGATCCTGGGGTTGGCAGCCTGTCCGCTCCAAATCCGCTTTCAAGAAGGATTCAACTTTTCTGTGCTTTGCTCATCACCGCTGGCTTTGCTGGCAGGTGGGGCGGGGATCATCATCCTGCTCACGCGCAGGCGCAAATACAGCCTTGCCAACCCAGCTCCGCCTCCACCCGAGCATCCGCTGCGCGGCAGTTTGATTGCTCCTTTGCTGCCAGAGTGGCAGGGAGAATTGAAAGGTTACCTGCCCGCCGATCCGCCTGACGAGGGGGCACCCGGCGAGTTCGCCATGGTTCACCGCCTGGAGCAGGTACACAGCCACTCGTACATACTCTACCGCGCCCAGCAGCGCCCTGGTGAGGATGTAGATATCATCGCGGCTGGACCGCGTGGTGTGTGGGTATTCGAAGTCAAGTATTGGGCGGGGCAGGTCATCTACCAGGACGGGGTGTGGAAACACCTCAAAACCTGGTATGAGCCTGGCAGCGGACAGGTCACCCGAGAAAAACCTTTCAGCCAACCTCCGGATGCGCAGTGGCGGCGGGCACGAGATGATGTGGCAGAAACACTGCGCCGCCGCCTTCCGGAGCTATTGCAGCGCATCCCACAGCTTGAAACCGTGCAGGGCGGGCTTGCCTTCACCCATGAAGATGGCGAACATCTCATCGAGCCGGGAACGGTCACCTGGGGCAATATCGCCTTCTGGGACAAACACTTGCGCCAGGCTCCGCTCATCCCTGGGCTGGGCGAGCGGGAAGTGATGCAGATCCTGGATGCCCTCCTGCGCCGCCATCACCAGGTCAGCCAGGCATCCGGCAGCAAGCCCGCGCTGCGCTCTATGGAAGCTTGCGCTCAACGGCTCATTAGCCAATGCGAAACAGCCATCCAGGAATACCTGATAATAAACCCACCATCCTAAGCGGCATCCCGACCAGGGATGCAAGGTAACTTATGGCACTGCCACCGCCAGCACCCGCACCAGGGCATCCAACGGTGGGCGGCTTTCCGGCACATAGATGCGCAACACATCCCGCCACTCTACGCCGTCGAACTCGGGGCGCACCACCGATTCTGCTATTTCATTGTCGCTGTCGTTGAGAGGCACCACTTCCACCACGTACCCCTGGAGGGCCTGGCTGTTGACCAGCGTAAAGCCATTCCAGGTGGCTGGGGCAAGGGTGACCTCCTGCTGGAGCATCATTTCTGCTTCCGAGCCAGGCGTGTAATAGGTAAGCTGCGCGGGCTGGCTGGGCGCCCCCTGCAAGAGTTGCACCCGCGCCACCTGCACCCATTCTCCAGGATACTCGGGCTGGACGCGGGTGTTCTGAATATAGGATCCGTAGGGGGGCTCACTTTCGCCATACGGGCTGATATCCAGCACACCCCCGCAGCCTATGGCATTTGAGAACATGCCAAAACCCATCCAATCGCCGGCAGCGAGGGTGATATTGGCCTGGTAAACCGCCTGCCAATCTTTGGTGGGGATCAGGTCCACCTGAACCGGCAACTTATCGACAATGCCCGGCGCTTGCAGCCAGAGCACATCCACCCAACGGCTGCCATCGTACTCCGGCAAAATTTTATATTCCACGTAGGCGCCATCAACGGAGGGCTCCAGGGGTGTGATATCCACCAGGTAGCCCCAGGGATTCTCTGCTGGGCCAAGGCCATAGGCCTGCCAGCCGCCGGGCACAATAGTCACAATATATGGACCTTGCTCCGGCAGAACCTGCATTCCCCAGCCGGGAACATGATCCGGCACGGGGGTGGGCAAAAGCCAATCACCCGAGGCAGGCAAGGGGGTTGGGCTGGCCTCCAACACAGGAGGGGTATCGATGAGAATGGTGGCAATGGCAAGAGGCCCTTCCCGCTGCGCAAATGGGGTTGGCGAGGCGATCAGCAGCATGTTATCCGCGCCCCACCCGGGAGTAGGACTGGCAAACGGCGGCTCGGTCGGAAGGACGCGAATGACAACCGGCGGGGGAACCGGCCAGAGATGCAATGCCTGAAATAAAAAATAGCCAACAATCACACCCAGCACACCCACAACAGCAACCCAAATCAAATCTCGTTTCACCGCAGCCTCCTCAAGCGCCTGGCTAAGACACTCTATGATCAGGATACACCATCAAGCCTCCTTGTGCTTGACAAAGGGCTGACAACTGGATGATATGGATAATCCGTTCTGGATAAGGGAGCAATCGAAATGGGTGAAACTGTAAAACACGCAGCCTGCAGCCATACCTCACAATAGGATGTGCGACAGGTCAGCAATCATTCTGCCTTTTATTCTGTTTTGCTGGCGCATACTCTTACCCTGGCGTTTTTATGCGCACCACGCAAATACATTCCCCTACTTGAAATTCATCTCCATCTGAGAGCATCACCGGCTCGATCACAAACAGCCCATTCAGCATCGTGCCGTTTGCACTGCCCAGGTCGCTCAACAGGAATGCCGGCCCACGCCGCTCAATGCGGGCATGCGGGCGTGAGATGGCGCTATCGTTCAGGCGAATCTCCCAGGTGGCATTACTGCTAGCACGCCCGATCGTAGCCTGGTTTTCCACGGTGAAACGCCGCCCCCGATCCGGTCCCATCACTACCTCAATACTCATCACCGGCGTTTCGCCCATCCGCGTTAGACCATGCATGGTCGGCATCTGATCGAGGTGCTGATCCATCTTGGGGAGTGGGATCAGTGCATAGCGGATCACCACACTCTCAAGGCGGATCTCATCTCCCTCCTGCAAGGCACAGGGCTTTTGGGCAGGAATGCGCTGCCCGCTCACATAAGTGCCGTTGCTGCTGTCCAGGTCACGCACGCAGAACCGATCCACATTCCACTCGATCCGTGCATGATGGCGCGATACCTTGGCGCTAGGCACAATCACCACATTATCCTCACCCCGGCCCAGGGTAATCGAATCGCCTTCCTTCAGGATATGCTCCTTCAGGCTTCCTTCACTTTCCCAGGTGATCTTTGCAAATGGGTGGCTGGCCGCTGGCATAGAATAATTATAGCATGATTAACTTTCGCTTATTTCCTGCAGACAGTAGGTATAGCCACCCTCTACTGGCCCAGCCGCAGTGATGTGGCGCTTGATATACTGCCCGCAGTTGCTGCCGATCAAATTCTCCTCCAGGTGGCCAATGCTCAAGATCACCTGGTAGCCAGACTGGCGTAGATCGTTGATCACAGGATAATTCTCCCCTCTTTCAGCCGGCTGGATATATGAGGCCAATCCGTTCTCGCGCGCCTTGTACGTGGGATTGAGCGGCGTGATCTTGATCAGAAAGATATCCGGGTTGAAATGCTCCAGCAGCACAGCCGGATCGACCGGCATCCCCTGCGCCAGGGCAAAATTCAACGTGATCTTACGCTCGCCAGGAGCATAGAATCGCTCGCCATAGGCAGCCATCTGTGCAAAATCCCACTTGCGCACTGGCATCATCTGCTGGCGGAGGTCTGGATCAGTAGTGTGGATCGAAAACTGGAATTGAAAATGGCCTGCCATGTAATGAGCACTGTGAATCTCCAGCAGGCGCTCGAAGAAAGCCTCACGCCCGGCTGGGGCAATGGTCGAGATGGAAGGCATCAGCCCAGGGGCCTCATAACGCCGGGGAAGCTCTTCCAGGGCATCGAGAACGCTGTCATTCAGGGCAGGCTCACCCATACGCGCAAACTGGATCTTGAATTGCTCGCAGGGAACCCTGCCATGCGGGAAACGCTTGTGTACCAGGTAATCGATCTGAGCCAGGATCTCATCTCGGGTGGGCTTACCCTTATAATAACCGCCTGCGTCGCACATGGCGCACCCCACCGGGCAGCCAAACAGCGTAGAAACCAGCAACACCCACTTCTTCTCGCGCGGGATGGGCGGCTGCACCGACTCCACAAACTCCACCAGGTTGCCATTCTCCATCTCACCAATGTACACCATGGCAACATCTTCTGTGCCTGCAGAAGCAATGATCTTCATTATAGATCCTCCTTCAAGCGGTGGTAAATCCGCATCGCAGCCCTCACGCCATCCCCCACGGCGATCGAGGTTTGCCGGTATCGGCCATTCTGCACATCTCCAATCCAATAAAGCAACCCCTGGGTTTCTAACCCCTGTGCGACGGCTCGAAATTCAGGGCTGATGAAATCTAACTGTGGCTCGCGCCCCAGCGCGCCGACCAGGATATCGGCTTCCATCTGCACACGCCCATTCGGGGTGATACAATCCAGCAGCATTCTACCCTCGGTGTGCTCGACCACGCCCACCAAACGCGTGTTGGTATGATATGCAAGGTGCTGCACCTGGAGGGCACGTTCAAAAAGCATGGGCAGGCAGCGGGTTTTCTCGCCGCGGTTCAGGATGATCACCTGGTTGCGCTGCGCCAGGTTCAGCGAATAATCAAAAGCTGCATCTCCTGCCCCAACGATGGCGATATACTTCCCCGAAACATGGGCAATGGAGTGTACCTCGTAAAGCACCTGCGCTCGCAAGCTATTTGGAACATCCATATCGGTAAATGGATGCGGCTTCGTTCCCGAGGCAACCACCAGAACGCACGATTGCACTTCACCGGCATTTGTGGAGAGGTGAAAAACGCCCTCTTCATGAGTCATGCTCTCCACCTCAGCCAGTGTTAACTGCACATCCACTTGTTGCAGGTGCGCCACCATGCGCTGAACCAGATCAGGCCCAGAGATACCCTGCGGAAAGCCAGGGTAATTTTCCACCAGGTTGGCGTTGCGCAATAATCCACCCGCCTCGCTACGTTCTAACAGCACAAAGTGCATCCCATAACGCTGCAACTGCACTGCTGCGGCAATTCCTGCTGGTCCTGCGCCAATGATCGCTACATCATACATATTCCACGCAAGCTTTGGAACACATAGAAATGATCTCTTCGACCAGCACCGGTACCGCAAAACCATGTGCCAGGTTCAGCAGCGTTGCTCGGTGATGCGCCTCGGTATAAGTTGCCGTGCCATCAATGGTGAAGAACACGTCGTAGCCGCGCACAAAGGCTGATCGGGCTGTGGTCTCGCAGCACAGGTGGGTCATCACTCCCCCGATCACCAACTGTCTCACCTGGAGGCTTTGCAGCAAGGTGTCGAGATTGGTATTGTAGAATGCGTCGTATTGGGTTTTCACGATCATTTCGCCCTGGGCCAAATTCAGAGCGGGGGTGATAGCGCTCAACGGATTCTCCTCCATCAGCAAGTCACGCCACCAGCGGCTCATGTTCCCTGAATTGCCAGCCGTATTGAGATGCCGCGTGAATATCACCGGTAGGTGGTGCGCGGTGTAAGCTTCTGCCAATGCCTGCAAACCAGGAAGTATTGCGCTGGCACTGGGAACATAGGCGTGCGAGCCCGGCTGCAGGAAATACTCCTGCATATCCAACACCAGAAAAGCCGAGTGAAGTGGATCGAAACGTTCCAGACGGCTACGTCGAGCAGACTCCAGCGACTGGCAGATTTCGCGGGATTTCTCGCTCAGAGTCTGAGGGGTGAAGTAACTTTCCTTCATAAGTGGGTGAATTCTATCATAATCATTGAACAGCAGTTTAGTATTCTCCAATCGCCTGCTGGTTTTTCTGTCTGGGAATTACCTTGGTGGAGTAAATATATCCGCCCCAATGATCCGCTGGTTTATCAATATTCAAGGATGGAAACTGCGTTACAATTATCCTCAGACATGATCTAGATTTAATCCAGCTGTTATGGAGCTTCCTGATGGCTTTTAACCCCACGCTAACTGCACCAATCGACTATACGCAACCCACTGACCCTGGCGAGGTTAATCTCTCTCCCTCTGGCGTGGATGCTGTCCGCCGCTGTTTCGAAGATATGCTCCAGCGCGATCTCCATCCCGGCGCACAGCTTGTCTTATTACGCCACGGACGCCCAGTGTTGGACCTGGCCCAGGGAATCGCCCACCTGGGGCGAAAACAACCGGTAACGCCTGATTCACCCTTCCTGGTATTCTCCTGCACCAAGCCTTTCACCGCTGCCTGCATCCACCGCCTTGTGGAAGAAGGCCGCATCACCTATGACACTCCCATAGGACAGGTTTGGCCCGAATTCGCCTGCAAAGGGAAGGAAACCGCCACCATCCGCCATGCCCTGCTGCACCAGGCGGGCATCCCAGTGCGCGGGCTGTACACCCAACTGCCCCTGTGGCCTTTCTGGCCTCTCGTGACGCGCAGCGTGGCCCGTCTCACAGCAGAATACCCACCAGGAGAGCGTTGCAGCTACCATCTTGTCAATTTTGGCTGGATCCTCGGCGAGATCGTGCGCCGAATCACTGGCCTGTCCATCCGCGAGTATATGTCCAAGAACTTTATACTACCGCTCAACCTGAGCGATACAGCCCTCGGCCTGCCCCCCGCCTGGAACCGGCGCGCGGCAGGCATTTACAGTGGCCACCCCGAGCAGAGCAATGCTGCGCGCGTGTTTAATATCCCCATTTTTCGCCGCGCTGCCATCCCTGCCGCCACACTGCATAGCACAGCCCGCGACCTGGCTGCATTCTTCCAGATGTTACTCAACCAGGGGCAGTACGCTGGGCAGCACTACTTCAAGCCAGAAACCATCCAAACCGCCACAGCCATCGGTTTCCAGGGAATGGATGAGGCCTTCCAGGTGGAAGTACGCTGGGGCATGGGCTTTATGCTGGGCGGCGAGTGGAATGCCGAACCGCGCGGCGCACAGATCCTTGGCAAAGGCTCCACCCAGCGCACCTTCGGCCATGCTGGCCAGGGTACCTGCATTGCCTGGGCCGATTTCGACTCCGGCCTGGTGATGGCATTCACCTGCAACCGCCTGCAAGATTCTGAAACTGCACGCCGGCGTTGGATTAACCTTGCTGATGCTGTTTGGGACTCCCTACCGTGAGCACCTATCCCATCCCACTGAAGGAGATCCGCCTTGAGCAGCGCGTGGTCAATTCCCGCTTCATTGCTACGCTGGGACCTGCCTTCAGTGTGGAAGAAGCCAAACAATTCATCTCGCGCATCCGCCGCGAGTTCGCCGATGCCTCGCACAACGTTCCCGCTTACTGCATCGGCCACGGCGCGAGTGAAATCTCACATTGCTCAGACGACGGCGAGCCATCCGGCACAGCAGGACGTCCAGCTTTGTCTGTCCTGCGCGGCTCTGGCCTGGGGGATGTATCCGTAGTAGTGACCCGCTACTTTGGCGGTACCAAATTGGGCACCGGCGGATTGGTACGCGCCTACTCCGATGCCGTGCGCCAGGTAGTGGAGGCTGTTCCGCGGGGGGTGAAGATCCACGTTCACCTGCTCCTTCTTGCCATCCCCTACAACCTGCTGGAGCGCCTGCGCCTGCTGGTCGCCCAGCACCAGGGAGAGATCTTGGAAGAAACCTTTGCCGCCGATATCACCCTCACCTTGCGCCTCCCCACACAGCATACTCCCGCCTTCCAGGCCTCTTTGCAGGAATTGAGCGCCGGCCAGTTGAGCGCTGAGATTATGGAGGAGGCAGTGCAATTGATCCCACTTACAGGAGAACTGTCATGAATTACATCCAGGCTATCGCATATACAATCACCACCATCCTGATATACCTGGGCGTTCCCCTACTGGGCTGGGGGCTGGGTAACCTGGGTGGATATTTCGCCAGCCTGCCGCGCAGCGGGTACGCTGTGCTGGTGCTACTTCTGGCAATGGCTGTGGGGTGGCAAGCCTATCACGACCCCACCGGGATACGCGGCGGCAAAGGAGCACCCGGTAAGCAGAATCCCCGCCAGCACGTCGTGCGCCTGGGGGTTATTGCCTTGCTATACCTGATGCTTTTCTTCCTTCCCTTCGCCGACCGCCGCAGCCTGCTCGTCCTCCCCGATTCCCCTTTGCTGCGCTGGCTGGGCGTGATCCTCACAGCGGGCGGTTTTTGGTTCATCTTCTGGTCAGGTGTGACATTAGGACAGATGTACAGCCAGGAAGTCACCATCCAGCAAGATCACCACCTGATCACTGGCGGAGTTTTTCATCGCATACGCCATCCACGCTACCTGAGCGTGATGCTGCTGGATCTGGGCGGGGCGCTGATCTTTCGCTCCTGGGCTGGACTTCTCATCAGTCTGCCGCTGCTGGCGGTTCTCATGTTGCGCATTCAGGACGAGGAAGCGCTCATGCAAGAGGAATTTGGGCAGGAATGGACAGCTTACTGCCAGCATACCTGGAGGCTGATCCCCCATATATTCTGACCACATCTTCTCTATGAGCGAACTGCTGGCTCTATGCGCCCGTCTGCCAGGCAACGATCTGGTGGCTGCCGAATGCGTCAACCTCACTGGCGGCAGGCCGGATGCCGATGGCGTGGCGCCGTGCCGTAGTCTGGAGTTCATCCCCCGTGCAGCCTATGTGACCACCGGTGTACGCCGCATCGCCACGGCCCCCACGATCGATGTACTGGCTCAATCTGTTGCTCAAATGCAAATCACCGCCGAGAATTTTCGGGTCGAATTCCTGCGCTTTTCCTCGCATCAAGAAATTAGTAAGTCGCAAGCTATCCTTGCCATCGCTAATGCGTTGAAAGCCTATCCCAACCTTTCCACACCTACACACCGTTTCCTGATTGGCGTACAAGCAAATGGCGTTTGGCTGGGCGAAATCGTCAATGAAGCCGACGCCTCCTACCGGACGCATGATGCCAAGCCCTACCGTACATCCAGCTCGCTGCCAGCCCGCCTGGCGCGCGCCCTGGTGAACCTGGTCAGCCCACCCGCCCAGACGATCCTGGATCCCTTCTGCGGCACGGGGGCGATCCTGCTTGAAGCGGCTGCGTCAGGCATACAGGCGCGTGGCTCAGACCACAACCCGAAGATGGTGGGCATGTCTCGCCGCAACCTGGCTCACTTTGGCTACAGTATGCCTGTGGAGCGCCTGGAGGCGCGGGAATGCCGCATGATCTCAGATGCCATCGTCACCGATCTCCCTTATGGTCGCCTGCTGGAGCAAGACCAGGCTGCCCTGCTGCCCATCTTTAAGCACCTCTCCAGCCTGGCCCGTCAGGCCATCTACCTCGCCGAGCACGATATCACCCCCTGGCTGCAACAAGCCGGTTATCGCCAGGTGGAAGTCTTGCAAGTGCGCAAACGCCCCGGCTTCAGCCGCTTCGTTCATCGCGCCCAATCGTAATCGCCGAATCCGGGACGGCAGGGTGATCGCCAGTGCGCGATTTACTCGCACCAAAGAAATCAGGGCTCAATATTGTCGTGGAAAATCAGAGAAATATGGTATGATTAAGGCACTCGCTTTATCGCACAATTAATACCCCACCCTCTCGCCAAACAATTGATTTCAGGAGGATTAGCTATGAAATCCAGAACAATCATCCTGCACGTAATCTGTTTTGCATTGCTGCCAAGCTTGTTACTCCCAATCGGCACAGCCATGCCCGCTGCCGCTTCCACCCAGGCGCCTGCCGCGGCGGTCACCCCTCCACTGGCTACCGAGCTGTGGGTGCCCAATGGGCCGGTGCAGGATACCCTTCTATCCGGACATATCCTTTATATCGCCGGCTCGTTCGACCGCATCGGCCCGCCCACGGGTGGATTCGTCGGCCTGGACCCTGATACCGCCGTACAGGATACGGCATGGCCGCGGGTTGCCGGCTCAGTGTATGTTATCCTTGAGGATGGCAGTGGCGGCTGGTACATCGGCGGTCAGTTCAGCGCCGTTGACGACACCCCGCGCAGCAACCTGGCGCACATCCTTACCGATGGCACGCTAGACAGCGCCTGGGATTTCGAGGCCAACAGGGTAGTGCGCGCCATGGCCTCAAGCGGCAATACCCTTTACATCGGCGGCGACTTCACCCAGGTCAATGGACAGGCGCGCAGCTATCTTGCCGCCATCAACACCGCCGCTGGCTCATTGACCTCCTGGGCTCCTGTCATCTCCTCTCCAGGGCTCAATACTGCTGTGTATGCCCTGGCTGCTACAGGGGATGCCGTGATCGTTGGCGGATATTTCGACCATGCCGGCGGGGCAGCACGGGATTTCCTGGCTTCACTGGATCCCGACAGCGGCCTGGCCAACTCCTGGGATCCATCGCCAACCGGGTCTGTTCTCAGCCTAGCGTTATATAACACGCGCCTCTACGTGAGCGGTTATTTCACCCAGATCGATGGGCAGCCGCGCAAATACCTGGCCGCCTTTGACATGAACACTGGCAATGTCACCGCCTGGGATCCCGCCACCAGCGGCGGCGGGATGATCCCCGGCGTAAGCGCCTTGCATATCTCTGGCAATCTGCTCTACATCGGCGGTCAATTTGGCCAAATCGGCGGTTTCAGCCGCAACAACCTGGCTGCCCTTGACCTGACCAGCGAGACCATCACTGACTGGGACCCGAATATCACCGAAAGTACTTGGAACCCCAGGGTCACGGCGATCACCAGCCATAGTGATGTGGTTTATATCGGCGGGGATTTCGACCAGGTAGGCGGGCAAGACCACGGCTATATCGCTGCCATCGATGCCAGCAACGGCGCTGCCCTAAGCTGGGATCCGCAGTTAAATAACAGCGTTTCTGCGTTGGCGGCCACCCCAGATGCCGTGCTCGCTGGCGGCAGATTCACCAGCCTGGGCGGCGTGGAACGCAGCAGCCTGGCTGCCCTGGATCTCAGGACGGGCGAGCCGTCGGATTGGGATCCCCAGCCCAACGGCTGGGTGAGGAGCATGGCATTGCTTGATGACACCCTTTACTTCGGGGGACTATTCTCTGAAGTCAATGGCCAGGTGCGCAATTACCTTGCCGCCGTCGATGCAACTGACGGGAGCCTGCTCACCTGGGACCCCGACGCAAATAATACTGTTTACACCATCGCCACAGATGGCACGCGCGTCTTCGTAGGCGGCTCCTTCAGCAATGTTGGTGGGGCAGCTCACTTCAACCTGGCTGCGCTCGACCCCACCACCGGCCTTGCGCTGCCCTGGTTTGTGGATACCAATGGACCCAGTGTGTATGCCCTGGCTATTTACGACGGAACATTGTATATCGGAGGAGATTTCAGCACGCTGAAAGGCGCTCCGCGCAACAACGCCGGCGCGGTCGCTGCGGACACCGGCAACCTGATTGCCTGGAATCCAAATGTAACTGACGCCGGAGGCAGCCCTCGCGTCGAGGCAATTGCTCTCTCCTCCACCACCATCTATCTCGGCGGCCAGTTTGACACGGTGAATGGACAGGCGCGCGAGAATGTTGCCGCCGTCAGTTATCTCACTGCTACAGTCATTCCCTGGAATCCTGGTGCGCATGGCACTCTCTACCCCTATGCCCCAGAGACCGTCAGCGATCTCTGCCTCAGCGACAATACCCTTTTTATCGGCGGTACCTTCAGCCAGGTTGGCGGGGAGGATCGCTCCAGCCTGGCAGCCGTGGATGTCAGCAGCGGTGCAGTCTATGATTGGGCGCCCAATCCGATCTATTCCGTCGCTTCCCTCTCGTGTAGTGCGGGAACACTTTATACCGGCGGGTATTTCTTATCCGCAGCCAACCAGCCGCAAGCGTACATCGCGGCGATCACCACCATCCATGTTAAAACGCGCCCAGCTACCAATATTACGCCAACTTCCGCTACGCTGAACGGCACTGCCACAGCCTACACGGATCCCACCGTCAGCCCGAAATTCGAGTGGGGCACCACCTCTGGCGGGCCCTATCCCAACACAACCGATGTCTCGCCTTCCCCGCTGGGTTCCACTGCTGCCACCAATGTATCCCTGAACCTGACCAACCTCACCCCAGGTCAGGCCATCTACTACCGCCTGACCCTGGTCACCAGCCAGGGGGTTGTCATCTATGGAGGCGAGCGCTCCTTCAAACCTTTTTTGCTGACCCACTTACCAATGGTTGTGCGCTAATGGGGCTATATAGAAATGTTGACAAAAAAGCGGCGCATCTACGCCGCTTTTTGGGTGAAAATCGAAGGTACTGGATTTATTACTTCCCGCGGTTTCGGGTGACCACATCGAAGATCACTGCCGCTGCCAGCACTGCCCCGCGCACAATATACTGGTAAGCAATGCCGATGCCCATCAGGTTCATCCCACTGGTCAAGGATAGCATCACCAACGCACCGATGATCGCTCCGGTCACCTTGCCCACGCCGCCCGCTGCGGATACGCCACCCACGAAGGCAGCAGCGATGGCGTCGAGTTCAAACAATGTCCCAGCCGTGGTGGTTGCTGATTGCAGGCGTGAGGCAAATAACACGCCCGATAGTGCCGTGAGCGTACCCATCGAGCCGAAGACGATATAGGTAATCTTCTTCACACTCACACCGCTCAGCTCGGCTGCCTCGGGGTTGCCGCCTACAGCGTAAATGTGGCGTCCAAGCACCGTGCTGGTGGTGACGAAATGATAGATCGCCACCACGATCAACACGACCACTACCGTCCAAGAAAGCCCGTTGTAACCTGAGAGCACCCAGGTCACCCCCGCGATGATCAGCGAAACGAATACCACCTGCAGGATGAACATATCCTGTGGAACCACCTCAAAATTATAGGCCTGCTTCTTGCGCCGGCTGCTGATCTGGTTAATAATAAAAAACACCATCGCAATCACACCCAGCAGGAGGGTCAATTTATGCACTCCCGGCAGGAAATTCTCCAACCCTGGGATATCTGGGATATATTTATTCCCAATGGCATTGAAAATATCATTGTTGATGATAATCGTGCCTGTCGATTCCGTAACCACCAGGATCGCCCCGCGGTAGATCAGCCAGCCTGCCAGCGTAGCCACGAAAGCAGGAATTCCCACCGTTGCCACCAGGAAGCCAGTGATCAATCCCGAAATACATCCCAGGATCAGCACCATGGGGATGACCACTCCCACGGGCAGGCCCCAAAACTCCATCGCAATCGCCGCCACTGCCCCCAGGAAACCCGCCAGGAACCCCACCGACAGGTCGATGTGGCGAATGACAATCACCAGCGTCATGCCAACACCCAACACAGCAATATAACCGGTCTGGTTGAGCAGGTTGCTGATGTTACGCGAAGAGATAAATATGCCCTTTGTGGTGATGGTAAAGATCAGCATAATCACGAACAAGGCGATGAACATGCCATATTCACGAATATTGGCCGATAATACTTTACGGAGATCATTGAGAAATGACATCGTACGCTCCTTATTGCATGGTTGCAAACTGCATGATCTTTTCTTGCGTGGCTTCTGCAATAGGCAGTTCGCCAGTAATCCGGCTGGCTGAAACAACGTATACCCGGTCACTCATTCCCAATACTTCGGGCAAGTCAGAGGAGATCATAATGATGCTCATCCCTTGCTCCACCAGCTGGTTCATGATCGTATAAATCTCAAAGCGCGCCCCCACATCGATTCCGCGCGTCGGATCATCCAGGATCAACAAGTTCGGTTTGACGAAGAGCCATTTCGCCAGCGAGACCTTTTGTTGGTTGCCGCCGCTCAGGTTGGAAACCTTCTGCTCAATGCTCGGTGTTTTAATATTGAGCGAGTCTTTATATTCATAGGCGACCTTGATCTCGGCATTTTCATCAATCACGCTGCGATTAGCAATCTCGCGCAGGTTCGCCAGGGTAATGTTCTGGCGCACATCCTGGATCAAGATCAAGCCGTTGCCTTTGCGGTCCTCGGTTACGTAGGCCACACCAGCACGAATGGCGTCTTCTGGGCTACGGAACTCTTTCTTCTCGCCATTCACCAGCACTTCGCCAGCGATCTGGTAATCCAGCGGATTGCCGAAAATGCTTAGCGCCAGCTCAGTGCGCCCTGCGCCCATCAGCCCTGCAAAGCCCACGATCTCACCCTTATTGACATGGAAATTGACATCATTAAGAATCTTGCGCCCAAGTTTCGGAGCGTATGCGTTCCAATCTCTAACTTCCAGGATTACCTCATCCGAATGCTTGCGCTCTCTTTGGGGATAGATATTCTCTATCTCGCGCCCCACCATATGCTTGATCAGCACATTTTCTGAAACTTCACCCTTGTGTGCATTTAGCGTGCATACCGTCTTACCATCCCGCAGTACTGTCACCGAGTCGGCAATCTCAATCACCTCTCTCAACTTGTGCGAGATCAAAACGCATGTCACACCCTGGTTCTTTAGGTCACGCAGCAGGGAAAACAGATTCGCCACATCATCCTCGTTCAGCGAGGAGGTAGGCTCATCCAAGATCAGCAGCTTAACGTTCTTACTCAGCGCCTTGGCAATTTCCACCAGTTGCTGCTTGCCCACACCCAGGTTTTTAATCTTTTCCGCCGGATTTACCTCGAGCTTGACCTTCTTGACCATCGTCCCGGCCCTCTTGATCGTTTCGTTCCAATCGACCATTAAGCCCTTGCGGATCTCATTACCTATAAAAATGTTCTCATATACTGTCAATTCAGGAAACAGCGCTAATTCCTGATAGATAATACCAATGCCGGCTTTCTCGCTGTCGCGTATGCCGCCAAATTTCTGCGTGACTCCATCGAATACGATGTCGCCGGAATACTCCCCGTGCGAGTACACCCCGCTCAACACCTTCATCAGGGTCGATTTCCCCGCTCCATTCTCGCCCACCAGGCAATGGATTTCGCCTCTCGCTACCTGGAAGGTAACATCATCCAGCGCCTTCACACCGGGGAATTCCTTGCTGATGTTTTTCATCTCAAGTATGGGCTTATCCATAACAACTCCCGTGGTATTGATCTAATTGCGAAGATTTGGTGGCGCATACTCACCACCAAATACTTTCAACGCATTAGTATACACCAGATAACAGGAATAGTGGGTTTTTTCACCCACTATTCCTGTCCTTAACTACATCAGATTACGGCAGGCCAGTGAATTCTTCCGGTTTGTAGTAACCAGAGTCGATCAGAGCTGCCACCACATTGCTCGCGTCCACCGTGATCACCTCAGACGGCTTGGCGGGTACATCGATCACACCATTGTTGTAGGTGTTGGTTTGCGGAGGCGTGCCACCCTCGAGGTATGCAATCGCAGCGTTAATGGCGTCTGCAACCAGCGTGCGCACGTCCTTCAGCACCGTCATCGACTGCTTGCCATCGATGATGTACTGCACCGAAGCGATCTCGGCATCCTGCCCGGTCACCACAAAGGAGGTCACATCGCCATCCGCAGCAAAGGCGTCGGCAATGGCGCGTGCGGTGCCGTCATTGGGGGCCAGGATGAACACATTGCCCTTATCCGCAGCGGTCGTCGCGGTCAGGTTGGCCTCGGCCAGGTTCTTGGCGGTGTTGAAGTCCCAGTTCGTCGTCACCTGCCCGATGATCGCAGCCATCTCGTCGCGGGTCAGTGTTGCCTTGTCCTGCAGGGCTACGGCCTCGGCCGAGTTCTTGATCACGAAGGTGCCATCTACGATCTTGGGCTGCAACACGTTCCATGCACCCTCGAAGAACAGAAAGGCGTTGTTGTCAGATGCTGCACCAGCGTACAGGAACAGGGGATTGCCAGTGCCGGTCGCCTTGTCCACCAGGTACTGCGCCTGCGCTGCACCTACTGCAATGCTGTCGAAGGTCACATAGTAGTCCACAGCATCGGTGTCGCGGATCAGGCGGTCGTACGAGATCACTTTCACGCCAGCATCGCGGGCAGCCTCGGCGGCAGCAGCAGCAGCCGTGCCGTCTTGCGGGCAGATGATCAAGACCTGGATACCCTTGGTAAGCAGGTCTTCAACATTGGCTTTTTCCTTGGCGGAATCACCCTGGCTGAACAGGATCTCAACATCATAACCAGCTGCCGACAGTGCATCGCGGAAGCGGGTCTCATCCTGGAGCCAGCGGGGCTCATCTTTGGTCGGCAGAACAATGCCGACTGCCAGTTTTTCGCCCTCCACAGGCTCTTCGGTTGCGACGACTTCTTCTGTCTCTTCGACAACCGCTTCCTCAGTGGCAGGTTGGCACGCCGCCAGGATCATCGATGCCATGATCAGCACTGCCAGAAGGTTGAATAGTAATTTCTTAGACATGTTCTTCTCCTCAATCTATTTTAGGTAAGTTTGGTTTCCAATCCAGGTGACCCTGGATCATTGCTGAAGGTTGGGAAATTTCACAATATATTTAGCGATCGTGTCACCTCCTTTTTATTGCCCAGGAGCCATTCTCACATTGAGAAACTGAGTGGTTTCCGGGCTGTATTCTCCAGTAAAATTTAGTTTATATGAAACCGCTCCCAAAAGGAAGAGGTGCGCGTACTGAATTTCCCCCTTCTCCCATTAGGGGAATCCCCCCTAACCAGAGGGGGGTTTTTATCCCCGGCGGCGACCAAGCCCTCTGTTTCCCACCATGTTATAATTTTTTAGTATGAGCCAGGTGCGCGTTCTACTAGCAGATGATCACGCCGTGGTGCGTGCTGGTATCCGTAACGCCCTTGAGGGCGTCCCGGGGTTAGAGATTGTCGGTGAGGCCAAGGATGGGCCGAGCTTGCTTGCTGAATTGGAGAATCTACGCCCCGATTTCCTGGTCATCGATGTCACCATGCCTGACTTCGAGCCCATCACAGCCATTCAGCAAATCCACCAGCACTACCCCAAGATGAAGATCCTTGTTGTAAGCGCTTACGATGATGATGTGTACGTACAGGGTTTGCTTCGCGCCGGCGTCAATGGATACCATTTAAAAGACCAACCACTGAGAGATTTGCGCCTCGCAGTCCAGCAGGTGCTCAGCGGTGAAAAATGGATCTCCAGTCCATTGGTGGACAAACTGATCCATTTCCAGGAATCCCCCTCCGGAACTCTCCTTCTCACACCCCGCCAACGCCAGATCCTGGGTTATCTACGCCAAGGCTTGGATAACCAGACCATCGCGCTCCGCCTCCACCTCAGCATCAAAACCATCGAAAATCACCTTACCCGCATCTACCGTCTTCTGGGAGTGCAATCACGCCTGGAAGCGGCGAGTTTTTTGGCCCAGCATCCCCAGACCCTTACCCTAGATAGCCCAGAAACCATCCCCCTTCCTGCTCCTCCAGCACCCGAAACCATGCACGGCGTGACCTTATTGGTCGATGACAATCCTCGCTACCTTAACCAGTTACGCCGAACAATCAAGAAACTCTGCCCCAAGATGGTAATATATGAGGCAGAGAATATCCAGCAAGCCGTTCAGCAGGCCGAACGTACAAATATCCAGTTGGCGCTGGTAGATGTCCTGCTCGGCGAAGAGAGCGGCATCCAATGCGCACGGCAACTAAAAGCCATCGCGCCCCAGACGCGCATCATCCTCATCAGCGCTTACCCCGATAAAGAATTTCACCGCCAGGGATTGCAGGCAGGCGCCAGCGCCTTCCTTGATAAAAAAGACCTCGACTCGGCCACGCTACGCCAAATATTCGTAGATATAGCCGCTTACGACATCACGACCCCATAAAAGTAACCCGGAGGTAGCTCTTGGACGATTTTATTTCGTCGGTGCATAAAATGGCATCTGGGGTTTGGCAAGCCCTCTTTGTCAGGTATGCCCTGCTGCTTTCTGCTTTTGGCTTCACCATCATCATCTTCTCTGTTCTACAACTCAACGCCTTCTTTACCACGCGCAATCTGCTCAACATGGCGCGCTCCTTCTCCTGGATCGCCTTAGCAGCCTGCGGAGAAAGCCTCGTTATCATCATTGGCGGCATCGACCTCTCGGTAGGCGCGGTGATGGCTCTTACCGGCCTTGTCAGCGCCCTCAGTATGCAAATCGGCCTGCCTGTACCTCTGGCCATTACTGCCGGCCTTCTCAGCGGGACCTTGGTTGGCTGGCTGAACGGAACCATTGTCGGCAACGTCAAACTTCCCCCGTTCATCGTCACGCTTGCCACGATGAGCATCGCTCGCGGCGCTACCCACATCCTCAGCAGCGGTTGGTCTATCACCGGCCTTCCCCCTGCCTTCCGCTCCTGGGGGCAAAGTGACCTCAACATCGGGTCTCTGGCTATACCCCTGCCCTTCCTCTTGCTGCTCGGGCTGGCTGCGCTTGTGTACATAATTGCCCGTTACACCCTCATCGGGCGCTATATTTACACCCTCGCCAAAGATGAGCAGGCTCTACTTGTCACTGGTGTCAATGTCGCAAGGATCAAAGTTATCACCTATTCTCTTTGCGGCTTCCTGGCTGCTTTTGGCGGGCTGCTGATGACTGCCCGCCTAGGCGTTGCCACGCCCACAGCAGCCGTGGGCTATGAGCTGGATATCATCGCCGCTGCCGTCATTGGAGGGATCAGCCTATTTGGCGGCGGAGGCAATATCCTTGGTGTGCTCGTGGGTGCTGCTTTCTTGCAGGTTTTGCGCAGTGGGCTTGTCCT
>JAFGBV010000227.1 GCA_016932955.1 Anaerolineales bacterium | reverse complement strand
TGGAAAAACCTCGTTGGCCAAAGCCGTTTTGCGCCTTCTGCCGCGCAATATTGATAGCTACGGCGGCAAAGTCTATCTGGCTGACTCTGAGATCATGGGCATGGGAGAGGAGGAATTCCGCCAGGGTGTGCGCTGGGTCAAGATGTCCCTGGTACCCCAGGCCGCGATGAATTCGCTGAACCCGGTGCTCAAAGTAGGCGATCAGGTTGCAGAACCGATGATGATCCACATGGGAGCTGATAAGGCATCTGCCCTGGATGCGGCGAAGAAGATGTTTGCCCATGTGGGTGTTCCAGCAGATTTCCTCAACCGCTATGCGTTTGAGTTGAGCGGGGGTATGCGCCAGCGCGTGGCGATTGCTATGTCTTTGGTGACGACCCCACTACTGGTTGTATTGGATGAGCCGACTTCAGCGCTGGATGTGTTGACGCAAGCCAATATCATGAATGTGTTGAAGCGTATCAAGAAAGAATTTGAGGTGAGCTTCATCCTGATTACGCACGATATTTCGACCTCCAGTGAACTGGCAGATCGTGTGGCAGTGATGTATGCCGGGCAGATCGTTGAGACGAGCGACGCAGAACGTTTCTTCAAGGCGCCTCTGCACCCCTATTCGCAAAAACTGATGGCCAGTGTGCCCAGACTGCATGGCGATATGGAGCCTGAGTTCATTACCGGCCAACCGCCCAGCCTGCTGGCGTTGCCAACGGGCTGCCGGTTTGCGGATCGCTGTCCACATCGCTTTGAGAAGTGCTCTCAGGACCCACCCATGATCAAGAAAGACGATCGCCAGGTCAGATGCTGGCTGCATGTTGAGTAAGGCAGGAGCGCAGGTATGACAGACAATAACGTGGCTATGGAAGAGAAAGTAACCAAATCGAAGGATGATGTTTTGTTATCCATCGACGATTTGCATGTTTGGTTTGAACTGCGTCGTTTTGGCTTTGGGCATGCTGGGTATGTGAAGGCGGTTGATGGGGTTACATTCGATCTGCATTATGGTGAATCCATTGCCGTGGTAGGAGAAAGCGGCTGTGGAAAATCCAGCCTGATGAAAACGATCCTTGGCCTGCACCTACCGACCAAGGGCGATATCTCGTTTTCTGGCAAGAAACTGAGCAGCCTGGATACAAAAGGGATGCGCTGGTACCGCTCGCAGGTGGGCTATGTGCAGCAGGACCCCTATGGTGCGATGGCGCCTTTCATGACCGTGGAGCGTATCCTGGAAGAACCGTTGATCATAAATGGCGTCAAGAGCAAGCAGGAACGGTTGCAACGCATCCATAAGGTGATGGAAGAGGTCAAGATGTTCCCGGTAGATGACTTCTTGAGCAAGTTCCCGCACATGCTCAGCGGTGGGCAGCAGCAGCGTGTGGTGATCGCGCGCTCGATGATCATGAATCCGCAGGTTTTGGTGGCGGATGAGCCGGTATCGATGCTGGATGCTTCGGTGCGTGTGGAAATCCTCAAGCTGATGCGCGGTCTGCAAGAGACACACCATCTGGCGATGATCTTTATCACGCACGATCTCTCCACGGTTCGCTTCTTCTCGGAGCGCATCTTTGTGATGTATGCTGGTAATATAGTTGAAAAGGCTTATGTGAGCGATCTGCTGGATAACCCGCGCCACCCCTACACATTGGCGCTTCTAGCTGCCAGCCCAGAGCCTGATGCGGCAAACGCGCTTACGTATAAGGAAGTGCCTCCCGGTGAACCACCCAGCCTGGTGACTCCACCGCCCGGGTGCCGATTCCACCCACGCTGTCCGCATGTGATCAAGGGCCTGTGCGATGAGAAGGAACCGCCAGATTTCGAACCAGACCCGAAGCATTATGTGGCTTGCTGGTTGTTCCAATGATTCAAAAGCTAACCCCGGTACGGATCATCATCATTGGGTTTATCCTGGTTTTATTGGGATTTGTTTTACCACTGTTGATGGTGCTAAGATGGGTTGAATCTTCGTTCTTGCTGAGTTTCATATCCTACACTGCTTCGGTGCTGGGGCTTTTCCTGGGTCTCGTCGGGGCAGCATGGTATGTCAAGATGCGTTGAGCTTTCACCTACGTGCGGCATCAGGGTTATACCTGACAAGAGTGACCAAGGGTGTGAGGCTGTCCAAAAAGAACCAAAAGAAGGAAATTAATGCACACCGGTGGTGGTTGGGCTTCCCCAACCACCACCGGTGTGCATATTCTTCTAGATCATCTCCTTAATTATGGATCATAGAGAGTAACACATGCCTGAAAATTATCACGCTCCTCTACTCGAGGTGCGCAATCTTAAAACGCATTTTTATACCGATGCCGGTGTGGTGAAGGCCGTGGACGGGGTGGATTTCACTGTTCAACGCGGCGAGGTGCTCGGATTGGTTGGCGAATCAGGCTGTGGAAAGAGTGTGACATCCCTTTCAATTATGCGTTTGGTGGGCAAACCAGGCAAGGTTATTGAAGGTGAAATCATCTTTGATGATCGTAACCTGCTGACGCTCAGCGAAGCGGAGATGGTTCACATGCGCGGCAATCGCATCTCGATGATTTTCCAGCAGCCGCAGACCAGTCTCAATCCGGTCTTCAAGGTTGGCGATCAGGTGGCGGAAGTGCTGCGCATCCATGAAAACCTGGGCAAAGAAGAGGCCTGGGAAAAGGCAGTAGAATTACTGCGCCTGGTGGGCATTCCTGATGCAATCTCCAAGGCGCATGCATACCCGCACGAGATGTCGGGCGGGCAGGCGCAGCGCGTGATGATTGCCATGGCGCTGGCGCTCAGCCCGCAATTATTGATCGCCGATGAGCCGACCACGGCGCTGGATGTGACCATCCAGGCACAGATCCTGGATCTGATGCGCGAACTGCGCTCCAGAATAGATACTTCTGTAATCTTGATCACGCATGACCTGGGTGTGGTCGCTGAGCTGGCGGACCGGGTGGCAGTGATGTACGCAGGGCGTATTGTTGAGCAAGCAGATGTGATGACCTTGTTCAAAAAGCCATTGCATCCCTACACCCAAGGGCTGATGGCCTCGATCCCGGTGCTGGGGCAGGTAAAAGACATGCTGGAGGTTATCCCCGGGACGGTTCCCAATCTGGTGGACCTACCGCCGGGCTGCCGTTTTGCCCCGCGCTGCCGCGCGCGTGAGCAATACCAGTTGGAAATCTGCACCCAGTTAGAGCCCGAGCTGCTCGAAAATGAAAAAAAACACCTGACGCGCTGCTGGTTGTATAAGGATCACGAGCAGCATCAGGCGCCTCTACGGGCGAACTAAGCTGGTTATTCTATGATGCCAAGCTGAGGATCTGATGATGATGGATCAAGTGGTAAACACAGAGGAGACCAGGAATTTTATCGAAGTTAAGGATCTGGTCAAATATTTTCCGGTACGCGGGGGCTTGATGCAGCGCGTTGTGGCCTGGGTGCAGGCAGTTGACAAGATCAATTTCACCATCTGCAAGGGCGAAACGGTCGGATTGGTGGGTGAATCGGGTTGTGGCAAGACGACAGTAGGGCGCACGATGCTGCGCCTGATTGAGCCAACCAGCGGTTCGGTGCTGTTCGATGGTGTGGATGTATTTTCCCTTCAGGCGAAAGAGCTAAAATCTATGCGTAGGAATATGCAGATCATATTCCAGGATCCTTATGCCTCACTCGATCCACGTATGCCGATTGGGGAATCTATTGCAGAAGGGCTGAAGATACACAAAATTGGAACAGCCAAAGAACGTTTTGACCTGGTGATTGAGATGCTGCGCAAAGTGGGGATGGAAGATTATCATGCGCGGCGTTACCCGCATGAATTTTCGGGTGGGCAGCGGCAGCGGATTGGCATCGCTCGGGCCTTAGCCCTACGGCCCAGTTTTATCATCGCCGACGAGCCCGTCTCTGCATTGGATGTGTCGATCCAATCTCAGGTTTTGAACATCCTCAAGCAGTTACAGCGCGAGTTTGGCCTGACATACCTCTTTATTGCCCATAATTTGAGCGTGGTGGAGCATATCTCGGACCGCGTCGCCGTCATGTATCTGGGGAAGATGGTTGAACTTTCTGGCCGCGATGATCTTTTCCGTAACCCGCTCCACCCTTACACACAGGCGCTCTTCTCAGCAATTCCCATTCCAGATCCGTCTTTGAAGCGTGAGCGGGTGATCCTGGAGGGGGATGTGCCCTCCCCGCTACACCCGCCGACGGGGTGCCGTTTCCACCCGCGCTGCCCGGTGGCGATGGAGCATTGCAGGATGGAAGAGCCGTCTTTCCGCGAAGTTGTCCCTGACCATTGGGCTGCCTGCTGGCGGGTGGAGTAAGGGGTTATGTGATACAATTTAAAATTGTATGGCACGTTTTCGAGTCCTGATTGTAGACGATAACCATGAGGTCCGGCGCATGCTAGCCGAGGGGGTCAGAACCCTGGGTGCAAGTTTTGATGTGCTGGAAGTGCCGTCTGCAGAAGAAGCGCTGTTGATTTCCTCTAGCCTTCCTCTGGACCTGGTGGTGACGGATGTTTGGCTGCCGGGGATGTCGGGGCTAGATCTGCTGACACGCCTGCGCAGGCGCAGTCCAGAGATGAAGACGATCCTGGTCACTGGTGTGGAGGAGCCCAGGCTGCGTCGCCAGGTGGCTGAGGCCGGGGCAACGGCTTTCTTTTACAAGCCGCTGGAGCTGGCAGATTTCCTGGATGCTGTGGAGCGCTGCCTTGGCCTAGTAGGGGATGCTTTTCCGCTCCCCTCGGTGGCCGAGGAGCCGGTGGCAACGGCGGTGAAACTTGATGCAGGGGCAGGAAAACCAGAGACGCCGTCGATAAGCCTGGCCGACCGGCTTGCTGCCTTGGGCCAGGAGTTGGGATTGGTTTCGGCAGTTTTGCTGGATGCCTCAGGGCAGGTGCTGGCGCAGGCGGGAGATCTGCCGGAAATTTACAGCGACCTGGCTTTGCATACAGCATTGATGACCACGCTCAGCGCCAGCCTGAAAGTCACTCATGCATTGCGACTGGAAAGCCCGGATGATTTGCTGTGTTTCCAGGGGGCTACCCAATACTTGTGTCTGGCGCATCTGGGTGCGAGTAATGCCCTGCTAATTGTCCACGAGGGGGGTTATGGACCCGAAAGCCTGAATGCGATCCGAAAAGTGCTCCCGAAGAGCCTGAAGGATCTGCAGGCGACCCTGAATTTCCTGGGAGTTGATGATGCGGCTGCTGCGCATGAGAAACAGGCCGTGGCGCCGCCCGAAGTCATTCCTGAAGTGGTGGATCCTGCTGTTCTGGCAGAGGTGGACGCATTATTCCAAAAGGCCCAACCTGAGAAGATACAACAGGCGGATCTCTTCTGGGACCAGGCTTTGGAAGGAACTGAACTGGATGGTGTGAGCAACGGAGATGCGCTGACGTATGAGCAGGCACGTCAGTTGGGTTTGGCTCCCGAAGAAGAATGACCCAAGGGCGGTTTTTATGATAAAATACCACACGCCCGGTAAGCCGGGCGTTCTAATTGGGGCGTGGTGCAATGGTAGCACAGCGGACTTTGGATCCGTTTATTCCAGTTCGAATCCGGACGCCCCAGCCTGAAGATCTTCACGGGCAGAACCAGGCGATCGCTAAACGTTAGTGGTTTCGCCCGCTGCCCGTGCTTGTTTTAATTATAAATAAGGAGATATTGTTCTAGCAATTATGCCATTACCAATCAATCCTAAAATTTTTCGAGGTTTCAGTATCCGGGGGGTTGTGGGAAGCGACTTAGATGCTGAAAGGATGGTAGCCATTGGTCAGGGGGTGGGAAAATGGTTTGTGCAGCGAGGGGGGAGATCGTTGGTGGCTGGTTGTGACGTTCGTGAGAGCTCGCCGCAACTGCACCAGGCTTTGATAGAAGGCATCTTAGCGGCAGGGCTGGATGTGATCGATGTTAACCGTGTACCCACGCCGCTCTTGAATTTCGCCACCGACTATTACCAGGCTTCTGGGGGGGTGATGGTGACTGCCAGCCACAACCCGCGTGAATATAATGGCTTGAAAATACGCGCCGGGCGAACGGTCTATGGGGAAGCGTTGGAGGAGATCTATAAACTATCGCTGGAAAGCCAGCCTGCCGCCGTTAAAGGCCGTTGCCAGAAGATTGACCCACTGCCGGTGTATACAGCGGAGATCTCGCGGCGAACGCAGCTCAGGCGACCATTGCATGTGGTAGTGGATGGCGGCAATGGGATGAATGGCTTGGTGGTACCTGGATTGCTGCGCGGGCTGGGATGCCGGGTCACGGAGCTGTATTGCCAGCCGGATGGCAGCTTCTCCAATCGGGACCCCGACCCCACAGCGCCCGGTGCGACGGATGCGCTGGCGGCAGCGGTCTTAGAGCAGCAGGCTCAGATGGGGCTGGCTTTTGATGGGGATGGCGACCGGGTGATCCTTGTGGACGAGATGGGCCGGCCCGTGCTTGGTGATGTGACGCTAATGCTGCTGGCACGCTCCGCATTAAAGAAACAGCCTGGCGCCAAAGTGGTCTACGAGGTCTTATGCAGCCAGGCGGTTGCAGATGATATTGCCGCCCATGGCGGGCAGGCAGTGGCTGCGCCCTCAGGGTATGCGTATGTGCACAACCAGATGCTGGAATCTGGCGCCACCCTGGGGGGGGAGATGTCGGGGCACTTCTTCTTGCTGGATGATATGTTTAAGTTTGATGATGCAATCCTGGCGGCAGTGCAGTGCGTGGCGCTGGTTGCCAACCAGGATCGACCGCTCTCGGCACTGGTGGATGATTTACCGCGTTATTTTTCCTCCCGCGAGCTGCGCCTGGCGTGCCCGGATGTGTCAAAAAGTGAGATCGTGCAGGCAGTGGATGCGCATTATGCAGTCCGCTATCCGGTTGAGCGCCTGGATGGGGCGCGCATCATCTTCCCTGATGGCTGGGCGATGGTGCGCCAATCTAATACACAGCCGGTGATCTCGCTGCGCTTCGAGACGAAAGCCTCTTCCGAGCATTTATGGGAGATTGCAAGCCAGGTATTACATACCCTTGCGAATGAATATACCAGCCGGGGTATCCATTTCCCGCTGGATCTTACCAAACCAGGAGTGGAGATTTTATGAGTATCCAGGCGATTATTTTGGCGGGAGGAATTGGCAAACGGATTGCTCCGTTGGGGATTAATAAGCCCAAGGCGATGTTCAAGGTGATGGGCAAGCCGCTTATCCGGCACGTGCTGGAGTCGGTGCAGGCTTGTGGGATGGTAGAAAAGGCTGTTGTGGTGGTGGGTCCGGGCGAGAGCCAGATCGAGGAATACCTGACCCAAAATCCACTGCAGGGGCTGGAAATTTCTTTCACTGTACAGGAAAAGCCCCTGGGACAGGCAAACGCGTTGGAAACAGCGCGCAACATGGTAGAGGGCAGTTTCCTGGTTTTGAATGCCAATGATATCTATGATCCTGCACTGCTGACAGAGCTGGCTCAGAAAGGAATTGGCGAAGCGCTGGATGTTTCCCTGGTAGGGCGGGCAGTGGATGAGCCCAGTAAATTTGGCGTGATGGCTTTTGATGGCAATGGACGGCTGAGCGGCGTGGTGGAAAAGCCCCGCCCTGAAGATGCTCCCAGTAAAATTGCCGTGATCGGGCTGTATTTTTTCTCGGAGAACTTTTGGAAAGCGCTGGATGCAACCCCTGCCGGGCAGACGGATGACCAACTGGAACGCGCCTATAGCAAGCTGATTGAAGCAGGTGGTGGTGGATACATTGCTTACGATGGGCCATTCGCTTCATATAAGTATCCCTGGGATCTGCTTGCAATCAACGAGCTCATGCTCAAGCGGATCGACTCGCCGCGTATTGCCGAAACAGCCAGGATCTCTCCGCTGGCGGTGATGGATGGGAATATCGTTGTCGAGGAAGGCGTGCGCATCTTCGAAAACGCGATTATTCGTGGCCCGGCATATATTGGCTCCGACTCGATCATCGGTAACCAAACGTTGATCCGCGGCGGCACATCGATTGGCTCGTTTTGTGTTGTTGGATTTGGCACAGAGATCAGCCACTCGATCCTGGGTGATCACTGTTGGACGCATAAGAACTTCATTGGCGATTCGATCATTTCCGATAATTGCTCGTTTGGCGCTGGTACGATTACGGCCAACCTGCGCTTTGACGAGGGACCGGTGAAGGTGCGCGTTGGCGAACAACGCATTGCTACTGGGATGCCCCACTTCGGTACGATCATGGCCGAGGATTGCCGCACGGGGTGCAATGTGGTGTTACTACCTGGGACGAAGATGGGGCCCAACAGCGCCATTGGTCCGGGCGTGGTGCTGGATGATGATCTTCCATCTGGCAAGATCGCCTTGCTGCAAAAGGGTTCCTACCGCATCAAGGAAAACGAGGTGGATATTCACCAATTATCGCGTGCTGAGCGGATGAAGAGCCTAAAGAAGGGATAATGGATCATCTTTTTTCCTGCCTGGCTTTCGCCCATTCTGGTTGCGCACAGGGAGTGAGATTATGGATCCGATGAATCTTCAGATCATTGAGCTGATTGGCCTGGTTTTGTTGATTGTGGTGGATCTGTTCACCATCGTGATCCGCGCTGGGCTTTTGAACGCCAGCCTGCCACGCTTGCTTTCTCTGCGCGAGGAATCGCCCGAGCCGGTCAACCGTGCGCTGGATCTGATCCAGAGGCCGCGCAACTTGCAGGCTGCCCTGTACCTGACCCGCTTGCTGGTACATTTCTTTGCTGCTGCCTTGTTGCTGGCATTGTTCTCGCAGGGGTTGGGAAATGTGCACTGGTCCGTGGCAAGCGGGGCGCTGCTGCTGGCTGTGCTGCTGTTCTTTTTACTGGAGTGGATTGTCGATATGGTGGTCTCGCACCGCCCGGATGTGTGGGCGCTGCGAGTTGCCCCCTCGGCGCGCTTGCTCACTGCTGTGCTTTCTCCCCTGCTCGTTCTACCATTGGCGATTAATGCCCGGCGTCATGACAAGCAAGAGCCTGCCGGCACGGTAACAGAAGATGAATTGAAGAGCATGGTGGATGCCGGGCACGAGGGGGGTGTTTTGGAGCAGGATGAACGTAAGATGATCTACTCCATCTTTGACCTGGGGGATACACTGGCGCGAGAGATCATGGTGCCGCGAATTTATATTACCGCGTTGGATGTTAACATCCCAATTCCTCAGGCAGTGGATGCGTTATTGAAGTCCGGATATTCGCGCGCACCTGTCTACGAAGAGACAGTAGATAACATCCTGGGCCTGCTCTATGCCAGGGATCTGCTGCGCGTCTGGCGCGAGGGGAGCGAGATTGATTCCTTGCGTGCGTTGCTGCGCCCGGCTTGTTTTGTTCCCGAGGCCAAAAAGGTGGATGAACTGCTCACTGAGATGCAGTCAGAGCGCATCCACATGGCAGTGGTGGTGGATGAATACGGCGGTGTGGCAGGATTGGTTACCCTGGAAGATATCGTGGAAGAGATTGTGGGTGAGATTCAGGATGAATTTGACCAGAGTGAAGAACTGCCTTATGTGCAAATGGCAGAGGATGAATACCTGTTCCTGGGACGTATCGATCTGGATGACTTTAATGAGATAATGGAAAGCCGCCTGCCTATTGATGAAGCGGATACGCTGGGCGGGTATATCTACAGCCAGGTTGGGCGCGTGCCCACCAGCGGCGAAACGCTGCATGTGGACAATGTACTGTTGACTGTGGAACAGGTGGTTGGGAGGCGTATTCGCAAAGTGAGAGCCAAGAAAATAACATCCGCTCAGGATGCGAGGGAACATGATGGAAAACCTGCTGACGAATGAACAACGCCAGGAATTATTGAATCGAGCACGCGCCGCGCGCGAGAAAGCCTATGCACCATACTCCCATTACAAGGTCGGTGCGGCATTGCTGACCCGTTCCGGTCAATATTTTACCGGTTGCAACATTGAAAATGCTGCCTATCCGAGCGGGTTATGCGCCGAACGGGTGGCGATTTTCAAGGCAGTATCCGAAGGCGAGCGTGAGTTCATTGCAATGGCTGTGGTGACCAGTAACGGAGGAATGCCCTGTGGCGGCTGCCGGCAGGTGATGGCAGAATTTGGGCTGGATACATTGGTTTTGATTGCGGATACTCAGGGAGAGCGCGTGCAGGAAATAACCGTGAGCGACTTACTGCCCGGGGCTTTTGGCCCGCAGAGCTTGGGTTGAGCAAGACCGTTTTGATCACAAAACCGTGGCTGCTACCTGCTGGTTGCTGCCACGGTTTTTATTTGGATAGAAGGTACGCCCGGGGTGTTATTGCTTCTCGTAAGGCTTTCCTCCCGCGGCGGGCGGCACGGCTCGGCCGACCACACCAGTGAGTACCACAATCGTGAGCACATAAGGCAGCATCTGCGGGATTTGGGAGGGAATATCTGGGCGGAAGATGCTGACCGTCGTGGTGATGCCGCTGCCCAGGCCAAAGATTAGCGCTCCGAACAGGGCACCGAAGGGATTCCATTTGCCAAAGATCATGGCAGCCAGGCCGATGAAGCCAAGGCCGTTGGTCATTCCGGGGTTGAACACATCCACGGCTTCGAGCGTGAAATAAGCGCCGCCCAGCCCGGCGAGCAAGCCGCCAGCCAGCACGTTGGAATAACGCATCCAGAGCACATTTACCCCTAATGTGTCCGCTGCGCGCGGGTGTTCGCCAACAGCCCGGGTGCGCAAGCCCCAGGGTGTGAAGAAAAGCATGTAGTGCAAGAAGAAAACCGCGATAAACATAATATAGGTGAGCGGTTTTTGATTGAAGAAGATCGGTCCCAGAATGGGGATTTCTGAAAGTCCCGGTATCGCCAGCAGAGGAAAGGTCCCCGGACCAGGAGGCAGGTTCTCAGCCAGGAACTGGCGGTAGAAGTAACCCGTCAGCCCCAGGGCGAGGATGTTGATCACTGTGCCGCTGATGATCTGATCGGCTTTATAGCGGATCGATAGCACCGCATGCAGCGCGGCAAGGAGAAGCGCTGAGAGCAGCCCAGCCACCAGGGCCAGTATCCGGCTGGCTGTGCCTGCTGTGGCTGGATCCATGAAGGTCTTAAACCACTGGTAAGAGAACAGGTTGAACGCATAGCAAACCATAGCAGACATCAGCATCTGGCCTTCGATACCAATGTTGAAGATGCCAGCACGCTCACACATCATGCCGCAGAAGGCAGCAAAAGCGATGGGCGTAGCCAGGCGGAACATCTGTGCCAGGTTATCGATCACGCATTTCTGCCCACATTGGCCTGAGATCACCAGGTTCAGCAGCCACCAGGTTGCCAGCAATCCAAAACCAATCATCAAGATGGTAGTCACCATTGAGAACCATTTGGAGCTGCGCCAACTTCGATGTGCATTATTAAGGGTCTTCATCTCAGTTGTCATTGCTTTGCTCCCTCGCCCGCCGTCACTGGCGCCTGGTTATCATCCTTGCGTTTGGTTCGAATGCGGTACAGCGAACGGACCACCGTTGGCGCCGCTACGAAGAGCAGCACCAATGCCTGGATGAGAGAATATAGGTATTTGGAAACACCCGACCGTAGCTCCATCAGGTCGGCGCCGTTGCGCATAGCGCCAAATAGGGTTGAAGCTGCCAGGATGCCAAAGGGATCATTTTGCGCCAGCAGGGCAATACCGATGCTATCCCAGCCATATCCGCTGGAGAAGAACAGCGGCAGGCAGCGGCAGATCGAAACACCCAGCACCTCCACCGTGCCTGCCAGGCCAGCCAGTGCGCCTGAAATGGTCATGGAGAGCATGATATTACGTGTGATGTTCACGCCGGCATATTGGGCGGCACTGGGGTTGGCGCCGACTGTGCGCAGCTCGAAACCCAGCGTAGTTTTCCCCATCAACCAGCGGATGAAGAAAACACTCCCCAGCGCCAGGAAAAGGCCGATGTGTAAGCGGTCGTATTGGTCGCTGAAAGGCCACCATAAGTTGACCAGCCGCGGGAGGAAGATAAAGGTGAGCAATCCAGCCCCAAAGCCGGCGCCCAGGTAAGCAGCCCGGCGTTGGGTGCTGGTTTTGATGCGCCCCGTCGGTGACTCGCGGCTGATGGCGCTGCGCACGATCAGAGCCACCACCAGCCAGACCACCAGTGCAACTGCCAGGGCATTGAGCGGGTCTTGCAGGCGCTGGGGTACCGCGGCAAATATCCACAGCTCTGCTTCTGTGGATACATGGCTGGTTTGTATAGTGGAGGCGAGCGGATCTACTAATGGTCCACTGATCAGGTATTCGGCAAAGCGAAAGGCCACGTAGTTCATCATCATCGTGCTAATCACTTCATGAGCGCCTGTGCGCGCCTTGAGAAAAGCCGGGCCAGCGGCCCAGGCTGCTCCTCCCAACGCCCCAGCGATCAACGCCAGCGGCAGGTGGAGGATCCCCGGCAAATCCTTGGTGGCAGCTCCGGCAACGGCGGCGCAGATGGCGCCGATGGTGAACTGCCCTTCAACGCCGATATTGAACAGGCCGGTCTTGAATCCCACCGCCACAGCCAGGCTGAGCAAAACATAGGGCACGGTTGCGACGAGGGTCTCGGAAAGGCCGCGCACTTTAAAGAGCGCCCCGTCCACCATGCCCCAGTAGGCTTCTCCCACGGTCACAAACCTGTCTATTATGCTGCCGTCGCTGGTGAGTAGGATCAAGAGTGCGCCGATCAAGAAGGCGGTTAAGATCGCCAGCGCCGGCGTACTCATGATATCTAAGACGCGCAACAGCGTGTGTTGAAACTCTTTGCGTCTGGCTGCAGGCTCAGGAGCAGTGTTCTGGTTAAGCATGTGCCGCCTCCTGGGTGATCCCGGCCATGAGCAAGCCTAACTGCTCACGCGTGGCGCTCTTAGCATCTAACGTGTCCAGGATATGTCCTTTGTACATCACCGCAATGCGATCTGAAAGGCTCAAAATCTCATCCAATTCTGCACTCACCAGCAAGACCGCTGCATCCTGGTCGCGGGCATTGATGATCTGGCGATGGATGAATTCGATGCTGCCCACGTCCAGGCCGCGGGTTGGCTGGGAGGCGAGCAGGAACTTCACCGGCCGGGCCAGCTCGCGCGCCACAATGACTTTTTGCTGGTTGCCGCCCGAAAGCGAGCCGGCTTGCGTCTGGATACTCGGCGTGCGCACATCAAACATCTTCACCAACTCTTCTGAGCGGGCATCGATCACCGGAAAGTCCAACTCCACTCCGCGCGCGAAAGGTGGGCGGTAGTACGTGCACAACATGATGTTATCGCGGATGGAGAAAGCCAGGACAAGCCCGTGTTTGTGGCGGTCTTCAGGGATGTGCGAGACACCTGCCTCGATCACCTGCCGCGGGGAGGCGTGCGTGGTATCTTGTCCCAAAACCAACATCTGCCCGCTCAAGACACGCCGCAAACCGGTCAGCGCCTCGGCCAACTCGGTCTGGCCATTTCCTTGCACCCCCGCAATGCCCAGGATTTCGCCCGCGCGCACCTGGAAGGAAACGCCATCTACCACAGTGTGGCGCCGGTCATCCTGAACGCACAAATTATTCACTTCCACAACCGCTGCACCGGGATGTGCAGCAACCTTGTCGATCTGTAAAATCACTTCGCGCCCAACCATCATCTCCGCCAGCAGCTCGCGTGTGGCTTCGGCTGGCTTCACTGAGCCCACCATTTGCCCGGCGCGCATCACGCTGATGCGGTCAGCCACCGCCAGCACTTCGCGCAGCTTGTGGGTGATGAAGATGATCGATTTCCCCTGCTCTACCAGGCGGCGCATGATGACAAAGAGCTCATCGGCTTCCTGCGGGGTCAGCACAGCAGTTGGCTCATCCAGGATTAAGATATTTGCCGAGCGATAGAGCGCCTTGATGATCTCCACGCGCTGCTGCGCGCCAACGGTGAGGTCCTGTACCACCGCGTCGGGGTCCACTGCCAGGCTGTATTCCTGGCTGAGCTCGCGGATACGCTTGGCTACGCCGCGACGATCCAGTACAGCAAATCTGCCTAGTGCGGGAGCTTTCACTGACTCCTGGCCGAGCATGATGTTCTCAGTAACCGTCAGCGGCGGGACGAGCATAAAGTGCTGGTGCACCATGCCAATTCCCTTGGCAATGGCGTCGTGCGGGTTGGCGATAATGACGGGCTGTCCATCGATGCAAATCTCACCTTCATCCTGCTGGTAGAGACCATAGAGGATGTTCATCAGGGTGGATTTTCCTGCACCATTTTCCCCCAACAAGGCGTGGATCTCGCCTTTTCCCAGGGTGAAATTGACATGGTCGTTGGCCAACACGCCCGGGAACCGTTTGGTAATATTCGTGGCTTTGAGGGCTAGGGTCATGCGCTGCTCCCCAATATATAATCGAGGGTACTGTGCAGTTTAGCGCAATACCCTCGATTATTATACATCAGAAACCGGGTTCGATATTATTCGTAGCCGGTGACGATCGAGCCGTCCTTCAGCCCATTGGCTGCTTCTTCAATCTTGGCCTTCACATCGGCCGGGATCTTGCTGTCCCAATCATGGAAGGGGGCCAGACCAACGCCGCCGTTCTGCAGGTTTGCAGTCACGATACCAGCGGTGAAATCGCCAGCCTTGAGGGCCTTGAGGAACTCGTACACAGCCACATCCACGTTCTTGGCTGCCGAGCTGATCAGGGCGTCCGCAACCTCGGGGTAGGTGAGGTACTGGTCAACATCGACGCCGATTGCCATCAGGCCATTTTCCTTGGCAGCCAGCAGACCGCCGTTGCCGGTGTTGCCACCCACGCCAAAGACCACATCGCATCCCTGGCCGATCATGCTCAGGCCGGTTTCCTTACCCTTAGCAGGGTCGATGAAGGAGGGGATGTAGACGTTCAGGGCCTCGGTGCCGGGCTTCATCCACTCGGCGCCATTCTGGTAACCGATCACGAAGCGCTGGACGGGCGGGATTTCCATACCGGCTACCGAGCAGATGACACCGGTCTGGGTCATGCCTGCCGCCAGAACGCCAGCCAAGAAGCCTACCTGATCTTCCTGGAACATCAGACTGGTGACATTCTTCAAGCCGCCATCATCGTAGCAGTCGGTGACGGTGGCGTCGCAAGCCACAGAGCCCTCGGTCGGGAAGTAAGCATTGTCGATGATGGCGAACTTGATGTCAGGATACTGCTTGGCCTTGACCGCGGTTGCATCGCCCATCATGAAGCCGACGGTGACGATCACATCGTAGCCTTCGGTAGCAAACTGATCGATGTTTTTCTCATAGTCGGTGGGTTGCTTGGACTCAATGTAGTTGACTTCCCAGCCAAATTCCTCAGCAGCGCGCTGAACGCCTTCCCAAGCAGACTGGTTGAAGGACTTGTCATTCACGCCGCCAACATCGGTGACCAGGCCGACTTTCAACTTGCCGCTGCCCTGGCAGGCAGTAAGCACCAATGAGGCAATCATCACGATTGCCATGATCAAAGACAGTTTCTTATACATGTCGAGTCTCTCCTCCTAAAAGAGAATTGGGTGAAAAGTTTCGAACCCTGAAGGGTTCTTGTATGCATAAGTATAGCAAGAAGTGTGCAAGTTGGCAATGTGAAGAATGACACGTAATTTAGGGGGCCATTTGCCGCCCGGTTAGCGGTTTTCGCCAGTTGCCAGGTCAACGCCAGTATCGATATACCCTGCCAGGAGGTCGCCCAGCGTCTCAGCAATGTAATCCTGTTTGCCGGGGCTGAACAGGTCGGCATTGACCTGGCTGAGCTGCAACGGCAGGGTGATGTTGCCCGCGCTGTTACCGTTAATGACATCGGGCAGGATTGCCAGCAGGGTTGCCATTGGGTCGGTGCCGAGGGAAGCTACCCAATGCGGGCGTAGCGCATCGGATGGGATACCGCTGGCAATCATTTTCACATTGGCGCCGGCGAGCTTTTCCAGCATGGCTGAGTCGCCTGCTCCGGGGTAGATGTAAGCGGTGGTCACACCGCGGTCAATCATATAATCCGCCGCCGCCTGCCACTCGGCAGTGTTAGCCCCAGTTGCCAGCTCAAAATAGAGCGGGTACTCATAGAAAGGCGGGTAAGCGGGACGGCATAAGCCGCAGAAATAGATCACGCCGTTCAAGAAACCCGTGCGCGCTGAGCGTCCTTGGACGGTATCGCCAATACTGATCACGCCCACGCGCCAATCGGGTGTGATCATGGCAGCCATCACGCCGGCAATGAAGCCATGCTGATCGAACCGCTCGCCTTGTGCGCCCAAAACAGTCAGGTTGGGTGCGGGTTCCAACCCACTGATGCCCACTGCCAGGAATTGGGTTTGGGGTGAGGCGGCTGCCAGATCTGCCAGGCCAGGATCGGGAGGCAGTGCAATGACCAATTGCAGCCCGGCTCCTAGATCTTCGGGATTCAGGCGCTGGCGCACCTGCCAACGCATCCCGGCGCCGGTGACCTGCTCGTTCAGGGTGGTTTGAAGTGTATTTGCCAGCGTAACATCTGACTCAGGCCCTGCCAGTAGAACAGCCAGCGGTGGCAACGGCGTGGAGGTGGGTGTGGGCAGCGGCGTGGGTGTCAGGGTTGGTAAAGGGGTTTGGCTGGGCGGCAGCGTGGGGGTGGCGGTGGGGATTACTGTGCCGCAGGCAGCCAGCAGCAAACCGAAGAGTATGCTCAGGGTGATAGGCGCAAGGAGTCGATAAGGCAAAGGAGCGTGCAAGGAAATTTCTCCGCAGGAAATGAGTTTTGACTTGCTCGGGTGATGAGCGGTTTGTCCTGATGCGGGTATAATAATACCATGATTGAGTTGAACATCCCTGGCCGCGGGAAAGTGCAATTGCGGCACCTGGTGAGCGATGTCAATGGTACCCTGGCTATCGACGGGAAGCTCCCGGATGGCTTGGCTCGCCTGCTGGGGGTGTTGCGGGATCGCCTGGAGCTGCACCTGTTGACCGCTGACACCCATGGGCGCCAGCACGAGATCGATCAGCAGCTCAACCTGCGCGCAGTGCGTATTCAGCCGGGCGCAGAAGGCGAGCAGAAAGCCGCTTATGTGCGCAGTTTGGGTGCTGACTCTGTGGTGGCCATTGGGCAAGGCGCTAACGATGCAGCCATGCTCAAGGAAGCCGCGCTGGGAATCTGCGTTTTTTCGCAGGAAGGGGTGGCTGTGGAAACGCTGCTCTCTGCTGACCTGGTCGTTGCAAGTATCTTTGATGCGCTGGAGTTGCTGGACAAACCATTGCGGATTGTTACTAGCCTGAGAAAATGAACCTGCGCAACGAATACTTTCCTGATGACCCTGATCTGATGCCTCCTGCACGCCGGCGGCGGGCGCGTCGCTTGTTGGCCCCGCTGGAGGCGGATGAGCGCGCTGTGACGCTGGACCACCTGGCGCGGCGGACTTCACCAACCTTTGATTTCTTTTTGTTCTCGTTGTTGGCGGGGGCGATATTGGGCATGGGACTGCTACTCGATTCGCCGCTGCTGCTGGTGCTGGGGGTTGTTTTTGCTCCCCTGATGGGCCCGGCAGTGGGCCTGGCTTTTGGCACGGTGATCGGTTCGGGGCGTTTCTTTGGGCGCAGCCTGGCGGGCTTGCTGGTCGGCTGCCTGGAGGTGCTCCTGGTGAACGTGCTCATAGGGCTTCTGGGCAGGATCTGGACGCCTCTGCCATTGGAGATGGCCTATCTGCATGCCCAATTATCGTGGCAGTTTTTTATTTTGCTGGCCTTGGGGGCGATTCTCACCGCAGCCATGATGACCCACCCGGATCGCAGCCCGGCGCAACCGAGCATGGCGCTTGCCTATTGTCTTTACCTTCCCCTGGCAGTTGCTGGGGTGGGGCTGGGGATTGGCGCGCCGCACCTCTGGCCCGATGGACTGGTGTTGTTTGGAGTTCACCTGGCCTGGGCAGCGCTGATCGGGGCGTTGGCTTTTGCAGTGCTTGGCTTCAGGCCTCCCACACTGTTTGGCTATACCCTGGGTGGGGCTGTGACTTTAGTAGGGGTGATCCTGCTGATCGGCTTTGGCTCGTTCAGCGCAGTGCTGGGAGCGTTTGGCGCACCGCTGGCAGTGCCGACTGCCACACCTACGCTCACCCCTACGCGTACGCCTGTTCCACCTACTGCCACGCTGACCAGCACACCCGTACCTCCTACGGCTACACTTACGTCAACATTGACGCCCACTTTGACTGAAACGCCTACCTTAACTCCCAGCCCGACCCCGCTGCCTGTGTATGCCTTGGTCAGCTCCGAAGAAGGCGCTTTCTTGCGTTCTGCACCCGGTTTCGATTCTTCCCCGGTCGGCGCACCGTTATTGCCGGGAACCCTGGTGCAGTTGCGCGAAGATTCCGCTGAGGTCAATGGGCAAACCTGGATGCATGTGATCGTTGTGAGCGACGGGCGTGAGGGGTGGATTTGGGATGGTACGCTGACGGTGGCCACACCTGAGCCGCAGTGGTGATCTTGTGGGTGTGGAGTTGGTATGCTTGCCCAGGATTCACAGCCGCTCATTACAATGCGCCAGGTGGTTAAGGTATATTCCAGCGCGGCGGGGGATTTTGCTGCGCTGAAGGGTATCACCGCAGAGGTATATCCAGGAGAATTCCTGGGTATTGTGGGGAAATCGGGCGCGGGAAAATCCACCCTGCTTAATATGATCACCGGCGTAGATGATATCACCTCTGGTGAGGTGATTGTACAGGCGCCCCATTCTGCGCCGGTTTCGGTGCATGCGCTGAATGAGAACGATCTGGCGCTGTGGCGTGGGCGCACCCTGGGCGTGGTCTATCAATCCTTTCAACTTCTCCCTATGCTCACCCTGCTGGAGAATGTGATGCTGCCGATGGATTTTTGCGGGCTATATGCCGCGCACCAGAGCCAGGAGCGTGCAATGGAACTGCTGAAGCTGGTGGAGTTGGAGGATCACGCCTACAAGCTGCCCGCCTATATCTCCGGTGGCCAGCAGCAGCGGGTGGCTATTGCCCGGGCGCTGGCCAATGACCCGCCAGTATTGGTGGCAGATGAGCCAACCGGTAGCCTGGACTCGGTCACAGCAGATACGATCTTCCAGGCCTTTGAGGCGCTGGTTGAGCAGGGGAAAACCATCGTGATGGTTACGCACGATAACAGTCTGGCGCCGCGCTTCACGCGCCGCCTGTACATTGCGGATGGTCAGACGACCGACGGATCGGGGTACATGTGAACGAGTCTTCTGCCGCACAGCCAGCCATAGAACTGCAGCGTGTGGTCAAGACGTTCAAGAGTGCGGCGGGTGAATTCACCATCTTGAAGGAAATTGACCTCCAGCTAGAGCAGGGCGAATTCGTATCCATCATCGGCAAGTCTGGCAGCGGTAAATCGACGTTATTGAACATGGTCACGGGGATTGATCATCCTAGCAGTGGCCGGGTATTGGTTGGGGGTGTGGATATCCACAAGCTCAGCGAGAGTAAGCGTGCATTGTGGCGCGGCCGTACACTAGGAATCGTTTTTCAGTTCTTCCAATTGTTGCCCACGCTGACGCTGCTGGAAAACACCACACTGCCAATGGATTATTGCAATGTTTATGCTTACGATGAGAGACCCCGGCGGGCGATGGAATTGCTGGAGCTGATGGGCCTGGAAGAGCATGCGCACAAACTTCCTACTGCAGTGTCCATCGGACAGCAGCAGCATGCGGCGATTGCGCGTGCCCTGGCAACGGATCCGCCCATCATCATTGCTGACGAGCCAACCGGAAATCTGGATTCGCGTTCGGCAGATTCGATTATCAATATGTTTGACAGTCTTGTCCATGATGGTAAGACGATTGTGATGGTCACGCACGATCCAACGATCACCGACCGAACTATGCGCACGGTGATCATCTCGGATGGGGAGTTGGTGGATGAAACCGTAGCGAGAGCTTTGCCTCTGTTGACTCACCGGCAAATGCTTTCCATCACGGACTTGGTGGAATGTAGGGTGTACCAGCCAGGTCAAACGATTATCCAGAAAGATCAGCATCCGGATTACTTTTTTATGATCGCCAGGGGAGCAGTGGAGATCATTCTGCAAGCCACAGGGGCGCGGCAGCAGCGCTCGGATATGGTGGTGGCGTGCCTGGAGCGTGGAGAGTTCTTTGGTGAGGTGGAGTTGGTAGCGGGCGGGAAGACGATTGCCAGTGTGCGCGCCGCCCAAGATGCGCCAGTGGAACTGCTGGCATTGCACAGGGATGATTTTTTGAGGATGCTGATTGATTCGCCGATGACAGAAGACGCACTTGCCAAGATCGTGCAAGCGCGCGTAGCAGAAAATCGGGCGGCTGATCGGAGGCGCCGGTAACGATGAGGCCGCGCTGGCGCAAGGTTTTTTCAGACCTCTGGGATAACAAGCTGCGCACGCTGCTGGTGATTGTCTCGATTGCGGTGGGCGTATTCTCGGTTGGCATGATCGCCGGGTCCTATGCCATCATATCGCATGATATGAGCGCCAGTTACGCAGGGGCAAACCCTGCCAACATCGAGATTTGGACAGATCCATTTGATGACGATCTGTTAGGCACATTAGAGAATGTGCCAGGCGTGCACCAGGTAGAGGGGCGGCGCATCGTGAGTGTGCGCGTGCGGGTTGGAGAAGATGAATGGGTCAGCCTGGATTTGGTAGCAGTTTCTGATTTCGAGGCCAGCCAGATCAACCTCCTGCTGCCGGTTGATGGCGCAGCAGTTCCGGGAGATAAACAGGTGTTGCTGGAACGTGGCGGGCTGAAGGATATCCCGGCTCAGGTAGGGCAAGTGCTGGAGTTCCAGATGGCCGATGGATTGCTGCGCAGCATGCCGGTAGCCGGTATCGTTTTGGACCAATCCACCGGCGCGGGTGATTTTCTTGCTTCCCCGATGGGGTATATTAGCTTCGATACGCTGGAATGGCTGGGGCAGTCGAAAAACTACAATCGCCTCTACCTCACGGTGTTGGAAGAGCCCAACGATGAGAATTATATCCGCCAGGTGGCAGATGCTGTGGGCGATAAGCTCGAAAGGGGAGGGCGGCAGGCTTACCGGCAGCAATTCTCCAAGACCAATGAACATCCGATGGCTTCCACAGTGCAGGCGATCCTGGGGGTGTTGGGCGCGTTGGGTGTGTTGATTGTTTTGCTCAGCAGTTCGCTGATTGCCAATACGCTCAATGCTTTGTTGAATCAACACCTGCGCCATATTGGGGTGATGAAGCTGGTGGGGGCGCGCAATTTTCAAATCTTTGGCATGTATATGACCCTGATCACCATCTTCGGCGTGGTAGCATTACTGATTTCCATCCCACTGGGCGGCCAGGCGGCGTATGCGCTCTCTGAACTGATCGCTGACCAGATGAACTTTAACCTGCTGGGATACCGTGTGGTGCCGCTGGCTTTCTTGATCCAAACGGTGATCGCCTTGCTGGTTCCTCTAGCGGCGGGTTTTGTGCCGGTCAATAATGGCTCGCGCATCACCGTGCAGCGTGCGATCAGCGGTGGTTCCGCGGCGGAAGGGAGCGGCAAAGCGGGTCAGGAGACCACCCCCGCCAATCTTGGTTCCATGCGCCGCGGCCTCTCACGGCGTATTCCTCGCCCCTTGCTTCTTTCCATCCGCAATACCTTCCGGCGCAAAGGGCGTCTGGCATTGACCTTGTTTACGCTGACAATGGGAGGAGCTATCTTCATTGCTGTGTTTAATGTCAGTGAGACGCTGGATCAGTATATTGGCCGCATTGGCGATTACTTCCTGGCAGATGTGACGCTTAATTTTGACCGCCCATATCGTTTAAGTGAGATTGAAAGGGTCGCCATGCAGGTGCCAAATGTGGTCAGCGTGGAGGGCTGGGCGTTCATCTCTGGCGAGGTGCTTTACCCGGATGGGCGGGTTGCTGAGAATATCAATATCCTGGCGCCGCCCCCCGATAGCCCTCTGGTCGATCCCATCCTGCTGGCCGGGCGGTGGATTCTCCCCGGAGATGAGAACGCCCTGGCTGTCAGTGAGGCGCTGCTGGCAACTTTCCCCGACTTACAACCCGGCGACCTCTTGCGGCTCAAGATCAACGGCCGCGAGCAAGATTGGACGGTGGTGGGCATTTTTAAGTTCGTCGATCGGGATAATATCCTGGGCTATGCCAGTTACAAATATGTTTCCGAGATGCTCAACCTGGCAAACCAGGCATTTTCTTACCGTATCGTCACCACAGGGCACACACGCACCGATCAGGAAATGATGAGCGTGCGCATCGACCGCTTCTTCCGTGATCGCGGCTACCATGTAAACGACGTGGAGGCTGGCCTGGCAACAATGAAAACGGCCTCCGAGGGGCTGGATGTGCTGGTCACATTCCTGCTCATCATGGCACTGCTGACCGCCACCGTGGGCAGCATGGGTCTGACCGGAACGATGGGTATGAACGTGCTCGAACGCACACGCGAGATCGGGGTAATGCGCTCGATTGGGGCTGTCGACTGGGAGATCATCAAATCGGTGATTGTGGAGGGGATGTTGATCGGTCTAATCTCCTGGGTCCTGGGGGCGTTGCTGTCTTTTCCGATCAGTGTTTTGCTCACGACGATTATCAGCCTGGCAATTTTCAACACGCCGATCGAGCAGACCTTTACCTTCCAGGGATTTGCCATCTGGTTGATGCTGGTTCTGAGCCTCTCCGCATTGGCCAGCGCTCTGCCGGCGCACAACGCCGCCCGACTGACGATTCGAGAGGTGCTGGCCTATGAGTGATCGTTTTGGCGAACAGTTGTTGATCTGAATTGAAATCATGCCACAGGCGTGCACACGACGCGGTGGAGGAGGATGAGAGAATGAGGAGAACGATTCTGTTGGTTATGGCCATTTTTAGTGCGGCGTTCCTGCTGCAGGCATGTTCCCTTCTGGGCGCGGGAGAAGTGAAGCCTGAAGATGCAGCTTCGATCCCGGCGGTGCTCGCCGATGCAGAGGTGGTCAGCGAAGGGAACCTGGTGCCGCGCGAATATACCTACCTGACCTTTGCTAATGGAGGAGAGGTGGCAGAGATCCTGGTTGAAAAAGGCGAACTTGTAGAAGAGGGGCAGGTGCTGGCGCGCCTGGGTATGCGCGAGCAAGCTGAAGCTAACCTGACCGCTGCAGCGTTGGAACTGCTTTCTGCTCAGCAGGATTATGATGCGCTGGTGCGCACGGCAGACTTGGCACGAGCAGCAGCCTGGTTGGAATTGATTGATGCTCATGACGCGGTGATCGCTGCCGGGCGGGCCTGGGATGCGGTGGATACGGATGAATATCAGCAGGATATCGATGACGCACGCACCGCGGTGCAGGATGCCGAAGACGACCTGGATGATGCGCAGGAGGAATTTGACAAGTATGCAGATTTTGACACCGACAATCCCACCCGCCAACGGGCAGAGGATGATCTGCAGGAGGCGGAGGATGCCTATGAAGAGGCTGTGCGCGAACGCGATGAACTAGTGAACCGCTATGACCGGGCGCAGGCGGGATTGCTGCAAGCTGATGCTGCCCTGGCGGAGGCGCAGCGCAAGTATGATTTGCAGCAGGATGGCCCCGACCCTGAGCAGATGGCTCTGGCACAGGCGCGCCTGGATAACGCCGTAGCACAGCAGGCAGCTGCCCAGGCGGGCATAGATCGCCTGGATTTGACAGCTCCCTATCAGGGAACAATTGTGGAGATCAACGTGGTGGTCAACGAGATGGTTGGCACTGATACCTGGGTGATCTTGATCGCCGATTTCAGCGAATGGTATGTGGAAACCAACGATCTGACCGAGCTTGAAGTGGTGAAGATTGCAGAGGGACAGGGAGCAATCATCGTCCCGGATGCCTTACCGGATGTGACATTGAGCGGAGAGGTTGTCGAGATCAGCGATGTATTCAAAGCCCAGGGTGGGGATGTCTTATACCAGGTGCGCATCCTGGTTTCGGATGTGGATGAACGATTACGTTGGGGAATGACAACCGAAGTGCGCCTCAATCCCTAGCAATGAGAATGGCGAGCAACCCGGCTCGCCATTCTCATTCGTGCGTTGTCTGTACATCAGGTTGCATCTCGCATGGAAAGTAACTGAAGATGACTGGCATCGAAAAGCAATGGCTTGTGGAGGAGGCCTGTCGTTAGTGTAGAAATTGTCTGTGCAAGGATTTCTCTTTTGCATTACAGTATAATGATAGAAGCATGTGTAGCAGTACCTTTTTTTACATTGGAAGAGTAAATTAGTCAGTACCCATGAAAGGAGAAAACAAAATGCGCCTGAAAGATAAAATCACCCTGGTCACTGGCGGCGCTGCCGGAATTGGCAAGGCTACGGCATTGCGTTTTGCAGAAGAAGGGGCTAAAGTTGTGATTTGTGATGTGAACCAGGAAGCTGGTGAAGCGTTGCTGAAAGAGCTTGGCCCTGAGGCGAGCTTTTTCAAGGTCGATGTTGCTGACCGCCAACAAGTGCAGTCTTGGGTAGATGATGTGGTAGCCAGGTACGGGCGCGTGGATGTGCTCATCAATAACGCCGGCATCCTGCGCGATGGGTTGTTTGTGAGGGTCAAAGACGGTGTGCTGGTGAAGCAAATGGAAGAGGCCACCTGGGATGCCGTGATCAATGTAAACTTGAAGGGAGTGTTCAATTGCACCCAGGCGGTGGCGCCCTATATGATCAAGCAGGGCGGCGGGGTGATCGTCAATGCCTCTTCCGTTGTTGGCTTGTATGGCAACTTTGGACAGACGAACTATGTAGCTACCAAAGCAGGTGTGATTGGCATGACCAAAGTGTGGGCGCGGGAATTAGGTCGCTTCAACATCCGCGTGAATGCTGTGGCGCCGGGCTTTATTATGACCGAGATGGTGCGCCAGATGCCGGAGAATATCCTGGATGATATGAGGGCGCACACCCCGCTAGGGCGGCTGGGTGAGCCGGTGGATATCGCAAATGCTTATGTCTGGCTGGCCAGCGATGAGGCCGGTTTTGTTCACGGCACAACCATCAGCGTGGATGGCGGGATCGTGGTGGGGACATAGTTTCGCGATATTATTGCGTAAGCAGTCCTGGCAACACCGTTTCCGCAGGGATCGTAGAAACAGAAGTTAGGTTTTTAGAGGAGTATCTCGATGGCAACCTTCTGGTATATTCTGGTCGTAGTAATCGTTCTGGTATTGATCTGGTTCCTGGTGAGCCTGATCTGGGGAAAGCCGTGGTTTATCAACCACTTCTATGCTCGTGTCTTCTTGCGCTTTGCCACCGAAAGCCCCGAGCTGCTGACCATGCTCGGTATGCTGGAGAAACTAGGATTGCATGGGCACAATGCCAAGCTGGCTGATGCGTCGATCGCGCATGAAACAAAACAGTTCCAGCGCCTTAAACTCGACTTGAAAATCCTGCGCAGTTATGATCGCCGGCGCCAAAGCAAGGCGCAATTACTCTCGACAGATATTTTAGATTGGTTTCTGGATGACCAGTCGCGCACGGAGCGATTCCGTTTTCACGATTACCCCTTGAACCAGATGTTTGGCATCCAATCGGAGTTGCCAAGCTTCATGATGACCATGCATCCGTTGATCAACAAAGTAGAAGCGCACAATTATGTCCGGCGCCTGAGCAAATTTAGGATCAAGTTTGACCAGGTGATGGAAGGTTTGCTCGCACGCGAGCAGAAGGGAGTGATTCCCCCCAGGTTTGTCATCCGGCGCGTTTTGGATGAAATAACAGCCTTTGTCAATCAACCAGCCAGGCAGAATCCATTGTGGACTGTGTATCAAGAAAAACTCGGCAAGCTGAAGATCAGCGAGGCCGAGAAGGAGGCGCTGCTTGCGGCCGTCGAAGCCGAGATCGAGAAAACGGTCTACCCCGCCTACCAGAAGTTTATCCAGTATTTCACCGAATTGGAGGCCAAGGCCACCACAGATGACGGGGTTTGGAAACTCCCCGATGGCGACGCTTATTATGTTCACTGCCTGCGCAGCAGCACGACCACCGAGATGACCCCTGAGCAGGTGCATGAGATTGGCCTGCGCGAGGTAGAGCGCATCGAGGGGGAGATTAAGGCCATTCTTCGCCAGTTGGGATACGATGAAGTCGAGAATGCCCCTCAGAAACTGCGAGAATTTTCGATGGAGGAGCGATTCCTGTACCCCGACACCGCTGAAGGCCGTGCAGAGGCGCTGGCTGAATACCAACGCATCCTGGATCATGTCAATGCCAACCTGGATCCGGTTTTCGATATCCGCCCCAAGGCGGTGCTCAAGGTAGAGCGCGTGCCAGAATTTCGCGAGAAGACATCAGCAGGGGCGTATTATCAGCCAGCCGACCTGGGAGGTGGGCGCCCAGGCGTGTTTTATGCCAATCTGCGCGATATGAAAGAGGTGCCCAAATTCGGCATGAAAACCCTGTCTTATCACGAGGGGATACCAGGTCATCACTTCCAGATCGCTATTGCTCAGGAATTGCGCGGTGTGCCGTTCTTCCGACGCCTGGTTCCTTTCACTGCTTATGCCGAGGGCTGGGCGCTGTATGCCGAAAAACTGACCCGTGAATGTGGCTTTTATAAGGAAGATCCTTATGGCGAGCTGGGCTACTTGGATTCTGAGTTGTTCCGCGCCGTACGCCTGGTTGTCGATACTGGCATTCATTACAAGCACTGGACGCGAGAACAGGCCATTGAATATATGCAGCAGCATACCGGCAATGCCCTGGAATCCATCGTCAGCGAGGTGGAGCGTTACATCGTGATGCCCGGGCAGGCTTGTGCCTATAAAGTCGGCGAGATCAAGATGGTCGAGCTGCGCGACCGGGCGCGCACGGCGTTGGGAGACCGTTTTGACCTGCGCCAGTTTCACAATGTGGTGCTGAAGAATGGCTCTATGCCGCTGTCTTTGCTGGAACAGGTTATTAACGATTACATTGCCGCTGCCCCATAGCCCACTGGAAGGAGATCGCCATGCGCCCAAGACGCGCTTTGTTGTATATGCCTGGTGATGATCTACATAAGATCCAAAAAGCCACCACGCTGGATGTTGATTGCGTCTGCATGGATATGGAAGATGGTGTTGCGGTGAACCGCAAGGCTGAAGCCAGGCAGACGATCGTGCATGCTCTGGAAACCCTGCAATTCGGTCGCTCCGAAAAACTGGTTCGCATCAATGCGGTAGGGTCTGGGCTGGAGGAGATTGACCTGGATGCAGTGTTCTTGGCTGGCAAATATGTGCGCCCAGATGGCGTTGTGGTGCCCAAGGTAGAATCGCCAGATCAGGTGCGCTGGGTGAGCGCTCAGATTCAACGTGCGGAGACCGCTTATGGTTGGCCTGCTGGCGGAATTGTGTTGATTATCCAGATTGAGACTGCCGCCGGGCTGGTGAATGTGCGAGAAATCCTGGCGGCTGATAAGCGCTTGCAGGCGGTGATTTTTGGCGCTGAGGACCTGGCAAGCGATATAGGGGCCAAGCGCACGCCTGAGGGCTGGGAGGTTTTCTATGCCCGCAGCGCCGTTGTGGCACATGCGGCCGCGCAAGATTTGCAGGCAATCGATATGGTTTTTGTCGATTTCCACGATCGTGACGGCCTATATACAGAGGCGTTGCAGGGTGCAGGGCTGGGTTACACAGGCAAGCAGATCATCCATCCTGCGCAGGTGCTCCCTGTGCAACAGGCTTTTACGCCTTCTGATGAAGAGATTGCCCATGCCCGGCGCGTGATGGATGCGTTTGAGCAACACACGCTTGCCGGACGCGGCGCGTTTGCCCTGGATGGCAAGATGGTAGATGCACCGGTGGTAAAGGCTGCCCGGCGTGTGCTGGCGCGTGCAGGAATTGTAGAATGAAACGGGAACTGGAGTTCTCGCTGATTGGCGAGGTTAAGAGCCCAATTGCCGAGTTGCTGGAGGAATTCGAACGGACTCACCAGGTGCATGTGCGCGTGCGCCTCACGAACTGGCAGACAGCTTGGCAAGAGCTGGTTGGCTATTCGTTGTATGGTAATGAGCCACATGTCTCGCACCTGGGTTCTACGTGGGTGAGCAGCCTGATGCGTATGAATGCCCTGCGCCCCTTCAGCGCCAGTGAATTGAAGGCTGCTGGTGGAAAAGACGCTTTTTTACCTCCCTGCTGGCAGAGCATTATCAGCGTGGAAACTTCCGAAGCCTGGGCGATGCCCTGGACGGCTTACACATTCTTGATTAACTACCGGCGGGATTTTCTGGAACGGGCAGGAATTGACGAGAAACAGGCTTTTACGTCTGCCGAATCTCTGGCGCAAACACTGGCCCAATTGAGCAATGCCGGTTATTCCTCACCCTGGGTTGTGCCAGCCAGTGAAAATCATACTGATACACTGCATTATGTAGCCTCCTGGATCTGGGGAGCGGGTGGGGATATTGTGAGCAGTAATGGCCGGGTGCCCCTGTTTGCCAAGCCTGAGGCGATGGACGGGTTGTTGGCTTATTACTCGCTGTACCGCTATCTACCGCCCGATGCGCCAGCGTTGAGCGCCGAACAGGCGTATCAGTTATTCTGGCAAGGAAAATCGGCCGTGATGATCAGCGGTGTGGACGAGCCTTATATCCTACAGGCGGAGGGCAGGTACAAAGGCGAGGTATTTGAAAACCTGGGTGTCGCGATGATGCCTGGGGTCCCCTGGATTGGCGGGGATGACCTGGTGATCTGGCGGCGTTCTCAGGATTCCATGCTTATTGAAAAGGCGGCGGTGGCGCTGGTCAATTTCCTAACCTGCCGCCGATCGCAAAAAGTGTATTGTGGGCTAATCCCCAACCATCATACCCCTACGCGACTGGATGTTCTCCCCGATTTGCCTCTCCCCGACAGCCAACTGACGCAGGCGGTGGTGCAATCCTTGCGCAGCGGGCGTTCTTACCCACCTATCTCGTTGTGGGGGCGGGTTGAGAACCAGTTGAGCAGTGCGCTGAACCGGGTTTGGGTAGAGATCTTTGCTGGAAAGGATCCTGAGACGGCGCTGCACGACTTGTTGGATCCGCTGGCGCGCCAACTCAGGCTTACATTGGGCGGTTAGAATGGCCCGTAATTGATCGCAACCGCAACAACCAGGAAGAGCACGGTTGCCAGGATCACCCAAACCCATAAGCCCAGCAGCCACTTCAGCCATTTGGGGTAAGGAATTACAGTCAGGCTGAGGGTGATGAGCAGCGCTGCGTTTGTGGGGTAAGCCATGTTCGAGAATCCATCTCCAAAGCAGTAAGCGCTGACAGCAATTTGCCGGTTGACGTCCACTAGGTCGGCCAGGGGCATCAGAATTGGGATCAGGAGCAGACCCTTGGCAGAGCCAGAGGTAATGAAGATTTCCAATACCAGTGTTAAAGCATAAATCATCAACGCCGCCGCCAGAGGGCTGGTTTCAGTGAATATCGTGGATGCCCACTGCAGGATCGTGTCCAGAATGCCGCCGGTGGCAACGATGTGTTTGACGCTGGCAGCCATCATCAATAGGGGCACAGCAGGTGCAATGCCGGTGAAGCCATCCCAGGCGGCTTTCCAGGCTTTCTTGCCTGCGCCAGCCAGTAGCCCCGACCCGATACCTCCGATGACGAAAAGCAGTCCGGTCAGCGGCAATGCCAGGTCGGAGAGGAGGGGGATAAAGGGCGAGGCTACCAGCACAGCCAGGATGAGCAGGAAGAACACTGCCAGGAAGATACCGGCGCGCTTCATCTGCAATGGATTGCTACTGCCAGCCTCGATATCGAAGGATTTATACTTCTCGCGCTCTGCCAGATCTTCCTGATATACTGGCGAGGATTGGGGAGAGCGATCGATCCTGCGAGCGTAGCGCACCAGGAAGACCGCCAGGATGGCATAGATGATGAAGAATAAGACAATGCGCGGGCCTGCGCCGGAGAACAGTGGTAGCCCGGATAATTTATGCGCCACGCCGATGGTGAAAGGATTGAACACCGCGCTTGAAAAGCCGACATTGGTTGCTAAAACCGACATACCCAGACCGGTGAGAGAATCCCAGCCCAGCGAATAAGCCAGGGCGATGATGATGGGAACCAGGGGAATAACTTCTTCAAAGATACCGAAAAAGCCGCCCAGCGCCATAAAGAAAAAAGTGATGACGAGCAGCAGGGTGTACTTGCGTCCGCCAAATGTTTTAACGATGCTGGCGATGGCAGTTTTGAGGATCCCGCTTTGATCCATGACGGCGAAAGCCACGCCAACCAGCAGGATGAACACCATCACTGCGATCACAGTGCCGCCATCTTTGGCAGCCAGTACCTCAAACGGGGCCGTGAACCAGCGCCAGATGGGATAGTCTGGTCGATCCACCAGGGAAAAGGTGGTCGCATCGATGACTTCGCGCCCATCTTGTTCAATGCGGGCATACTGCCCAGCCGGCACCAGGCGGGTGAGGATGCCGGAAATGATCATCAAGATGAAGATGATGGCTACTGCCTGGAAAAATGCTTTTTGACTGATACGTGCGCCAGATTTTTGCTCCATACGATGCTCCTGGGGAAGGGTGTGTTTCGGGTGTGGCTTATTTTAGCATGGCTTATTGGCACCCACAAAGCTGGATTCTATATTGCCTGCCCTTTGAATTGGCTGATATAGAGATGATGGTAAAAGCCGCGTTGATCCAGCAATTGCTGGTGGCTGCCCTGTTCGACAATCTCCCCGTTATTGATCACGATCACACGGTCAGCCTCTCGGATGGTGCTCAGGCGGTGGGCGATCACAAAACTGGTGCGCCCCTGCATCAGGCGCAGCAGAGATTTTTGGATGCGCGCCTCGGTGCGGGTATCCACGCTGCTGGTAGCCTCATCCAGGATCAGGATGCCAGGATTGGCCAGGATTGCACGCGCGATGGAAAGGAGCTGCCTTTGACCCTGGCTGAGGTTGCCAGCGCGCTCAGAGAGCAGGGTCTGGTAACCGTGAGCAAGCTGCCGGATAAAGTAATCCGCGTCTGCCATTTGTGCCGCTGTGATACATTCTTCATCTGTGGCATCGGGGCGTCCATAGCGGATGTTTTCAATCACTGAAGCAGAGAATAGAAATGTATCTTGCAGTACCAGACCAAGCTGGCGCCGCAGATCGATTTTTTTAAGTCTGCGGATATCTTTGCCATCGATGGTGATCTTGCCGGCATCGACATCATAGAAACGTGTCAGCAAGTTGATCAGGGTGGTTTTTCCTGCGCCGGTCGGTCCTACCAGGGCGATAGTTTCGCCAGCTTTAGCATCCAGGGACATGTTCTTGATCACAGGTGTGCCCGGTATGTAACCGAAGTGAACGTTTTCAAAGCGCACGTGCCCCTGCAATTCTTCCAGCGGCAGCGCCTCAGGGCCATCTCTCTCTGGCGAGGTATCGATGATTTCAAAAACCCTTTCTGCCCCAGCCAGCGCAGCCTGGATGGAATTGTACATATTTGCCAACTGGCGCAGGGGTTGGATGAAGCTGCGCCCATAGCTGGTGAATGTGGCAATAATCCCTACGCTGACCAGGTTCTGCAAGGCTAGCCAACCCCCAAGGCCCGCTAGCACGATCACAAAGAAATTTCCCAGAACATTGGTCAGCGGCATCAGCAGCAGGGCATAGGTGTTGGCATAAATGCCTGCTCGGTACACTTCCTGGTTATGCCTGCGGAAGGCTGCAGCCACAGTCTCGTTCCTGCGGAAGGCTTTAACCACTTTTTGTCCACTGATGGCCTCTTCCATGATACCATTCAGCGCGCCAAGCTGCTTCTGTAGCTCGCGGTAGCCTTTGCGGGTGTAACGGGCGACAAAATTGGTGAACCAGAACATCAAGGGCACCACCACCAGCGAGGCCAAAGCCAGCCATGCATTCAAAACGAACATGGCGACCAGGATGCCGATCAGGGAAAGGGTACCGGCGAGTAGTGAGACCACGTTTTGGGAAACAGCCTGGTTGATGGCGTCAATATCATTGGTCAGGCGGCTCATCAATTCTCCTGCGGTGTGACGGTCGAAAAAGCTGAGCGACAAATTCTGTAAATGTTCAAATAGATCGCGGCGCAGTCGTTTAAGTGCGTCTTGCGATATCCTGGCCATGATCCACCCCGCTGCGGCTTGAAATCCATGATCGATCAGGTAAACGAGCAGCAATGCGATGGAGATGTGCGCCAGCCCGACAGCGTCTTTGGAGACGATGAACTGGTCGATTGCCACTCCAAGCAAGTATGGCCCAATCAATCCCAGCACAGTATAGGCAAGAACCAGCATCAGCACGAAGAATAGGGTCAGTTTATATGGTCGCAGGTAGTTGATCAGCCGCAGCAGTGCCTGGCGCGGGTCGCTGGCTTTTTCGATCTTCCCAGTTCGCCCTGGGCCAGGGCGAAAGAAGCGTGTGTGAAAGTCGGTGGGGCGATCTTGGGTGGGGGCGGGCTGGTCTGACATATCTTTAGGGTTATAGCATCTGTTCCAGGTTGATGCCTTCTCCTAACTGTGAGGCATAGATTTCCTGGTATATTGGGCTGGATTGCATTAACTGAGCATGCGTGCCCGCGCCAACGATGTGTCCCTGATCAATGATGATGATCTTATCTGCATTCAATACAGTGCTGACGCGTTGGGCAACGACAAAGCAGGTGCTGTTTTGCATCCATGTGGAGAGAGCATCCTGTATTTTTGCCTCCGTTTCTACATCCACTGAGCTGGTGCTGTCATCCAGGAGCAGGATTGCGGGACGGGTGAGTAATGCACGTGCGATGGCAATGCGCTGCTTCTGCCCACCAGAGAGGTTCACGCCGCGTTCTTCGATATGGGTATCATATCCCTGTGGCAGGGCAAGAATAAAGTCATGTGCCTGAGCAGCCTGGGCGACTGCGACCACCTCTTCATGACTGGCATCCGGGTGACCATACCGGATGTTATCGCGCACTGTACCAGAGAAAAGGATGGTCTCTTGCGGCACAATGCCCACCTGCGCCAGCAGCGAATCTTGCTCCACCTGGCTGATATCGATGCCGTTGATCAGGATCTTGCCGGCGCAAGGGTTATAAAAGCGGGGGATTAGATTGATCAGTGTAGATTTTCCGGCGCCTGTTGCCCCTAAGATTGCTACTGTCTGGCGGGGTTCAGCCACCAGGTTGATATTCTTGAGAATTTCTGCGTCTGCAGCACCATTATAGTGAAAGGCTGCATTCTCAAAAGTCACCTTCGCCATGGTCAGTTCTGGCAAGACCAGCGCGTTGGGAGCATCTTGCACTTCGGGTACAGTTTCCAGAACCTCGCTGACGCGCTCTGCTGAAGCAGTTCCGGCTGCCAGAACATTGGAGAGCATGACCATGATCATCAGTGGTCCTAGAGTAGTTTGCAGGTAGCTGACGAAGGCGACGATCTGTCCCAGGGAAAGGTACCCGGCAATTGCCTGTAAACCTCCCGCCCAGACGACCAAGACAACGCCCAGACCGACAAACATGCTGAGAGCGGGGGAGAGGGTTGATACATACTGCATGACCCGGATCGTATGATCGGTGAAGGCCTGGTTGGCTTCTACGAAACGCTCGCCCTCATGGTCAGCCTGCACAAATGCTTTAACCACCCGCACGCCAGCAATATTTTCTTGCAACACCGTATTCAGCCAATCCAGCTTTTGCTGAACGGCACGATAGAGCGGGCTCATTTTAGAGACGAACAGGGCAATGATCCCAGAAGTGACCAGCAGCAGCGGGGTCATCGTCAGTGCTAACTGGCGATCGGTGTTGAACATCAGCGCCAGACTCCCAATCATCAGCAGCGGAGCACGTGTTCCGATGCGCAGGGAAACCTGAACCAGGCGCTGGACTACGCTGGTGTCGCTGCTGAGGCGAACCATCAATTGACCGGTTCTCAAACGGTCCAGGTTGCCGAATGAAAAGGATTGGATATGCAAGAACATCGTTTCGCGCAGATCGCGTGCTACCCCTTCACCAACTTGGATGGAGAGGATGTTGTTCCCAATGGCAAAAAAGGTGCTCAATAAGGAGATGGTTAGCATTACCAGTGTTGTTTGCAACACCACTGGTAAGTTATTCTGCAGGATGCCCTGGTCTATGATTCTTTGCACCAGCCGGGGGATGGCAAGATCCATGATTACTACAGCGACTAATAGTACCAGGGAGGCTACTGCTCGCTTCCAATACGGCCGAACAAAGGGAATGAGTTTGGTGACGTGATTCATCAAGGTTATGATTCAATGAGACGTTGTGTTAGGGTGGTTTTCAGGCTGCGGGTTCTTCCAATGCTTCTTTGAGCCTGGTGATTGCCTGATTAATGGATTTCATCTCGGACTGGCTGAGTACGCACAATTTGCTGCGCATCCAGGAGCGTGTATCCTGAAAGATAGCCTCCAGCAGTGCGCGACCAGATGCAGTCAATTGCACCTGGATATAGCGTCGGTCCTGCTGATTGGCTGCGCGCAAAACCAATCCTTTGTGAACTAGAGCATCAATCGATTGGCTGATGGCGGGTCGGCTGATATGCTGTGCTTCTGCAAGCTGGCTCATGGAGATAGCACCTTTCGAAACATGGCGCAGGATGTGGAATTGCTCCACTGTGATGCCAAATTTATGTGCCGCGGCATCCCGGATATAAGCCCGCACCAGCCGCCACAGCGGAGGAATCGTTTCCCAAAAATGATCAATGGTATGGTCCAGGTCTTCTGACATTGGAGCGGAGTGTGTGGTCATGGCTTTTCGTAAAGATCCTGATAATGGTGAGGGAAGTTAATCGTTAACATACGAAAGTATTTTAGTGATATTATTTGATTTCGTCAACTCTCGTAAAACATGTATAATCTATAGTATGCCGATATCTCTTACACTACCAACTGAAATTGATTTAGTGGAATTTGTTTCTAAAGAGGCGCATGATCTAAAGTCGCCTTTCAATCGCGCCCTGGGATTCGTTAAGCTGGTTTTGAAGGGAATGGATGGACCTATCTCCGATCAGGCCCGCGAAGATTTAACAGTAGCGTATCAGAATGGGATGTATGCTTTGTTCATGATGAGCGGGTTGGTGGAAATGGCCCGCCTGGTGCGTGGCGAGCGAGTTTTATCACTTGCCGAATGCCGGGTGGATCACCTGCTTGGACAGATGATTGCAGATTGGAAGCGCCAGAGCACGCGTGAAAAGGCTGCCAAAGTGACCTTTTCAGCGCCAGCATGTACCGTTACAGCGGATGATGCCTTGATCCGCCAGTGTTTGTCGAACTGGGTATCTTATGTGGCTGAATTCACTGGCGAGGAAGCGCAGATCGATATCCAGGCGATAGAACAGCCGGAAACATGCCTGTTCACGATCCGCAGCAACGGGAAGAAACTCCAGCCGCCGTCAGAGTGTGACCTGACCATTTACGGGTATATCGCCCAGAGCATCCTCGATCTGCACGGTGGAAAGCTCCTGCGCGCCGAAGAGGATGAGCAGGGGGCTTTGATTCAGCTCGCGTTGCCCAAATCTTGATCTGCTCGGGCCAGGATATCATCCAGCGATTGTTCCACCGCCTCGGGGAGTGGGTCGACCATCGGCTCTGCCAGGATGCGCTCCACCTCATCTCGCGCTCTGGCATACATCGATGGCTTCCCCAGCTCGACCCACGCTTCGTATGCATTGTGATCGATCCAGCGGGGCATGTAGAACTCCTGGCCGCGGGGAGCCTGGCGCGTGCTCTTCGCTTTCAAAAAATGTCCGCCAGGGCCCACCTGGGCGATATCTGCAAACAAATCCTTCTCCGCCGAGCTATCAACTCCCTGCGCCAGGCGTGTGCACAGGTGGGCAATCTCGTTATCCACGATGATCTGCTCCAGGATCAGCAACTGGTCGCTTTCCACCTCGCCATAGCCGACAATAATATCGCTGCCAGCCAGCACATTGGGCAGCGTGGTGATAAATTTCTCTAACACGGCCTCTGGGCCAGCCTGTTTGGCATCTGAGGTACAGCCTGCTGCTCCCGTGGGCATACCGTAATACTTTCCCATCTCGGTCAGAGCCCCCGATTGCAGCGCCATCTCAGGCACCCCTGCCAGATACGCCCCGTTGCGAAAGTCCATGATGCCGGTGGCGCTGGCGTAGATGAGCGGCCTGCCGGGGTTTGCTAGCTGGTAGATCACGATTGTCGAAAGCGCCTCGGCGTTGGCAACCACAATATTTGAGAACAGGCTTGCTGGACCGGTGGTGCCTGTGACCGGCATGGGCATCATCATCACCGGCAGTCCAAACTCCCCCAGCATCAGGTAAGCGTCCAGCATTTGTCCATCGTGGGTCAACGGCGCCACCGGGCAGTAGATCAGCGAATAGGCATTGCTACTATGCAGTGCATCTTCACTGCCCATGATCGCTGCCAGCCCCTCCACCAGGTAAGGCACCTGCGCCACCTGGTGCAGCTCATGCTGCCCATGCTTAGAACAATAGCGCGCCATGGCCAGGAACTCATGCAGCGCTCGAGAGCCGGAGGGTTTATCCTCCGCACAGGTGGGTGCCCAGGCCATCACACCCAGATCCATCTGCTGAAAGATACGCAAAGAGTCGCGGATATCTGCCAGCGTGCCATAACGCCTTTCCCCGCTATGAAAATCAATGGCAAAAGCCGCTGTGCCATCTATGCAAAAGCGTGACACCGCAGTGGGCAACTCAAGCGAGTAGGCGGGATTTCTGGCCCCCAGCACGAAGGATTTCGGCGTTATCTCCAATGCGTGCTTCACCAGCTCAGCGGGCAGCCTGGCAATCTTTTCCTCGGGATCGATGCTGATCCCATGTTCGCGCAGCACCTTGGGCGCCACGTCACCGTGGAAGCGCACCCCTACCTCCTCCAGGATACGCAGACTCTGGGCATGAATGCGTTCTTTGTCATCTTGGGATAATATCTGGGCGTGATAGTTCAACATTGTCCTTTTCCTTATCTCTGGTTACCAGGTTGAGAAGAGTCGCACTTCCCTGGTTAGGGTGATTCTACCGCTGATCTTCTTGCTGCGATCTAAGAACAATCTGATCCAACTCTCGCTGCACCTGCATATCTAATGGGAGAGGGCTGTGATGTGCCAGAATCTCATCAATTCTGGCACGCGCTTCGACCAGGGTATCCACCTGTGCAGATTCCCAGGCCTCGTAGGTTCCATGCACTCCCAGGTTTCCCAGGTGCCATTCCCCTGAGCGCAGGGCATCGCGCGTCGAGCGCTGTGCCAGGAAATTTCCCCCCGGGCCCACCCTTTCGATGATATCCTCCAGCCAAAACTCCTCTATGCTTTCAATACCCTTATGCAGGCGGCGGCAGCGTTGGAAAATCTCAACATCGATGATCAGTTGCTCAAAGCTGAGCATGGTAGAGCCACTGAGTAGCCCCGGCCCTACCAGGATATCTGGCCAGGATAGCGCAGGTAATACCCAATTTAGCGCTCGCTCGTAGCCAGCCTGGATGCTCGGGATATGATGGTCCGAACCACCAGTAGAAGCTTCAACCGGGAAGCCGTAGAAGCGCGCCATTTCGGTAGCGGCTGCTCCCAGTAGCGAATGTTCTACTGCACCACTACCATACCGGCCCGAGCGCGGTTCCGCTACAGCCAGCGCAGGGGCGTAGATGAAAGGCGCTCCCGGCTCGGCTGCTTGTTGGAGGCATAAGAAACCCAATACCTCGCAATTCCCCTGCATAATAGTTGAGATCAGCCTGCCAGGCGCTGTAATCCCCATCAAAGGCATTGGCATCACCGCCAGGGGAATATCCCATCCTACCATCTCCAAGTATGCGTCTGTGTATGGACCTTCGATGGTTAATGGTGAGAATGGGCAAACCAGGAAAGAGATAGGATGCAAGCGCCGTATTTTTCTGCGCTCGCCGAAAACCACCTGTAAGATTTCCAGGATCCAGCTTGCCTGCGATGGATCTTCGGCAACATCCTGCACATGCTTGGATGTGTGCGTGAGCACATCCCGCCAGTAGGAAGTAGTATCTGCCGGAGAGAGAGACTGCTGGCTATCGCGCACCATCCACCAATACAAGCCAATCTCATCCAGGGCATCGATCAGATGGGTGGCTTTGACCCAATCGGCATGCGTCGCAAGCCGCCGTATGCCAAGCTCGGCATCATATACGAATAAAGCGCCTCCATCCGCCAGCAATGTGCAATCGTTGGCATTCAAGGCGATTTCGTAGCCGGGGCGACGGCCACCGAGCTTGAACTTGCGTGGCGCCAGGCGCAATGCCTCTTCGATCAGCGCGCGCGGAAAGTGGACACGCTGCTCCTGCTCATCCACATGGGCTCCGGCCTGCCCCAAGATCGCGCGGCCTCGAGCGGTCTCCACGCGCAAGCCCACCCTGTCCAGGAGGCTCAAGCTGCGCTCATGAACCTGGGCTTGTTCTTCGGCTGAGAGAACTTGCAGAAGTGTGCGCATCAAGAATCCTGATGGAAGGTGATCTCATACCTGTTCTCTGGTGATAGGCTCACTGCGCCAGCTCCTTTTCTGCAGTTTGCAGTATCTTTTCGAGCTCCTTCTGTTGGGCGGGTTCCAGCGGCTGAGGGTGGTGGTTCTCAAGGATCCAAGCCACCTTTTCGCGTGCTGCCTCCAGCGGATCCCGGTATCCGCCCTCAGCCAGAGGTTGGGTGGTGAGATCTGAGAACTGACGCCGGCGCAGGTGGGTGCGGGTGTGCTTATGGCGCAGGAAATGGCCGCGTGGCCCTACCTCCTTGATCACATCCAGGGCAAGCATTTCTGAGCTGGTATCCAGACCGCCAGCCTCCAGGCGCACACGCTGGTGAATATCAGCATCCAGCACAATCGCCTCTGGATACAACAGTGTGCAAGATTCTAGAAGACCTAAACCGGCGCCGGTTTCTGCACCTGCCAGGGCGCACAATAACAGCGAGGATGCGGCATCACCTGCGGCCTGCCAACCGGGCACCTGGGCATCCGTGCCAAAGACGCCCGCCAGGGTTGGCAATCCCCAGTGATGTGCCATTTCCACACCAGCCACATAGAGCAAAGTGCCCTCCCAGGCAGTGCCGAGGTAGGCGCCCGTGCGCGGGTGCATGATCCCAGGCATCAGCGAGTGAAAGACAGCAGCGCCTGGGCAGGCCATCTGGATCAGCGCCAGGGCAGAGATGATCTCTGCATCGCCAGTCACCAGCGTACCTGCTAATGTGGCTGGGGCAGTGGAGCCGGTGTTCACCATCGACATGAACCCGACGGGTAATCCAGCCTGTGCGAAGAGAAGCGCAGATTCTAGACCATCCTTATCTTGCGCCAGCGGGGCGATAGCGCACACCAGCAGCGAGAGTGGCGGTCGCTGGCGCAGGGTGGATTCATCTCCTGCAACAACCCTGGCCATTTCGATGGCATAGCGTGCTAGCGGCTCTCCCATCACGGTCTCAGACTGCACATGTTTCACAGTGTTATTAAAAGCCGCATCCAATTCATGCAGGGGGGCTGTTGTGGGAAAATCCTGCGCACTGACTATCGGCCAGTAAAAACCGATAGCACCCAGGTAATCTGCCACGCGCGCCATGGCAGCGGTATCTTCCTTCTTTGATGGGCGCCTCTCCCGTGTTAAAAAATCGATCGTCTCAACGCCGCAGCCATCTGTGGCGCAATACAGGGCTGACCCATCTAGCCGTAGATCAAATGCTGATTGGCGTGCTCCCATGGTATAGAAGCGCGGGGCCTGATCGATGGCCTTCATGACCAAGGACGCGGGTAGGCGCACGATCTGGCGCTCAAAATCCACCTGCCCACCGTGCTCCGCATAGATCTGCAGCGCCTTCTCTGAAGGGCAGTGTACACCCACCTGTTCCAACACTTCCAACGTGGCAGATTGGATGTGGTCCAGTTGGTTATTACCCAGGGTGCATAAATGGTAAGCAGGCTTGATTGGCGTGAGAGGTGGTGTTTCGGTAGACATCGGTTTCATCCGTAATAATAGGTTTTTCTAATCCTGATTCAATTCGGCATCTGCCGCAGCCAGGATGCGCCCCAGCTCTGCCTGTTTCTCAGCTGCCAGCGGCTCCGGGTGATGATTCTGCAAGATCCACTTCGTTTTCTCGATCGCCACCTGGCGCGGATCCTGGTAACTGCCATCCTCGCCAATCTGGTGGGTGATGCCACGCACAAATGCATCGCGGATATGCTGGCGGGTATGTTTCTGCGCCAGGAAGTGGCCCCCAGGCCCCACCGCGCGCACGGTTTCCAATGCCAGTGTGTCCTCATTGACATCCATTTTCAGCAGGTGGTAGCGGGCGCGCTGGTATAGATCATCGTCCATCACCAATTGCTCTGGATAGAGCAGCGTGTATGTTTCGGAAAGTCCCATCCCGGTGACAATCTCAGGGCTCGCCAGGCCAGCCTGATAGGGATCCAAAGCCACCTCGCCTCCAGCCTGCCAGGTACCCGCTTCGTGGGCATCGGTGCCATAGCACGCGCCCAGCGACGGCATGCCCCAATGATGGGCTATTTCAACAGGCGCGTAGCGGCAGCGGCTGTCCAGCGGATAGCTGACATATGCCCCAGAGCGTGGGTCAGCCCAGGCCTGCATTAACGAATGGAAGACAGGCGCGCCCGGAGCATGGAGCTGCATCAGCACTGCTGCGCTGATGACCTCGGCATCCCCTACTGCCAGGGCGCCAGCCAGGGTTGCCGGAGCTGTGGTGCCCAAAGTTGGCATAGCCAGAAAACCCACTGGCACACCTGCCTCTGCCAGCACCAGGGCGCCTTCGATTCCGGCTGTATCCTGTACGAGGGGGGCAATGGTACACACCACTAGCGAGAAAGGCGGGCGGCGGCGCAGCTCTTCACGGCTGCCGGCGATCACCGTAGCCATTTCGACCGCATAACGGCAGGGAATCTCTCCCATAACCGTCTCGCTCTGCACATGCTTGACCGTATTGTTCCATGAGGCATCCAGCTCGTGCAAGGGCGCGGCGCGGCGATAATCCTGCGCACTGACCATCGGCCAATAAAAGCCAATCGATGGCAGATAATCGGCTACCTTGGCCATCATTCCCACATCGGCCTTGCAAGAAGGACGGCGCTGACGGGTCTCTAGATCGATTGTCTCCACACCGCAGCCATCTGTGGTGAAGTATGTTAAGCCATCCTGCAAAGTCAGTGTGAGAACGGGATCGCGTGCGCCCATAACAAAATAGCGCGGCACTTCTGCCATTGCTTTTTGCACCAGGTCGCGCGGCAGGCGGACAATCTTGTGCTGCCAATCCACCTGTGCGCCGTGGTCAGCAAAGATGGACAGGCATTTTTGCGAGGGGAAGCGCACCCCCACCGTTTCCATAATTTCCAGCGTGGCTTCGCGCAGCGTTGCCAACTGCTCATCACTGAGATAGCGCAGGCGGTACTCCGAATGTAGGGGCTCTAAGGGTGGTCGAATGTTGTTCATAGTTTGTTCCTCATGATTTGATATTAGATCTCTCCAACTTTGTCTAAAACCTTATAGGGGTCAAAAGCATCGCGTAAGCCATCGCCGATGTAATTGACGGAAATAATGGACAGGAAGATCATGATGCCGGGATAAATTGCCAGCCAGGGATACTTGGTGAGATTTTCCTGTGCATTTCCTAACAGATTTCCCCAACTGGGTGTGGGTGGTTGGATGCCGAATCCTAAAAAACTCAGACCGGCCTCCTCGATGATTGCGTATCCCAGCTCCAGTGTTGCTTCAACGATCACGGGCCCCACTGCATTGGGCAGAATATGGCGGGTTATTATGTATAAGTTTGAAGCTCCCAGGCTACGCGAGGCAGTGACATAATCTTGCTCGCGCAGGGTCAGAAAAGCCGCGCGAACCAGACGGGCGAACGTCATCCAGGAAAGCAGCCCAATGACCAATGCAATGATCACAACATTGTTCGCCTCAAAGAAAGCAGATTGCACCTCGCGCAAGATGGCGCTGAGTAAGATCAACACCAGCAGAGAGGGCAGACTGAGGGCCGCATCTGTAATGCGCATCAGAATGCCATCCAGCCAGCCCCCAAAATAGCCTGCAAGAGCGCCGACGGTGACTCCAATCGAGAGCGTGACTGCTACCACCAGCAATCCAACGGTAAGCGAGATTTGCCCCCCATATAGAATGCGGGTGAGCAGATCGCGACCCAGACCATCGGTTCCTAAGAGGTGCTGGCGAGAGGGTGGTTGGAAGCGATCAGCCAGGTTAGATAGATTGGGGTCATAAGGTGAAAGCGGCGCCAGGATTACCAGCAACACCAATAAAACAAAAACCAGCATGCCTGCCATAGCGCCTGGATGGCGGCGGAACCGCCCAAAGACGCGCCCCATCATCCCCTGCGAGCTTACAGCGCGCTTCGAGCTAGTTGTAGCGGATTCTTGGATCCAGGAAGGCATAGAGAATATCCGCAAGCAAATTCGAGAGAATGATGAAGCCTGCCCCGATGGTCAACACGGCCATCAGGATGGGATAGTCACGCTGCAGCGCTGCCTGGTAATACAGCCTGCCCATGCCAGGCCAGGCAAAGATCATCTCCACAAAGACAGCCCCGCCAAAGATATACGGCAGGTCGAGAGCAAATAGCGTAACCAGTGGAATGAGTGCATTGCGCAGCGCGTGGCGGAAGATCACTCTGCTTTCTGCCAGGCCCTTGGCCCGCGCCGTGCGCAGGTAATCCTGATGGATGACATCCAGCATACTGGAGCGCAGGAACCGCGAATACCAGGCCACCCAGCCCAATGCGCCAGTGGCAACCGGCATCACGAGGTGAACCAAACGGTCTCCCAGGGAAAAACCAATATCTTGGGTGTACATACCCCCCGCGGGGAGTAGCGCACCACCAGTGAAAGGGTTCTCCAGCATGCCATAGAATAACAGGATCAACACCAACCCCAGCCAGAATTCTGGGATGGCTTGCCCAGCAAAGGAAAATGTGGTGACGGCGATGTCAAAGGCCGAGTACTGTTTGACTGCGGAGATAACCCCGATGGGGATGGCGATGAGCAGCGCTACCAGCAAGGTGATACTCATCAGGTAAACCGTGTTCGGCAGCCGTAAGGCAATCTCTTCCAGCACCGGTTGGCGTGTCCAGAACGAGTATCCAAAGTCGCCGCGCAGAATGCCTTTGCGAGTGCCGTAGCTATCTACCACGCCATCGCCATCCTCATCTACTTTCATCCAGTCATTACCTGCCAGCCAGATGATATATTGCACCGGCAGAGGTTTATCCAGGCCGAACTGGCGTTTCAGCCTTTCGGCCTGTTCGGGTCGCACATGGCGCGTCTGTCCCTGCCCGGCTAGTGGCCCGCCCGGCGCGAGGTTTACCAGCGCGAATTGAACGATGCTCAATAAGAATATCATCAATACGGCTTGTAAGAGGCGCCTGATGATGTAAGTGCCCATTGTTGCTGGTTATCCGCTGAATTTCACTATCACCTGTAGTCCATCAAGGGCAGTCGTTAGATTACCAGAGCCCTAAGGGCTAACAATAGTCCAATCTGCCACGTTCCAGGTGACCATATCATTGGCGGTGGCTTGGGGGCCGTTCAGGCGATTGCTGAAGGCATCGGCGTTGATTGTCGTAAACAGCAAAATCTGGGGAACCTCTTCATCCAGGATTTCAGCCATCTGGCAGAAAACCTCCTGGCGATAGGCTTCGTCCAGGGTATAAGCCTCATCCAAGAGCGCGTTGAAGTCCTCGTTGTACCACCGCCCGATGTTCCAGCCATAATCCGGGATAGCAGCATCGGCAGCATAGTATTGCCACAGGAAATCAGTTGGATCAGATCCGGCATATCCATCATCGTATAAATCGATGTCAAAGTTGCCACGCTGCTCGATACCCCCACTGGCAAAGTCAGCCCACATCACGCTGCCTTCCATAACTGTCAAGCGCAAGTGCATGCCAATCTTGCCTAGCATCTCACTGATTAATTGCTGCGTCAGCACCAGCGCTTCACCATATTCAGAGTAGGTGATCATTTCCATCTCCATCACATACCCTTCTTCAGCGTAAAGGCAGCCGTGGCATTCGCGCACCTCATCCCCATCTGTATCTCTCCAGCCGGCTTCTTCCAGCAAGGCAGCGGCGGCCGCTGGGTCATATACCGGTTGCGGGATATTGCAAGTGTCATAAGGCGGGCGGAAGAATTCGCTCCATACTGGTTTGCTGTAGCCATAGAAGATCGAATCTGAGATTTGGGGTACATCAATCGCCATGCGAATAGCCTGTCGCACGCGCACATCTGCCAGGATGGGGTGCGGTGTTTCAACAGAGTCGATCGTTCCTCGCGCTGCCAGGTTAGGGAACAGTCGCATCACCCAGCGGCTGGTTGGGCTGACACTGACTGTTACAAGTGAAGCCTGCTGAATCAGATCCGTGGCAACTGGTTCTGTAACCCACGGATAGATATCCGCGTCTCCCTGGATGAGCATTGTTTTCCGCACCGCATCATCGGGTATGATGCGTACCACAATGCGTTCGATTGTTGGCTTGCCGGGCTGGTAATAACCTGGATTCCGTACAAAGTTCATGTGATCACCGACTGTCCATTCTTCCAGAATGTATGGCCCATTGCTGAGGGGCTGGCGTGCACAATCCCAGGCAATGAACCCTTCTTCGGCGTTACAATAGTGCGCAGGCCAAAGAACAACCTGCTCGCCGCCAAATTGCAGTAGGTATCCTGGATAGATGCTGTTATAGTGGACGACCACAGTATACTGGTCAACTTTCTCAACACTGTCAATGTAATCAACGCCGGGGATCCACCCTCCCGTCTCCGGATTGACAATTGCCTCATAGGTAAATACAAGATCATCGGCAGTCACTGGCTGACCATCCTGCCATTTCACATCCTGGCGTAACTTCCAGGTAACATCCATGGTCCAGTTTTCTTCGTCGATCACCACGGAGCCATTCTCGGTACTCGGTAGTTCAGCCGCCAGTTCTGTTATTACCTCGCCATTTGGGTTAAGATCAGTTAATCCCAGCAGCACCAATTCCATCACCAGAGCATCATAACCTGTATCGTAGACGGCGGCATTAAAGTTCGGCGGATCCTCGGGAATCACAATGACGACACTGCTTTTTTGAGCCTCTTCTGTTACCACGGGAGTCTCTCCACCCGCGGGCGTTGATGTCAGGCGGGCGCAGCTCGCCAGGGCCACGGAGAGCAGCACCAGCATGCTTACACATAATACATTGAACCATCGCTTGTTATACATCTGACCATCCCTCCTGCTTACATTCGAGAACAGTTTGTACACAATTGATCCAGAGCGTCCTGCGCTCCGGATACCCGGGATGCATTGGTTATTTTCCTACCAGGCTCTTGGCTACAGCCACCGAGCTAATTGCATCTTCGCTGAAGCCATCCGCACCGATCTGTGAAGCCCAGTCACGGGTGACGGGGGCGCCACCAACCATGATTTTAACGCGGGGTCGCAATCCTGCCTCAGCAATCTTCTCCACCAGCGTGCGTTGCTTAACCATGGTGGTGGTGAGCAGCGCGCTTACCCCGATAATGTCGGCGTTCACTTGCTGCGCAGTCTCGATAAATTTGGTGATCGGCACGTCAACGCCAAGATCATGAACCCGGAAACCGCTGGCAGAGAGCATCGTCGCCACCAGAGTTTTGCCAATATCGTGGATATCGCCTTCGACGGTGCCGATCACAACATTCCCCAGGGTTGGGCGCTCGGTGCCACGCTGAGCCATCTCCGGTTCCAGAACCGCCACAGCAGCCTTCATGGCCTCGCCCGCCAGAACGAGGTCCGGCAAGAACATCTCGCCGCAGCTAAATTGATTGCCCACGTGGTTCACCCCGAGCACAAAGCCCTGGTTGATGGCTTCCAGCGGGTCGATTCCGCTGGCAATTGCCTGTTTTGCCAGTTGTTCGGCTGTTTCTGGATCGCCATCAATCACACTTTGCGCCATCGCTTTGAATAATTCTTCGCTCATGGATTCATTCTCCTTATATCGGGTATCGAGTTAAATTAAAAAACTGACGTTCGTTGTAAAAGACATACTACTATGAACGTCAGTAGCCATCCTCACCCTCATGATCCTCGTCTTTCATAACCAGGAAAAGGGAAAACAAATTAACTTTTGGTTAATGTTTAATGTACCATAAACCCTATTCTGCGTCAATTAAACCAGAAAAATGTCTAATTCCAAGGATATGGATTACCTGCGGCTCAAGGAGCGCGCCACGGGCCGGGGCAGCTGTTTTGCATACGCGTTGATCCAATTGATGATCGTCTGGTGGTTGATATGGAGGCAGCGGGCGATCTTCCGAAAGCTGCACCCGCTCATGTAGAGCTGCACAGCCCTATCGCGCATCTCGCCAGAATAGCGCCCCACAGCCGGCTGCGGCGTGTAACGGCAGCCGCAGCGTGTGCATTTGATCCGCTGTGTGCCCGACAGGTTTTTGCCTGCCCGCACCTGCCCATCAATTGCCTGGCAATGAGGACATAGGCTCATCGCCTGATATTATAACTTCTCCTTCAACTAGTCTCCAGGTTTTCTGGCAGGTGAATGGCAAAGCGACAGCGCAGATCACCCTGGAGCACCGATTCGAGCACATCGGTTTGCAGGTACTGACCAAAGATCACCTCCCAGGGTTTCTTGTGGAATCCTGCGCTGCACTGGCAGAATTTCGCTGAAACGGGCGTTTCGCCGTGCAGCAGGGATTCACGCGCCCAGGGGCAGTGGCAGGCATAGTAACGCTTCATCAGGGGATCGCTTTCTGCCAGGTATTGCTTGGTCATGTAGGGGATCTTGGTGACGTAGAGAATATTGCCTTGCCGCACCCCCTGGGATATTTCGGGATCGTTGCGCACGAAGTCAACCACTTCTGGCGTGATTTCCTGGCTGAAGAACAGCTTTCCTTCGGTCATGATCTGCTCAAGCTGGGCGATGAACTCCTGCCGTTTCATCTCTAGAAATGTGTCGAAGTTGCCGATTTCCCAATATTTATCCTTATCTTCCAAATAGTATTCATCCGCTAGATCTCGGAAGCTATCAGAGAAGATGCGGGCGCGTGTCTCATCATCAACAATGCGCTCGAGGCGCTCCATCACAACCTGTGTCAGGCGTGCTTTTTGCTGGCTGGAGATGCCCAATGGGGGTACTGGCGCTTGGGCAAAGACCTTGTCACGGATTTCTGCGCCTGCCACCTCACCTACTTTTCGATACATACCCTCAAAGGCCTCCGCGCCATCCAGCAGCTCCAGAATGGCTACGTAGAGGGCGTTGTTGCGGCAAAAGCGGCCGTAGCGCGCCAGGGCAAGCAGGTTATCGTAATTGTTATCGCCTGCGGCAATCAATCTATCTACGAATGCCTGTGTGGCCTCGGCGCTGGCGGTCTCTAATGAGATCGGCGGAGTGAGGGTGCTCAGATAACTCTCGAACTGGGCAACGATGGCAATATGCTGCGCCATCTGTTCATCGGAGAGTTTACGGGTTTGCAAGAATTGCATAAAACCTTGTGTGTCCATTCTTTTTTACCTCGCTGTTCATGCTGGAGAAGAAAGTTGTTTCTTCAACCATGTGTGTAAGGGTTCATGGATTTGGATATCGCTCACTGCATCGGGGTGGATGGTTCGCTCCTCGAATGTGAAACAAACCAGGTCGTTGAGTGCGGAGGGGCGATGGTCTTCAGGCAGGCGACGGTGCAGGTTATACGGATAATTGTAGGTGGGAGGGAGGATGTGCACCCGCTCAGGCTCCAGGGATGAGGCAATGATGGCGCTCAACAACGCCTGGAACAGGAAAATCTGGTGGCGCTCATCTTGGCAGGCCGCGGCCTGGAACTGCGCATCGCCAACCAGTTGCTGGAACAGCGTGTACCAGCGGCGCATCAACCCCAACCGTGGATTGAAGGCAAAGGTATGCGTGTTGAAGTAGGCGCGCAAGACTTGGCTATCCACAAAGGAAGTGACGGTTGTGAGAATATCCTCAACCCCCACTGCAGCGTAGATTCCTCTCCAGAAAGCGTCCAGCGCCTCTGACGGCGGGAGGCCAACGTTGCGAATATGCACCGGGCGGAAAGCAGCATCGAACGCTTTGCCCAGATCGAAAAGCAGCGGCGGCTGGACAACCAGGCAGCTCAAATCGATCCAGGCAAACGAGCGCGTCCCAAGCGGGGCAAGCTCTTCGGCGCGCGCACAGGCGGCTACCTTTTTCCCGAAGGGATAGGCTGCTACAGAGCCGGGGATTTCCAATGGGAGGATGCTGGTCTGCTCATTTTCCATGCCGCGCGCGTCGTCCGGGTGAACGGCAAAAATCCACACAGGAGCATCGGAGAACTCTCCGCCAAAGGTGCGCAGGCTGTTGATCAGCAGGCGTAAAGCCATTTCTTCGCCTGTCGCGGCAGCAGTAATGAAAATGGGTTTGGCGCTCATCTTATTTCTCCGCTGCCAGGAGCTTGCCGAGCTCATAAGCCTTTTGCAGCAGCTCGGGGTTCTTCTGCGCATCGCCCACATCTCCCAGCGAGCCATGAACGATGCCAACGATCTCGCTTTTCAAAAAGCGGCACATCGTTTCAAAGGTGTGGATGGCATTGATCCCACCTGAGGTATACAGGTCCGTGTCTCCATAGGTCAGGATGATGCCATATTGCTTGTGGGCGACTTCTTGCCAGCGATTGCCCTGGAAGCCATACCAGCGGTCGATGCACAGCTTGAGCTGGGCGCTGTAGGTGAACCAGTACACCGGCGAGGCGAGCAGGATGGCATCCGCTGCCGCCAGTTTGGGGTAGATGGAGCGCATATCGTCTTCAAGGACGCACTCGCCGTTTTCCGCACACAAGTCGCAGGCGTTGCACGGCTGGATGTTCAACCCATGCAAATGGATGCTCTCCACCTGAGCGCCAGCCTCGCGCGCCCCCACGGCAGCGCGCTCGGCAAGGGTGGCGCTGTTGCCCCATTCCCGCGGGCTGCCTTTCAAGATCAAGATATTCCTGCTCATGGAGTCTTCTCCTCGCCAATCGAGCACACGTTATCTGCCACCATGCGCCGGTGAGCGGGGTTGAGCGTCTCGCTTAGCTCGCAAATTTGGCTCACAGTTTGTGCTGTGATGCGCATGAAGTGGATATCCGGGGTGGGTTTGTCTGGTGATTGGTTCACAATTCCTTTACTCCTTTGGTCATTGTGAAGTTCATGCTGTCCAGGTCGTCTCCCATCAGCGTGCGCAGGTTCTTTTCGGTTCGCTCGGCGAACTCAGCCGCCTGGGCGTACCAGCGCGGATTGGGATCTTGCAGCACGAAGTTGACCATGCCCAGCCCGCGCGCTGCGATGAAAGCATCCATCTCGCCGGGGTAGCGCTCTGGCCAGGGGCAGATACGGGTATAGCCTTGCTGGAAGGCCTCCCGCATGGCGGGGTAGGAGGGAGGGTCGAGAAAATAGTACAGCGTGGTGGCGATATCTTGCACGGGCCAGCCCCACATCAGATCCTCAAAGTCGATTGGCGAGAGCACGCCGCGGTAGTAGCGCACATTCCATTGGTGCAGATCGCCATGGATGATGCGCATCGCCTCGCCGCTTGCTTGCAGCCGGTCAATGGCGCTTTGCGCCCAGGCGATGGCCTGTTCGTAGACGGCGCGCCGCTCAGGGGGAAACAAGGCAGAAAAACGTTCCTCGAACAAGATCACAGGCTCTGGAAACGGGAAGACCCGCTCAAAACGCAGCAGCGCGAGCCCCGCGGGAGGCTGGTAGGCGCGGGCATGCTCATGGAGACCAGCCATCAACTCGCCCAATTTCGCCATCGAAAGCGGAGAAAGGTGCCTGGCAAGGTCAGAGCCCGGCACCCACGAGAATATGGCGCATAAGCGGGGTTCTGGCACGCCATCCGTGCTGGCTTCCACAACCAGCGAGCCATTCCGGGCTGGGATGGGGCGCGGCACGCTGAGGGTCGTGTCGCGAGACAGAGCAGCCAGCCAATCCATCTCTGCTGCCACGTGATCCCGGTCATGGCCTCCTTCCGGCAAGGTGACGCGCAGGATCACCTTTTGCCCGGCGCGGGTATCCAGGCGGAAAATGCCGTTGAAGCTGTTGGTGATCAGGCGCAGGCGGGAGACATCCAGGTCATATTGCTTGAGGGCTTCCAGAGCCAGGAGGCGGAGGCGGCGCGCCTGCCCGCGCTCGGTGAGGGTGGAGTAAGGTTTCATGAAGTATCCTTTGTGGTAGTTGATTGCTCTGGAACGGCGGGATTATCCTCACGTCACCATGAACATCCATAGTGTACCATCCTCGGACGGCTACCCGGGCTGAGAATGGGATGGATAAACAGGTTGGCGGTGGCACTACCAATGAAGCTGTTTTTGCAATACAATTGGTTCAATATTTTTGTTCCCAGGAAAGGAAAATAACATGTCCCCTACATTTACACGCGCACTCGGGCGCTCTGGAATTGAGGTTAGCCCGCTCGGTATGGGCTGCTGGGCGATCGGCGGCCCATGGACGATCAATGGCTCACAGGCGGGCTGGAGCGTGGTTGATGATGCAGAGTCAACCCGCGCTATCCACAAGGCACTGGAACTAGGCGCAAATTTCTTTGATACGGCTGCCAACTACGGCGCCGGTCATAGCGAGCGGCTACTCGGAAAAGCGCTCAAAGGCCGCCGTGAAAGGGTGGTGATCGCCACCAAATTTGGCTACCGGGTGGATGAAGCTGCCAAGGCCGTGTTTCATTACGATGACAAGGAAGAAGATAGCGATGTTGCCAGCCGCCTGCCTGCCGATCTGGAGGCCAGCCTGAAACGCCTGGACACGGATTATATTGACCTTTACCAGCTTCACGTCTGGGGTCTATCGATTGAGCGTGCTCTGCAAGTCCGCGAGACGCTCGAAGCACAGGTCAAGGCTGGTAAGATCCGCACTTATGGCTGGAGCACAGATCGCACAGATGCCGTGAGAGCTTTTTCGACCTCTGCGAACTGCGGCGTTGTCCAGCAGCAGCTCAGCGTTCTGGATGGCAATATGGAATTACTGGCCTTATGCGAGGAGCTTAACTTGGCCAGCATCAACCGCGGCCCGCTGGGGATGGGCTTGTTGACCGGCAAGTTTGCCCCCGATTCCACGTTTAGCAATGACGATGTGCGCACACACGCTACCTGGCATCCGGGTTTTAAGAATGGCAAGCCTACCCAGGAATGGCTCAACGCTTTGGAAGCCATCCGCGGCGTGCTGACCAGCAACGGCAGAACATTGGCGCAGGGCGCGCTGGCATGGATCTGGGCTCGCAGTGAAAAGACCATCCCAATCCCTGGCTTCAAAACGGTGAAGCAGATCGAAGAGAACTGCAAGGCGATGGAATTTGGCCCCTTGACCCCCGATCAGATGAGAGAGATCGACCGCATTCTGGGACGTTCGTGAGCCAATTCGCCGCTACTGGCGAGGCAGTGTGATGGGCCCCCGCTATTGCTAACCTGAATCAGGCTCTGCAGCACGTGAATGGTTGCCTGGGGCTGCCTGGCTTGCTCCGCGTGGGGTGGCATCGCCGCCGCCTGCGCCGGAACACCTGGGACAGCGTGTGTACCGCACGTATCGGCTGTACCAGCGCACGCTCTAAGGGCAAGCCCTGGTGCGCCTATGGCTCGCTGTTCTCGCGCAGGGTGATGTAAAAGAAATCTACCGGCGAGGCGCCCAAATAGCGGTCGATCTTGTCGATCATCTCGTTGGGTAAAAGCGGTTCTGCCGCCAGGCTGCCTTCCTGCTCGCGAAATGCCGTGAAATGCACCCAAAAATTGTTGATATCCAGCAGCATCCCGTAGTGCACACCGGCAGCCAGCATGGCATCTGCCAGGGCGGGCATGCTCAGGCTTGGTCCGGCAAAGTAGTAGAGCGTCTTCGCTTCGCTATCGAGGCCAATGCCCGAGCGCCGGGTGACGATCGAGTTGCTGATCGACGCCCCCCAATCCCTGATCGAATCGTTATATACCAGGGGTGAGATCGCCCCCTCTTCAATGACCAGGGCGCAGTTCTGCCGCCACGATTCCAGCTCGGGCGTGTCGAGGATCTCCTTTCCCCAGTTGCCGATCCGCACATCGCCATTCTGATAGATGCCCACGGTTGCTTTATCATCCACCGGCGGCAGTGCGACGACTCCATTCGCCATCGCGCCGAACATGCCGTTTTCGGGTCGGAAGCCGCCGTTGAAGGCAGCCAGCAGGATGCCAATCGCACGATCCTCTTCCGGGATCATGCCCAGGTGCGGCGCTGCACCTGCTGGGGCGGGGTCGCTGAACCCCAAAACATAGTGCAGGCGGATGCGGGATAGGTCGAATGCGACAACGCCCACGATCGCATAGGGGCGCGCCGGGTCCGGCTGCAGGAAGGTGCGCATGGCAACCACTGCTCCCTCCTGGTCATAGAGATAAGGCTGCCAGGTTCCCTCGCCCTCCAGCGCGCCGATTGGCTCCAGGTCAGCGAGCTGCCAGGTGTAGGGCGTCGGCGAGGGGGGAGGGCTGGCGGTCGCGGTAAGCCTCTCTTCCTCCGCCGCTGGTGACCCCGCCTGGGTAGCAAGCGGTTCAGCAGCCACGGTGGGGGTTGGCGTGCGCGTGGCAGGGGGAGGCGGTGTCACGCTTGGCGTGAGAGGCGCTACTTCCTGAGGAGTGACCTGCTCTTCCCAGGGTGCTTCAGCCTGCTGCCCGCCGACCCGGTACTGCCATTGCTTGACGGTATCCTGGACCTGGAAGAGAACAGTTTCGAGTCCTGCCACCACCCGCGGGCCAAAGATCTCCCGCAACTGGTTGGCTACCTGCGCGGCGAAAGAGGGCCAGATTTCCACTACTGCCATGCTGCCTGCACAGCCAAGCAGGACGAGTACCAGCCCCAAGATCAAGACGCGTTTGAACGAGAGATGGCTTCTCCCATCCGAATTGGGCATACCCCGAATTTCCCTTCTCGTGTCAGCTGACCGCAAATGGGCGATTCCCTGCGCTGCCAGGTGGTTTCAGATGCATGCCAATTATATTCTGAATATCAGCGGAAAATTGAAATTTCCTACTTGCCTTTTCCTTTCATTTTTAGTATAAATATGGAAAGGGAGAGATCAGCCCACAAGCATCTCTCCATCCCAAAAGCCAAGCCAAAGGAAAGATCATAGGAGGATCAGTGATGAACGAACTACCAACCCCGCAAACCGAGCAAGAAAGCCAGCCTACCTGGCAGCGCCCGCAGATCACCCGCATCGATATCCGGCGAACGATGATCTCGACAGGTAGTTTTAATGATGGCGGTGGTGCTTTTACTTTCGAAACCGGTGGTAACTAAAGGGCTAAATTTTTAACACCGCAGTCCACGAAAGGCAGTGTGTTGGTTATGGGCATATCCTATTCATAACCAACATACTTGCTTTAACAAGCCCATAATCGTGACCTGACCAACGCAAAGGTTCTTCGGAATTCTTCGCCAGCGCTGACAGATCGGATAAATCCTTGTGTTTTCCCGTCTTTTTGGGTATAAATATAAGTAGGCAGAATTGGGATGTCCCTCTTTCTGCTCTAAATCCCAAGCCAAAGGAAAGATCATAGGAGGATCAGCGATGAACCAATTACCAATCCCAGAAACCGAGCAAGAGAGCCAGCCCGCCTGGCAGCGTCCCCAAATCACCCGCATCGAAATCCGCCGCACGATGTTTACTAGCGGGCAAGATCTTGATGGTTATGGGGGATCAACTGAGGGATAACTTACTAAACATCTAGGCCAAGAAAACCAGGTGTGTTGGTTGTGGGCAGGCAATTTTCACAACCAACACGCTTTTTTATTCCATGATCGTGATCTAACCGATGTAGATCATGGATAACATCCTTCGTAGTGATAAGTTTCACTACCTGGGATCATTTTCGAACCTTGCAAATGCTTGTCAAAAGTCTGGCATGTGCCAGGGGATTAGATAGTATCTTTCCATGCCGTAGCATTTTGGGGGCGCTCCTGGGATTGGTAAAGTAATGCTTGCCTTTTCATCTCATGTTTAGTATAAATATAAACAGGGAGAAGACATCACACAAGTCTCTCTCCGCCCAAAAACCCAAGCCAAAGGAAAGATCATAGGAGGATCAACGATGCACGAATTCATTCCCGCACTACCAACCACAGAAACGGAGCAAGAGGGCCAGCCCGCCCAAACCTGGCAATGCCCACAGATCACCCGCATTGACATCCGACGGACCCTTTACGAAGTGGGTTCAGATATCGATGGCGGGCTATCGGGTACTTGGGAATTATAGGCCTGATTATTCTTCTGGTATAGACAAGAGAAGGAGTGTTGGTTGTGGGCTTGTAATGCTCACAACCAACACACTTTTTATCAATTCTACTGCCAGGTGATTTACCCCAAGTGCTTCCTGCTCCTCCTCGGATTAAATAATTAATGCTTGCCTTTTCATCTCATTTTTAGTATAAATATAAACAGGGAGAGATTTGGGTGTCCATCTCTCCGCCCCCGAACCCAAGCCAAAGGAAAGATCATAGGAGGATCAGCGATGAACGAATTACCAACCCCAGAAACCAAGCAAGAGAGCCAGCCCGCCTGGCAGCGTCCGCAGATCACCCGTATTGACATCCGGAGGACACTTTGGGGACCGGGTTCCGATCTCGATGGTGATTTAGGCACCTATACGGCGACTTAGCCTAATTCTCTGCGTCTCAAACAACGCGAGGCAAGTGTGTTGGTTGTGAGCATGGCCTGTTCATAACCAACACACTTTCTTGATACAGAATCTAACCTATGCAGAGCATCTACGGCATCTTTCATCGCCACAGCCTCCCTCTTGCCCAGCCAGCCCTGCAAACAATGCGCGCCGCTTTGCTCCCAGACAGCACAGTCGGCGGGTACATCTGGCAGGATGGCTTGATTGGCCTTGGTGCATCCACCGCAAACGCGACTCTTGAGTCTTCTGCCCAATCCTTATCGCAAACACCCAACGGGATCGTATTCCTCGCAGCGGGAAGGGTTGATAATCGTGCAGAGCTAAAGAGCACATTGCAGGCTGGGGCGACCACTGACAACGACCTGTTGTTCCTCGCCTACCGCAAATGGGGCGAAGATACCCCGGCGCACATCTATGGCGATTGGGCATTCGCTGCCTGGCACGCCGCAGAAAGGCGCCTTTTCCTGGCGCGTGACCATTATGGCAACACCGCCCTGTATTATTACGCTGATCCGCACGTCTTTGCTTTTGCCTCAGACCGCCGCGCCCTGCTGGCGTTGAACCTGGCAACGCTCGAGATGGATGAGCTTTACCTGGCGCAGGTGATGACCTCCTGGCCGGCCTATCATGGCGAGCGCACCATCCATGCTCCCCTCAAGCGCCTGCCTCCTGCCCACTGCCTCAGCGTGACGCCGGATCAACTGCGGGTCGCGCAATACTGGCGCATGGAAGATATCCCGGAAGAACACTTGCCCCGCCGTGAAGATTATGTGGAGGCTTTCTCAGAGGTGTTTCGCGAGGCAGTTCGCTGTCGCCTGCGCTCTCCTTCTGGAAGTGAAGAGGGTCAAGGCAAAGTTGCCGTAACCCTCAGCGGCGGGCTGGATTCCAGTTCTGTTACCGCGCTTGCCGCCGCGCTGCTTCGCCCGCAGGGCAAACGCCTGCTTGCCCTGACTTCTGTGCCGCTCTCTGATCCGGGTGTTTACGTTGGCAAGCGCTTTGGCGACGAATTCCCTTTTGCCCAGGCGACGGCTCAGCACGCCGGCAATGTGGACTTGCATCCTATCCGTGCCGAAAACATCACCCCCATCCAGGCCATCCGCCGCATGCTGGCTGTCTTCGATGAACCTCAACATGCGGCAGGGAATTACTATTGGCTGCTGGATTTGAACCAGACCGCCCGCCTCATGGGCTGTGAGGTGCTGCTCACCGGGCAGGTGGGCAACGCCGGCATCTCCTGGACGGGGGATGTGTTTTCGCAGCCGCTGGCTTTTCAGTTGCGCCGCTTGGGATGGCGCAAGTGGGCTAAAGAGCGGTTCAAACGCGCTGCCCCCCCGGCGCTGCTCTCTGCCTGGCAGCGGCTTCGCCTGGATGCCGATAGTTGGTTTCGCGGGTCGGCTATTCATCCAGATTTGGTCCGCCGCCTGCGCCTGCTGGAATTGCGCCTCAGCGATCCCGATTTGCAGCCGCCGCGCACCCCGCGTGAGCAGCGCTGTCGCATCTTCATGCCCGGTCGTTCGATCGTTGGCGCCCTCCACGCCGAATCCGGCGCCGCCGCCGGGTTGGAGGTGCGCGACCCCACCGCGGATGTGCGCGTCCTGGCGTTCACCCTCTCCGTGCCCGATCGTGTCTTTATCGATCCGCAAACTGGCCTGGATCGCTGGTTGATACGCGCCGCCATGCAGGGCTTGCTGCCCGATGAAGTGCGCCTGAACCGGGCACGCGGTCGCCAGGCGGGTGACCTGGTGCCGCGCCTGCGTGCCTGCGCCGCGGAGGTTGAGCTTGCCCTGGAGGAGCTCGCCGCCGGCCCGGCCGCCGCCTACGTTGATCTGCCTCACATGCGCCAGGTCTGGCAGATGATCCAGAGCGAAGATACCCCCCAGGCTTTTCATAAAGCCATCACCATCCTCACCCGCGGGGTCATGGCTGGCTTGTGGGTCAACCAGTTTGCCGGCTATCAGGCGGCGGCGCTAACCGAGACAAGTTGAGCGCTACCATAGACCCGGCATCTGGTAAAATCAGACCGATGCTCCCGAGTTGGCTTCCGGATATAGCAATCCAGTTCGCCCCTGTACCATCCATGCTGGAGGGCGCTGTTGCGCGCGGCGTGCTCTGGCAGGCGGCTCCGGGGCGCTTTCTGCTGGAGATCCCTACCCTGGCGCGTTATCTGGTTGAATCCGGGCAGGCGATCACCATTCAACCCCTGGCGCAAGGAGCGGATGCATCCGCCGCTGAGATCATCCGCTTTCTCCAAATGACCCCCCTGGCAGCCTTGCTTTACCAGCGCGGGTTACTTGCCCTGCATGCTGCCGCCCTCCTCCCCTCGGACGCCAGGGACAAGCCCCAGCATGATTCTGGCGCCATCCTCCTCGCCGGTGATTCCGGGGCAGGGAAATCCACCTTGCTCATGGCGCTATACCAGCGTGGCTGGATACCCCTGGCAGATGACCTGGCTGCGATTGGTCTGGAAGGCAGCCTGCCAACCCTCTTCCCCACCCTGCGCGACGTGCGCCTGTGGTCTACGGCGATCGAGCAGTTAGGGCTGGGCGATCACCTTCCTGCCTGGATTCGCCAGATGCCAGCCAGCCTTGCAGAAGAGCAGGTCGATCACAGCCCGCAAGATGCGGATGCGAAGATCCTACAACCAAATCCCCCCTCATGCCCCATCACAGCCATCTTCTGGTTGCGGGTCTACAATCGTGATGAGACTTCCATCGAGACCAGCACCGGCGCCGATCGATTTGCTGCGCTGGGAAAACTGACCTATAACACGCACATTGCCGATGCCCTGGTCGATCACCGGGCTTATTTCCGCCTGGCTTCTGCCATCAGCAAGGGCGTGCCTGTTTATAAACTCTCCCGCCCGCGTGATCGGTCGACGGTGGATCAACTTGCCGATCTGGTTGTCGCCCATAGCAACCCATCCTTACATTAATGAAAAGTAGCAGCCCGATCATCTCCTTCTCCTATACTGCCTACGGGCTGACCATTCAGACTCCCTTCCCCTGCCCGGTGTTAATGCCTGCCAGTCCGCAGGCCGCGCCAGATGTCATTGTCTCCTATGGAACAGTTCCATTCCATCTTGCCGCGCCCCTGCTTCAAGAGAGCAATTGGGAAGCCGCGGTCGGCTCCTTCTTGCTGCGCGCCGGTCCGCGCGCCGGGCGCTTCCTGGTTCAGGGCGAGAGTCAGGTGACCGTGCAGCGTAACCCGGCAGCCGAGGATGTGATGCTGGCCTTTTACTTCCTCGATTCCGTTCTGGCTGCCCTCTTGCGCCAGCGTGGCATGCTCGTCGTCCACGGCAATGCCGCTGTTTTGCCTGCCCCGCGCGACGCTCCTGCTGCTGCCTCTGCGGTCATCGTCTCGGGCGAATCAGGCGCAGGAAAATCCACCACCCTTGCGGCCCTGCTCGAACGCGGCTGTGCTATGCTCGCCGATGACATCACTGCCCTGCAACTGGATCCCGCCGGTCGGGTGATCGCCCTGCCTGGCATTCCGCAACTGCATCTCTGCGAAGATGCCGCCCAGGGTCTGGGGCAGGATATCTCTCAGGCCCCGCGCTACCCCTGGCGGCGCATGAAAGCCGCCATTCCTGCCGGAGATGCCATGGCGCAGCACCCTGCGCAGTTGAGAGCCATCTACCTGCTCCAATTGCAAGATCAGATAGGCCTCGATGTGCCCAGCCTGTTTGAATTATCCGGCGCCGACAAATTCGCTGCCCTGCAGCAGTGTGTCTATGGTCCGATGCTGCCGCAGGAACACCCGGGGCTTTTTCGCACCTTCTCTGCTATTACTGATCAAACTGCAATTTACCGCATCCTCCGCCCTGCAAACCGCTGGACCGTGGACTTCCTGGTTGACCAGATCCTATCCACAGCCAGTTAATACCGCTGATTGCCTAAGACATGATCACCTGGCTCGCCTCTTACCCTAAATCTGGAAACACCTGGTTGCGTACGCTGCTGACCAATTACCTGCACGATGGTGATGCACCTGCTGATGTCAATAAACTGGATGGCGGTCCGATTGCCAGTGCCCGCATGTGGTTCGATGAATGGGTTGGGATAGAGGCCTCTGCGCTGACCGACGAAATGATCGAGCAGTTGCGCCCGGGCGTTTATCGCTGCATGGTGCATGAGAATCCGCAGCCGCTGTATATTAAAGTTCATGATGCCTGGAGGTGCACTGCCAGTGGTGATTCCGTCTTCCCGGCAGATATCAGCGCGGGAGTGGTGTATATCTTGCGCAATCCCCTGGATGTGGTTGCCTCCTTTGCCAATCACTTTGGTCTCAGCCTCAGCGACGCAGTTGAGAAGATGTGCGATCCAACCCACGCCCTCGCCCGTGCCCTGGGAGGCCTGACCGATCAGCTACGCCAGCCGATGCGTGATTGGAGCGGGCACGTTCAGTCCTGGTTGGATGAGTCTGGCCTGCCCTCTCACCTGGTGCGCTATGAAGACTTGCTCGCCGAGCCAGAGGATATTTTTGGCGCGGTGGTGCAGTTTTGCGGCTTGCCGGTTGACCCAGAGCGCATCCGTAAAGCCGTGGCCTTCTCTAGTTTTGACGTGCTGCAGCGCCAGGAACAAGAAAATGGTTTTCGCGAACGACCGCTGAAAGCCGCCAGCCCCTTCTTCCGCCGCGGTCAGTCAGGAGCGTGGCGTGAAGAGCTTTCCCCCGAGCTTGTTCAACGCATGATTGCATTTCATGGTAAAACCATGCGCCGTTTTGGTTGTCTGGACGAGCATGACCAACCGCTATAAGAGGTTTTAGCATTTTCGCAACGCCATGAGGAGACCCCGATGACGATAGAAAGCCACACAGTACTTTCCCGCGTGGAAGAGTTATTGACCACCCAGGTGGACGATGATCTTGTCATCCTCAACCCTGCTACCGATAATTACATTGCCCTGGATAAGATCGGACGGCGCATTTGGGAGCTGCTGGAAACGCCCCGCCGCGTCGATGACCTCTGCCAGCAATTGAGCCGGGAATTTAATGGCTCTTTGGAGCAGATCACAGCCGATGTGCTGGCTTTCCTGCAGGAGCTGGAAGGCGAGAAAATGCTGCGGTTTCAGCATGAGCCCTAAAACAGCGGCTGGGCGAGGGCATACGAGCTTGGCTGGGATGGCGCAGCTTTCCCCTGAGCATCGCCTGCTGCTTGCCGCTGCCCTCTTCCCTCTTCAAGACGATGAGATCGTTCGGCTGCGTGGCTTGTGCCAGGCTCATCCTGATTGGAGCCTGCTGCTCGAATTAGCCGACCGCCACCACCTTGCCCCGCTGCTGCATGCCAACTTGCAGCGCCACGCCGCTGATCTTGTTTCCCCGGAAGCCCTGGATATTCTGAAAGCGCATGCCGAACAAAACCGCCAGTCTGTCTTGGGTTTGATGGGTGAGTTGAATACGATCAGCACCATCCTTTCCCCGGCTGGCATCATTCTTTGCGTGCTCAAAGGCCCACCGCTTTCACAACTGCTTTATGGTGAGATGGGCATGCGAGTCACCACTGACCTTGATCTGCTATTGGATGAAGCGCGGCTTGCCGAAGCCGAATCGCTCTTGCAGCAGGCCGGTTACCGGCGCGTCTCCCCCCCGGTTCGGATCACCCCCTTGCAGTGGCGCGTTTACCGCCGCATCCGGCACCACGTGAATTATACGCATCCGAAACGGGGTGTCCATATCGAAATCCATTGGACGCTCACCACAGCTGAGCTCTTCCCCCAATCTGCCACACGGCAATTCCTGGAACGTGCCCAACCCTTGCCCAATTCAGCATTGACCAGCCTGGCGGAGCAGGATCTTTTCTGCTATCTGATCGTGCATGGGGCGCGGCATGGCTGGGAACAATTCAAGTGGCTGGCTGATATCGCCATGTTTCTGCGCAAATCTCCTGGCCCCGACTGGCTGGCTGTGCAAGAGCAAATGGCTGCTCTGGATCTGCTGCGCCCGCTGGGGCAGGCATTGCTGTTGGTACAAGATTTGTTCGGCATACCTGTTCCTGACCCCCTGGCATCCTTGATCGAAGAGCGCCCTGTTCAGCGCCTGGCACAGCATGCGATGAAAATCTCCCTTTTACAGCAGGGCTTTGGCGAGGGGCAGGGGCATTTCCGCCGCTGGCATGCACTGCGCTACCGCAGTGGGTTGAAAGCCTCCTGGCGTTTCAAAATTGCAGAAATCAGCCAGTTGTGGGTTGTTGAGAATGATTGGGTAGATTTGTCGCTGCCAGATTGGCTGTTCCCCCTGTATCTTGTTTTGCGCCCCTTTCTCTGGCTGCGACGCTATCACCTGCCGCGGAGGTAATCCCAGACATACTGGCTGCCAGGCTAATCTTTGATCACGATGATTGTGTTGATCTATATCCTATCCTGACGAGAGGAGATACTGGCATGGCTAAGTTTTCGATAAACTCAAAATTGGGTGACCTGATGAAAAATCCCCAGGCTGCAGCAGTTCTGGAGGAGTGTTTACCAGGAATCTCAAAAGATAAGCGCTTGAAGATGGGATTTGGCATGACCCTCAAGTTTATTGCCGGTCTTCCCCAGGCGGAAATTCCAAAGGAGAAACTGGCAGAAATAGACGCCAAGCTGCAAGCCCTCCCAGAGCACGAGGCTGCGCCTGCTGAGCCGCCAGCGAAGAAAGGGATCATGCCGCTGGCCGAGCCAAAGTTAAATCCCATGAAAAGGCTGGATGGGAAGGTGGTCTTGCTCACCGGCGCAAGCGCAGGCCTTGGCAAGCAGCTTGCCATTTGCTTGGCGCGCGAGGGCGCTAAAATGGCGATCTGTGCCCGCAGAGTAGAAAAGTTAGCCGAAACCGCCGAATTATGCAAACAGGAGGGCGCGGATGTGCTCGCATTGGCCTGCGATGTCTCAAAGTATGAGGACCTGAAAAATTTGGTTGAAAGAACGGTTGAGCGCTTTGGGACGGTGGACGTGCTCATCAATAATGCCAATTTCGAAGCAGATCGCATGCCTTTCCTGGACCAGGATATCAGCATGCTGGATACCGCGCTCCACACCGGCGTCTATGCCCACTGGCACCTGATGAAATTATGCTACCCCTACCTGAAGGGCAAGTCTTCGTCGATCATTAATTTCACCTCTGGGATGTACCAGGTAGGTTTGGAGCTATATGCCTCCTATGCTGCCGATAAAGGGGCAATCCGCGCCCTCTCCATGGTTGTTGCCCGCGAATGGGGCGAGGATGGCATTCGCGTCAACACCATCAGCCCGGTTGCCATCACGGATACCATCCTATATAAGCTGGCCCCCGAGTATTCCGAGTGGGTGAAGGATATGATGTCCCATAACTCGATGGGCAGAGTGGGGGATCCCGCGGGTGATATTGCGCCGGTCGTGATCTTCCTCGCCACAGACGAAAGCCGGTGGATCACCGGGCAGAATATTAACGTGGATGGCGGTCAGCCGGAAACGATCCACATTTGATCTTCGTTAGGGGGTTGTGTACAAGCGGTGGATGCCGTTCGCACACAACCCCCTGACAACCTTTTCGCCCACCCCTGGAACTGGTTGTTGTGAATAATGCAATATTGTTGTATAATCAGCAACGATGAGCGAGATCCAATCCCTGGCGCGTGGACTGAAGATCCTCGACCTGCTCGGCCAGGCCCAGGGTGGCGCTAGCATCACTGAACTGGCTGAGACCCTCGGCGTGGACAAGGGCAGCGCCTCCCGGTTGGTCGCCACGCTAACGCGTTACGGCTATGCTGAAAAGGACCAGGTCACCCGGCGCTTCCATCTCGGCCCACAAGTGGTCAGTCTCAGCCGCAGCGTGCTGGCCCGCCTGCCGTTGCGCGAGGCAGCCAAACCCTATCTGCGCCAGTTGATGGAAGTCACCGGTGAATGCGCCCACCTGGCCGTTCCGGCGCAGGACAAGGTTCTGTACATTGACCAGGTCGAGTCGCCAGCTACGCTGCGAGTGAACGCTGCGGTGGGGACGATGAACCCCCTGCACTGCACTGCCCTTGGGAAGGCGCTGCTCGCCTTCGGCGGCCTGGATCTGCCCGACCGCCTGGAATCCTTCACGCCCCGTACCATCACCGACCCTGAGGCCCTGCACCGCCATCTGGACGAGGTCCGCCGCCAGGGTTATGCCGTAGACGACGAGGAATTTGACCCCGGCGTGCGCTGCGTTGCCGTGGCAGTCTTTGACTACCGCGGTAAGGTAGTCGGCTCCATCGGCATCTCCGGCCCGGCCACGCGGCTCACACCCGAGCGGCTGCCCGCGCTGGCTGCCACCGTGGTTGAGATCGGGAAGGCGCTCTCGGAGCGCATGACCTTCACCCGCTAGAAAGCGCCTGCGATTCACTTGCAGGCGCTTTTGTTGGAATGATAGCGCAACCATATTGTACAATACGCAACAATGTGAGGTTCAATGAATACGAAACCCGCCAATGAAGAATTGACCCGCCAACGGGCGGAACACGCGGCCTCCTTGGCTGCGGGTGCGTTGCCCGGCCGGCTTGACCTGACCCTCTCCGAGGCGCTGGTGCTGGGCTTGCTGCGCCAGGGCGTGCGCACGTATTTCACTGTCTTTGGTCACGGCTCAACGGAGCTGGGTGAGGTGCTGCGCCTCTACCAGGAGGCTGGCCAACTGCGTGCCTTTGGGGTGCGCAGCGAGATCGAGGCCTCCCATGCCGCCGCCGCCCTGCGCTGGGTCACGGGCGAGAAGGCTGCCGTGGTGACCTCCATTGGGCCAGGGGCATTACATGCCCTGGCTGCCTCCCTGGTCCCCGCTTCGGACGGCATCGGCGTCTGGTACCTCTTCGGCGACGAAACGACCGAGGACGAGGGCTTCAACATGCAGCAGATTCCGAAGCACGAACAAGGCCTGTTCCTGCAAATGGCAGCCAGGATGGGCCGCGCCTACAGCCTGCATACCCCGCTTTCGCTCGCTACCGCCCTGCAACGCGGCGCAGCGACGGTTGACCATCCTTACCGTGCCGGACCGTTCTACTTGTTGCTGCCGATGAACACCCAGGCAGCCTGGTTGCCAGGCTTCAACCTGGATGAGTTGCCCGAGGTGCATCCAATCTCCATCGGCGCGGCGGAGGGCGATTACGCCCGGGCAGCGCAATGGATCAGAGAGGCGGAGCGGATTATCATTAAGGTCGGGGGCGGCGGGAGGATGGCTGGCTTGGAGCTGGTGACGCTGATTGAGCGTTCCGGTGGGGTTCTGGTCCACACCCCGATCGCCAGCGGCTGCATTCCCTATTCTCATCCGCAGAACATGACCGTCGGCGGCTCGAAGGGCTCGCTGCCCGGCAACTATGCGATGGAGAACGCCGACCTGTTGATCGCAGTCGGGACACGGGCGGTTTGCCAGTCGGATTGTTCGCGCACCGGCTACCCCAACGTGAAGCGGGTAATCAACATCAATGCCGACGTGGACGATGCCACGCATTACGCCCGCACCCTGGCCCTGGTTGGTGACGTGCGCCGGACGCTGGTGAGATTGAACGGAATCCTTGGGGCAGGCAAACCGGACCACCAAGAATGGCTGGCGGCCTGCGCAGAGAAAAAAGCCGAATGGCAGGCCTTCAAAGCCGAGCGGGAGAAAAATCCCACCCTCGAGGATGCCTGTTGGGGTGGGCCGGTGCTGACCCAGCCAGCCGCGATCAGGATTGCCGCCGACTGGGCAAAGGGGCGAGATGCAGTCTGCTTCTTCGACGCCGGAGATGTGCAGGCCAACGGCTTCCAGATCGTTGAGGATGAACATCCCGGCCAGACCTTCACCGAGATCGGCGCCTCGTACATGGGATTCGCCGTCTCGGCGCTGCTGGCGACGGGGGTTGCCTCGCAGCCCTTCTATGGCCTCGCCTTGACCGGCGACGGCTCGTTCACGATGAACCCCCAGATCCTGATCGATGGCGTCGAACACGGTGCGCGTGGCTGCATCTTGCTCCTGGACAATAGCCGGATGGGTGCCATTACCGGCTTGCAAGATGACCAGTACGGGCAGGGCTTTGCCACCTGGAACACGATCCATGTCGACTACCTGGCCTGGGGGCGCGCTGTCCCCGGCCTGCTTGCCCTCGACGGCGGGCGCACGCCCGAGTCGCTCCAGGCTGCGCTGGAGAAGGCCGGTAAACATCCCGGACTGAGTCTCATCCACTTGCCGGTCTATTTCGGTCCCCACCCGTTGGGTGGAATGGGTGTTTATGGGCGCTGGAACGTAGGCAACTGGTGCGAGGATGTGCAGAAGATCCGTCATGAGATCGGGCTGTAATGCGTAAAGAAGGAAGGCAGTTTTCGCTGGTGGCCTTTGTATTTCAAAAATTCGAGGTGTTATGCCAACTTTGACCCCTGAGAAAATCATTGAATTGGAGGAGCTCGCCCGTTGCCTGCGCATCGATAGCCTGCGGCTCATCCACCGCCGCGGGGCGGGGCATCCGGGAGGGGCGCTCTCGGCGGCGGAGATTATGGCGCTGCTGTACTTCCATATTCTCCGCATCGACCCGGCCAGACCGAATTGGGAAGAACGCGACCGTTTCATTCTGAGCAAAGGGCACGCCTCGGCGGTCCTGTACGCCGCCCTGAGCCGCCGCGGTTTCTTCCCGCTCTCTGAGCTCGATAACTGGGGCGAGGTCGATTGCCCCCACCAGGGCCACCCAGACCGCTTCAAGACCCCTGGCGTGGACATGACCAGCGGTCTGCTCGGCCACGGGGTAGCGATCGGCGCGGGGCTGGCGCTGGCGGCGCGGTTGAATAAGATGCTCTATCGCACTTACGTGCTCCTTGGCGATGGCGAGTGCCAGGGCGGGATCGTTTGGGAGGGAGCGATGGCTGCTGCCAAGTACCGCCTCTCCAACCTGACCGCCATCCTCGATTACAACAATGTCCAGCTGGACGGCCCCGTATCCGAGGTCATGCCGCTCGAGCCGCTGGCCGATAAGTGGTTGGCCTGTGGTTGGCACGTCGCGGAGGTCAATGGGCACTCGGTGCGGGAGCTGGCGGAGGGGCTTGAACTTGCCGGGCAGGTTCACGACCGGCCGACGATCGTGCTCGCCCATACCACCAAGGGACGCGGTGTCTCATTCATGGAGAACCAATCCTACTGGCACGGCAACGTCCCCAATGCCGAACAGCTCAAGCAAGCCCTGACCGAGCTCGGGGAGGTGACCAATGGCTGAACCCTCGATGCGTGAAGCCTACGGGCGTGCGCTGGCTGAATACGGCGCGCAAAATCCAAGCGTGGTGGCCCTGGATGTAGATACCTCGGCCTCAACCCTGTCCAACTTCTTCGCCGAGAAATTCCCCAAGCGTTTCTTCAACCTTGGTATCGCCGAGCCCTGCATGGTCGATGTGGCCGCCGGGCTGGCTCTGGGCGGCTTCGTCCCCTTCGTCAACGGCTTTGCCTCGATCCTGTCGCTGCGGGCGCTGGAACAGATCCGCACCTGCGTCTGCTACGCCCGCACCAACGTGAAGATCGCCGCTAGTTATGCTGGGGTGTCCGATTTCAAGGACGGGGCGACGCACTACTCGATCAGCGACTTGGCGAACGTGCGTGCCCTGCCGAACATGACCGTCATCGTCCCGGCAGACGCGGCCGAGGCGGCAGCCTGGGTGCCGCTCGTCGCCGAGTTCGATGGCCCGGTCTACCTGCGCATCAGCCGGGCGGGGGCGCTGCCGGTGCACCAGCCGGGGACGAAGCTCGAGATTGGCAAGGGGCGCATCCTGCGCCCGGGCAGAGACCTGACCCTGGTGGCAACCGGCGCAATGGTCGGGCGCTGTGCGCTCGCTGCGGAGGAACTGTCCACACAGGGTCTCGACGCCTGTCTGCTCGAGATCCATACCCTCAAGCCGCTCGACCGCGAGCTGCTGCTGCAGGCGGCAGAGCAAACGGGGGCAATTGTCACCGCCGAGGAGCACACCATCATCGGTGGCTTGGGCAGCGCCGTGGCTGAGACCCTTGCGGATGCGCTCCCCGTTCCCCTGGAGCGAGTTGGCATTCATGATCATTTCTGCCCGACCGGCCGCGACCTGGATAAGCTGATGGACGCCTGCGGCCTGTCGGTGGCAGGTATCGTCGCCGCGGCGCGGCGAGTAGTGGAAAGAAAGGAGGATGCAGCATGAAAATTGCCGTGATCAACGAGATCAGTGCCGCCAACAGGAATGTCGACATCCTCAAGGCGCTCGACGGCCGCGGTCACGAGGTGCTCAACCTGGGCAACGCCAGCGGCAGCGACTCGCCCGCCCTGCTCTATGTTCACACGGGGCTGATGTCGGCCTTGCTGCTGCACCTGAAGGCAGTCGACTTTGTCGTCGGCGGGTGCGGGACCGGGCTGGGCTATCTCAATTCGGTCATGCAGTACCCGGGCGTATTCTGCGGCCATGTCTTGACCCCGCTGGATGCCTTCCTGTTCGCCCGCATCAACGCTGGAAACTGCGTCTCGCTGGCGCTGAACCAGGGCTATGGCTGGGCTGGGGATGTGAACCTGCACATGATCTTCGATAACCTCTTCACACCCGAAACCGGGAGCGGTTACCCGCCGCAGCGCGCAGAACCGCAGCGCCAGGGTCGTGATCTTCTTGTGCGCGTCTCGCAGGCCACGCACCGTTCGCTGGCGGAGATTTTGCTTTCCCTGCCCGGCGAGGTCACCCGCCCCGCGCTGACATACCCACCCTTCCGCCCGCTGCTGGAAGAGTCGGCAGAGAGCGACCCACGGATTCAATCTGCGCTCCAAAAACTTTTATAGAGGAGATTCGGATGGCTGAACAAACTGGCAGGTTACGCACACGCACCAAAGTGTTCTACGGCATCGGCGACCTTGGCAACGCCTTGGTCAACTCGGCGATCCAATTCTTCTTGATGAAGTTTTACACCGATGGCGCCCTGGTTGCCCCCGCCCTGGCAGGCAATGCCCTGCTGGTCGGCAAGATCTGGGACGCCATCAACGATCCGCTTTTCGGCTGGTTTACCGACAAAACCAAGTCGCGCTACGGCAAGCGGCGCGTCTTCATGATCTTCGGCGCTATCCCGCTGGCGATCGCCATTGCCCTGCTGTGGTTTGTTCCCACCCAGGACAAGGTATGGGCCTTCGTGTGGATTGCGCTCACCTTCCTGTTTTTTGATACTGTCTGGACGTTGACCAACGTGCCGTATTATGCTCTGACCTCCGAGTTGACCGACGATTACGATGAACGCTCCAGCCTGACTACATACCGGATGGTGATGGCCGTCCCCGCCTACCTGGTGGGCGCGGCGCTCACCCCGGCCATCGTTGGCCTGTTCGCCCTGCAGCGCACCGGCTACGCCTTCGTTGGCATTGCCTATGGCATCTTTGCTGGGGTGGCGCTTCTCATCTCCGCTGCTGGCTTCCGGGAGTGCCAGAAAGTTGCTATATCCCAGCCCGAGCCAAACCCGCTCAAATCCCTTTTGGTCGCCTTCAAGAACAAGCAATTTGTCTGGCTTTGCGCCATCTATTTCATCGTCAACATTTCCTTTGCCTTCATAAAGATCCTGATGGCCTATTATGTCGAATACCAACTGCTGATGAAGGCGGAAATATCCCTGGTCATGGGCTTGATGCTGATTTGCGTCACCATCTCGCTGCCATTCTGGCAATGGCTCAGCCGCAAGATGGACAAGGGACCAGCCTACGCGCTGGGTATGTTGATCGGCGCTCTGGCAGTGGCCCTGACCTTCTTCCTGCCGCACGCCTCTACCCCGCTGATCTACATCGTCTCGGTATTGGCCGGGTTCGGTTTCTCCGCGCAGTGGATCTTCCCCTGGGCGATGGTAGCCGACGTGGGTGATTACGACCGGGCGCAGACCGGGCAGCAGCGCAGCGGCATGTACTACGGTGTCTGGGGCCTGGCAACCAAAATCTCCGAGGCGTTGGCGCTGGCCGCGGTCGGTTGGATCCTGACCGGTTTTGGTTACGTGCCCAACGTGGAACAGACGGCGCATTCACTCTTCGGCATTCGCCTGTTCTTTGGGCTGATCCCGGCAGCATTCATCGTGGCATCGCTGCCGCTGTTGGTCAAGTACCCGATCACGCGCAAGAGCCATGCCCTGGTGCGCGCCAGGCTGGATGCCATGGATGCGGCCGCGGCAAAGGAACAGGAGAAGTAGCTTATGAACCCGATACGCGTTGCCATTGTCGGCTGCGGGCGAATCTCCGACCTGCATCAATTGGGGTACCGCGGTCGCCAGGATGCCAGGATCGTTGCTGTGTGTGATACCAACAAGTCCCACGCAAATAAGAAGGCCAAAGAATGGGGGGCGGAAAAGGTATATACCGATTACATGCAGGTGCTGGAAGACAAGGAAGTGGATGTTGTCGAGCTGCTCACCCCGCACCACTTGCACTGTTCGATGACTGTTCAGGCTGCCGCCGCCGGGAAGCATATCTCCGTCCAAAAGCCGATGGCGCTTTCGGCGGCTGAAGCGGATGAAATGATCGGCGCAGCGCAAAAGGCCGCTGTCACCTTGCGGGTGTACGAAACGTTTGTATATTATCCTCCTGCCGTGCGTGCCAGGGAGATGATCGATGCTGGCGCAATTGGCGAAGTACGAGCGGTTCGCATGCATATATCGACCGGTACAAGCGATACCGCCTGGCAGGTACCGCTCTCGGCCTGGTTGTGGCGTTTTAATGAAAAACTATGCGGAGGGGGGCCGCTGGTATTCGATCACGGCTACCACCTGTTCTCGCTCGGTTATTACCTGGGCGGGCCGGTGGAGAAGGTCTACGCCTGGATCGACCAGACGCCGGTCAAGGAAGCGGCTGGGATCGTTAAGATCGATGCCCCGGCGATGATCATATTCCAGTACAAAGCCTCCCAATGCTACGGTCAACTCGATATCGAGTACACCCCTAAGATGCGCATCTACTCGGACTATTACGCCGACGACGACCGCATCGAGGTGATCGGCGAAAAAGGGATGCTCTTCATCAACCGCTACACCGCCAAGACGGTTGACCTGCCCGAGCTGATGCTCTTTAAGGACGGCAAGACCACTCCCATTCCTGTGGAGGGAGTAGAGTGGCACGACAGTTTCACTGCCGCCACGATCGACTTTATCGAGAAGTTGAAGACCGGCGGGCAGCCCCGGCTGGACGGGCCGACGGGCAAAGCGGTGCTGCAGTTCACGCTGGCGGCGCTGCAGTCCGCGGCGACCGGCAAGGAAGTGCGGCCGGATGCGGTGAAATAAACGCTCTCCAACTCAAACGAAGACGCCCCGTTCAGGGGCGCCTTCGTTTTCTCCCAATTCATTCCCCTTTCAAAATCCTCTTTGCCACCTTTTGTGCGCCGACCATCACGTTCAGCACCCCGCCCGTGCTCTCGCTCTGGGCGCCGATGAACCACAATCCGGCGATAGGCGTCTTGTGTGCGGGCGGCTTGTTGCCTATCACTGGCGGGATACCTCCAAAGGAGTGATGGTTTTGATGCGTGCGCTGGCGGAAGTCATCGGGGGTCATGATCAGGCGCGTCTGCGTGTGGAGGCGTAGCCCAGGGATGTGGGCCTCAGCCTGTGCGACCAGCTTATCGGCCAGTTCCTCCTTGCGGGAGGACCAGGTTCCCTCGGCCAGCGTATCCGGGGCGACGGTGTAGATGGTCACTGCGTATTTCCCGGCAGGAGCCAGGGAGGGGGAGTGCAGCGAGGGTGCGTAAATCAGGAAGCCTTCCTCACCCTCATGGTAATCGCCGCTGCGCAGGCGTTGGACTGCTGCCTCCAAGTCTTGGGTCTTGTAGTAATAACACAGCGCCGCCGACTGGTAGGGAGTGGGGTCGAAGTCGATGCCTAAATGCACCATCAGCACCGATTCCATCAGCCGGTTGGACTCTATCTGCCGGATGAGCTCTTCTGGCAGGTGCTCACGCCCCACCAGACCGAAGAAGACCTCCTTCATTCCACCTGAGGCCAGCACTAGGTCGGCAGGCTCGAGGCGTCCGTCGGCTAGCTCAACGCCGGTAACTCGCCCGTCTTCGATGACAATACGCTTAATGGTTGAGCCCGTCAGGATCTTCCCGCCGTTTTTCACCACCACATCCATCACTGCATTGACCAGCGACTGGCAGCCGCCGAGGATGTAGGTGTAAGCGGTCTGGGCGCTCTGCGTACCTGGATAAGTGGGGATGCGCTTGTCAAATGCGGTTTCGAGGTGGATGGACGGCACCCCCAGGGCGGGGAATTCGCTCGGCGCAGTGACAAAGTCGGCAACAATGCCCAGGAAGAAGGTCTTCAGCACAGGCGATTTGAAGTAGTGATCCATCAATTGACCGCCGTTCCAGTTCACGTATTTCTTGACTGCCTGGAAGGCAATTAGCATGCGCAGCTTGAGCACCAGTGCCGCCGCACCGCGAGCCCTCTCCGCCCGGCGGGCCAGCGACATCAGCCCGATTATCCGGTCGTAGAAAGAGTAATAATTGTCCAGGGCGTCGCTTTCTTCTGGGAAGAGTTCCTTCAGGCGCTCGCGACGCCAGTATGGGCCGGCGTAGCTTGCCGGTTTCTGCAGCATGAACTGCGGCATCGAGAGCAGGCGGTCCTCGTGCACCGCTGGCACCCGCTCACTGACGCCTAGTTCCTCGAGGATGAGGCGCCCCTTGTCGCCTGGGGCAAAGCCCTCCAGCAGCAGCGGGCCAATATCCCAGCCGTAGCCCTCCTGCCGGACGGTGGCGGTCACCCCGCCTGGAGAGGAGAACTGCTCGAAGATGGTGACGGCGTTCCCCGCCTTAGCCAGGTAGGCCCCGGCTGTCAGCCCAGACATACCCGAACCGATGATAACGATCTTCATATCCTCCTCCGATCCTTTGGCGGCTCTCTGCTTGGCTAATTCCTGCACCAGGGCGGCATGTTTTTTGCGTGTGATTGGGTACCAGATCAGCCAGTCCATAGCGGAATTTTGCACCGAGTGTCAGATTTTGTCCCATAGATGGCCTCGCTGGAGTTGGATTCTAACAATTTTTGTGCTTTCGCACAAATCCAATTTTTAGATGCTGTTTGGCAATCGCCGTTGTGGAGTGCCTGCCCTCCATAACGGTAAGCCCCAATGATCCTGTTTTCGCGTGCATGGGTTTTCTCGAATCTCTCGTATAATAGAATGTGATCTAGCGCCAAAGGAGACGAGCCGTGTCAGATAGCTTGCTGGCAACCAAGTTTCATATCCCCCCTCTGCATGGCAACCTGGTCAGCCGAGAGAATTTGATTGTACGGTTGAACGAGGGAATCGTCCGGGGCTGCCGCCTGACTCTCGTCTCTGCCCCGGCCGGTTATGGGAAAAGCACCTTGCTCAGCGAGTGGCAGGCCCAGGCGGAGATTCCGGTTGCCTGGTTATCGCTCGAACGAGAGGAGAACACGCCGGCGCGCTTCTGGAGTTACTTTGTTGCAGCTTTGAACACCCTCCCACCGGTTCAGCGGTTTAACATTGGCGATGCGCTCCTCAAGGCTTTCCGAGCTCCCCAACCCGGATCGATGGAGGCGTATCTTACGGAATTGGTGAACCAGCTATCTGCCCTTGAAGAGCGGGTGTGCCTGGTACTGGATGACCTGCACACCATTTCGGAAAGCCAGATCCACCAGGATTTGGTCTACCTGATCGAGCATTTGCCATTCACCCTTCAACTAATTCTGGCTGCGCGCATTGACCCACCCTGGCCGCTGGCGCGCTGGCGCGCCCGGCAGTGGTTTTTAGAGCTGCGCCAAAGTGATTTGCGCTTTACTTTTGAAGAAACGGCTGCTTTCTTGAACCAGGGCATGAAGCTCGATCTCAATCCGAATGATGTGGCCACTCTGGAAAATCGCACCGAGGGGTGGATCGCTGGCTTGCAGATGGCAGCGCTCTCATTGCAAAACCACGAAGACCCATCGGGCTTCATCCTATCTTTTACGGGCAGCCATCGGTTGATTTTAGATTACCTGTTCGAAGAAGTACTCGACCGCCAACCCCCAGAAATCCGCGAATTTCTGCTTAAGACGTCCATCTTGAAACGGCTGAGCGGCCCTTTGTGCAATTCTGTGATGGCAATTACCAACAGCCAGGCGGTATTAGCAGCCCTAGACCAGAAAAACTTGTTCCTGATCCCCCTGGATGAGCATCGCCAGTGGTATCGCTACCACCACCTTTTTGCCGATTTGCTCAACATAATGCTCGAACAAGCGCACCCTGGGCTGGCGGCGGAATTGCATCGCCGGGCGAGCGCCTGGTACGAGGCCCAGGAACTCATCCCCGACGCGATTGACCACGCCCTGGCCGCCGGGGAAACGGAGCAGGCCGCACGCCTGGTTTCGACGAATGTGCTGGCGCTGCTGGAAT
>JAFGBV010000226.1 GCA_016932955.1 Anaerolineales bacterium | reverse complement strand
GGTCTCCCCCTGGCAATAGGGGCATTGCCCCGGACGAGTTCCTGTTTTCCGCTTGACATCTGGTAGGCGTAGCGTGACAATTGACATAGCAGGCTCCGAGTGAATGGCGGTTTGGACACTTCCATCTTACTCTGAGCTTGCTCTTTTTGTCAAAACCCACCACCGATGTTACAAACACTGGTAGAATTCTTGCAACAAGAGATTTCGTATCAATCCGATAATTTGATGGGCGTGGGTGTTTATGGGAAAATGGTGAGGCTTGTATGTCACGTTGGGTCAAGTTCCTGATCGCCATTGGGCTGGGTGCGGCAGCGGGATTGTATTTTGGCTGGGTGATCAATCCGGTGGAATATGTGGACGCCGCGCCGGACGCTCTGCGCGTGGATTACAAAGCAGACTATGTGCTGATGGTGGCTGAGGCTTATTCTGTAGAGAATGACCTGGGTCTGGCGGTACGCCGCTTGGCCTTGCTCGGCGATACCGCGCCGCAAGAGCTGGTGAAAACCGCAATTGAATTTGCCATTGATATTGAATTCTATGAGCCAGATATTGCTTTGATGGAGAAGCTGGCGCTTGATCTGCAAAGCTGGGATCCTGCCCTGGAGGTTCCTGGCCCATGAGAAGAGAACGAAAAGGCTCATTATATTTGTTGACCGGTCTGGCGCTTGGCATTGCCCTGGGGCTTTCTTATGCCTGGCTGGTGGACCCCGTGGAATATGTGGATGCTTCCCCCAACGCACTTCGGGACGACTTTAAGGCGCAATATCGCGCCCTGATTGCGGCTGCTTACCTGGCGAATGGTGATCTGGCGCGCGCTCGCGCCCGCCTGGATCAGCTCAAAGATGCGAACATTGCCCAAACCCTGACTATCCAGGCTCAGCAAGCGCTTGCAGAAGGGCGCCCTGAAGCAGAGAGCCGCGCCCTGGGGCTGCTGGCGGTGGCGTTGAACCAGGGACAGCCAGGATCGCCAGTTGTCATTTTGCCCACTTCGACATTGCCGCCAACTAGTGAGCCAAGTCCTACGCAGTCACCGACCCCCCTTCTGGCGGCAGCAACTGAGGCTGGCACACCATCAGCGCCAGTGGAATTGACCCCTGCGCCAACCCGGCGTGAGCCTGCGTACACCAACACTCCGCTTCCCACACTGACTGCCACCCCCACGCCAGGCGCACCCTATGTGGTAGCAGAGACCATCCAGGTGTGTGAGGTAGTTCTGGCGCAGCCGATGATTCAGGTGCAGGCGCAAGATGCTGCCGGTCAGGCTGTTCCTGGCGTTGAGATCATCGTACGCTGGGATGGTGGTCAGGATAATTTCTTCACCGGCCTCAAGGCGGAGTTTGGCCTCGGTTATGCGGATTACACGATGACTCCGGGCGTGGTTTACGAATTACAACTGGTTGAAGGCAGCGAGCCGGTGACGGACTTAACTGCCGTTGAATGCGAAGGGGAAAATGGGGAGCGTTATTGGGGGGCGTGGCTTCTAATCTTTACCCAGCCGTAAGAGCCAGGCTCTGGCTGATCAGCGCGCCAGACGCCATTCCAACGCAGTGAAACGCTGCGCTACATGGTTATTGCGCACCGCGATGCGGATCGCCTTTTGATTTCCAACCAGTACGCACAGCTTGCGAGCACGCGTAATCGCAGTGTAGAGTAAATTCCGCTGCAGCATCATATAATGGGAGGTGAGCAGGGGGATCACCACGGCGGGGAACTCTGCCCCCTGCGCTTTGTGCACCGAGACGGCATATGCCAGTACAAGCTGATCTGCCTCGCTCCAATCGTAATCTATCCTACGGCCTTCAAAATCAACCTGCAGCACGTGTTCAATGGGATCAATGGCGCACACCAGGCCTATATCGCCGTTGAACACCTCTTTATCATAGTTATTCTGGATTTGCATCACTTTGTCGCCAGTGCGAAAAACGCGCCCATAGAAGCCTTTTTCTGCCCTGCGTGGATCGGGCGGGTTGAGCATAGCCTGGAGCTGCTGGTTGAGCGCATCCACACCGGCTGGACCGCGATACATCGGAGCCAGCACCTGAATATGCTGTCGTGGATCGAAGCCGAATTTCTCCGGGATGCGCTTGCATACCACGTCAATCACCCAATTCGCAGCCTGAGCAGGCTCTTCGGCGGTGAACAGGAAGAGATCCTGGCTATCTTTGCTAAAAATGGGCATCAGACCCTGGTTGATACGATGCGCATTGGTGATGATCTGTGAGCCAGCCGCCTGGCGGAAGATCGTGCTCAGGCGGGTTACCGGGGCAATCCTGCTGGCGATCACATCTCGCAGCACATCACCTGCACCTACGGAGGGCAACTGATCTATATCGCCCACCAGCAGCAGATGAGTACCAGGTTGCACCGCTTTCAGCAGGTGATAAGCGAGGATCAGGTCAAGCATCGAGGCTTCATCGATGACCAGCAAATCCACCAGCAGGGGATTGTCTGCATTGTGTTTAAATCCTTCGCCTGGTTTATAACCTAGCAGGCGGTGGATCGTGCTGGCAGCCCGCCCGGTTGCTTCTGAGAGGCGCTTGGCCGCGCGGCCTGTTGGCGAGGCCAGCGCTACCTGTTTGCCCGAAGCCTCCAGCAGATCGACCAGGGCGCGGATGCAGGTGGTTTTGCCGGTGCCAGGACCGCCGGTGAGGATACTGAGCGGGTGGGAGATCGCAGTTCTGATGGCTGCATTTTGCTCTATAGAAAGCTCCGGCGCGGATGCCAGGAAGGCTGGCGGCATGTCGCTCAGCTTGGAAAACATGGGGCTGGTGAGCCTGCGGATGAATTCATCAACGCCGGTTTCGCTGTGATATAGTGCGGTGAGATAGATCGCTCGCTGCCCGTATACTCCTTCTGCCTCGCGGGTGCCTTTGCCTCCCTGCGCGGCTGAGAGTCTTTGCCCTATGGTTTCCTGCCGGATGTAGGCTTCCTTCTCCAGTCTCTCCAGGGCGGGCTCCACCAGCTCACTACTAAGCTCTAAAAGACCGGCAGCGCGTTCAGCCAGAAGATGCTGCGGCGCATAGACATGCCCTTCGTCAGTCATTTCATTGAGGGCATAGATTACCCCAGCTTCGATCCGTGAGGAATGATCGTTTGGCAACCCCAATGCCTGGGCAATACGGTCTGCGGTTTTAAAACCCACACCATAGATCTCTTGTGCCAGGCGGTAAGGATCGCTGCGCACAACATTGAGCGCCTGGGCGCCGTACTGCTTGTAGATTTTGACCGCCAGGTTGGTGCTCACCTGGTGACTGTGCAGAAAGAGCATGATTTCCTTCACCTGCTTCTGCTCTTCCCAGGCAATTGCAATGGCGTGCGAGCGCTTTGGCCCAATATCCGGCACCTCACGCAGGCGCTCGGGCTGGTTTTCGATCACATCCAATGTTTGGCGGCCGAAGCAGACGACAATGCGCTCTGCCAGGCGCGGTCCAATGCCCTTGACCAGCCCGGAGCCCAGGTAACGGCGAATACCTGCTACCGTAGCAGGCAGGATTTGCTCGCAGGTTTCAGCCTGGAGTTGGAGGCCATGCTTGGGGTGATTGACCCAGCGACCGCTGAGACGCAGATGTTCGCCTGGGGAAATTTCCGGCAGGTTGCCGGTGATGGTTACCAGCCCCTCCCGGTCGATGCACGGCAGTGGGCGTTGATCGGGCCGCAGGCGCAGCACACTATAGCCGTTCTCGGCATTGTAGTAAGTGATGCGCTCCACAGAGCCGCTGAGTGTATCGGCCACGGCTGGCTTTATGGCATTGGGTTGTTGGCTGCCCAGTCGTCGCCTACGATCACGACGACATCAACATCGCTGGCAGGGTTGTACTCCATGCGAAAGCTATAAGGGGTCACGCTCATCAGATCTACCAGATAGCCGGTGGTATAGGGATTTCCGGTATAATCAATCACCCGAGTATAGGTGGTGTACTCACCGTCTCCAGTGCTGACAACGTTTGCGCCTTGCGATTGCAGGTATGCCTGGGTTGAGCCCGCCAGGCCACCCACCAGCGTGCCATTCAGAACGATAATGCGGGCGCCTTCGGCTTGCATCAGATCCACCAGCTCCATCCCGCTCATAGCAGGACTGGCCATGCTGGCAGAGGCGAAGACCTCATCGCGCAGTAAGCGGATCTTATCGGGCACGGGTTTGAGGATATCCTGCGTGCCATCCGGAGATTTAGCCAGAAGAACTGCCTCTGGGGGGGCAATAGCGCGGCGGATAAAGGTATCCATTGGCACTTCGAGGGCCAGCAGGCTGAGCTGAATGGCTACATCGAGGGGCATATCGGTGTGGATGCCAGCAGCCAGTTCCTCGTACAGGGCAGGCGCGCGCGATAGCAGGTCGCCGACACCTAGCTCCAGAGCGCGGTCGCGGATGGCTACGACAACCTGCTGCTGGCGTGTAGCGCGGTCAAAATCACCCCCTTCTGTGTTACGGGCGCGGGCGTAAGCCAGGGCAACTGGCCCGTCCAGAAGCTGCCTGCCCGCCTCCAGCACAACGGTGTTGTGCTCGCCGATCGGGTCAACCTTGATCTCTTCCGGGACATCCACGTAGATACCGCCCAACTCGTTGATGAAACGTTCGAAGGCGTAGAAATCCACCTGGGCATAGTATTGGATGGGCACGCCCAAGAGCAGCTCTACAGTCTCACGCGCCAGTGCTGGGCCACCGCCTGGCACCTGGTAGGACTCTCCCAGTGAATAGGCGGTGTTGATCTTGCCGTACTCGAAACCCGGGATGTTTACCCACAAGTCGCGGGGAATATTCAGCATGCCGGCAGTTTTGGTCAGCGGGTCGATGGTCATCAGGATCATCGTGTCTGTGCGCGGCGGGCCTTCTCCTTTTTCCCAATCGCGGTAGTCCAGGCCCATCACCAGCACTGTGACCCGACTGGCGCCATCCCAGGGTTGTGGTGTGGCGCCGGAAGCCATCAGCGTGGGAATCGCGCTGGGTGCTGGTGTGCCCTCGGCATTGGGTGAGCCGGTGGCGATGTTTTGAATGGCAAAACCATCCAGGGCGGTTACATCGTAAGAAAGCCAGAAGTCATGCGATTTTGCATATACTACATAAGCGGTAGCAACTGCAATGACCAGGAAGACCACCGGTACAATGAGTTTTAATAAAATAGAAGGTTTTTTATGTGAGTTGTTGTTTTGTTTCATGATTTTTATTGGCCGTTCGCCCAATCATCGCCGAGCAGGATAGCGATATCCACGGCGCTGTTGGGGTCGTATCGGCTGTAGATGTTGCTGGGTGTTATTTGAAGTAGCTCTACCAAATAGTCCAGCGTGTAGGGATTGCCAGTATAGTCAATAATAATAGTATTGGCAGATGCCTGTTGGGCATTGCCCGTGGACACTACGTTGATTCCTTTACTGCTCAGGAATTCACTGGTCTCGGCAGCCAGGCCAGCTGTGGCGGTGGCATTCAGAATGGAGACAGTGGCAGCTTCGGCCTGGCGCATTTCTTCCGGGCTGCTCATGATAATCGTGGCAGAGGGGCTCACGGAGCCCTCACCGGCAAACACCAGGTCACGCAATTGGCGAATGGCGTCGGGATCAGGCATGAGAATATCCAGGCCATCCGGAGAAACAGACATGGTGACCTGTTCAGCGCCGATGACGGCGGTCGTAATGTTCTCTTGGGGAATCTGCGCTGCTACCCAAGCGAGTTCGATCACCTCCTGCAAGGTGAGGTTAGAAAAAATCCCATTGGAGAGCTGCTGGTACAGCACCGGTGAACGGGCGATCAGTTCAGGGAGCAGGTTGGTATCCAGGATACGGCTGCGAATGGCCATGACCACTTGCTGCTGGCGTGCGGCGCGGTCAAAGTCGCCGCCAAAGGTGTCGCGGTTGCGGGCGTATGCCAGCGCAGTGGGGCCATCCAGGGTCTGCAAGCCCGACAGCAAGGTGACTGTGTTATCCGGGCCGATGGGATCCACCGTCATCTCGTAAGGGACTTCCACCTCGATGCCGCCGATTTCATCGATAAATCGTTCAAAAGCCACGAAATCGATCTGTGCGTAGTAGTTGATCTCAACACCTAAGAGTTGCTCCACAGTCCGGATCGCCAGCCCTGGACCGCCCCCTTCTACATCGTATAAATCACCGAGGTAGTATGCTGTGTTGATCTTACCATATTCAAAGCCTGGGATATTGACCCACAGGTCGCGCGGGATGGAAAGCATCCCGGCTGTGCGAGTGTCGGGGTTCATAGTCATCAGGATCATCGTATCCGTGCGCGATGGCCCGCCTTCTTCCCAATCGCGATAATCCAGGCCGACAAGCAAGATGGTGACAGGCCCGGCTTTGTCCCACGGCATGGGGGTTGGGCCATAATTGGGTTGTAATATTGTATTCTGGTCAATCACCACCATCGGCTCAGCCCCGGGGGTCGTTTCCACCAGGCTGATCTGCGGAGGGTTGGCAGAGCCGATGCGGGTGGACATGATCTCGCGCACAACAATAAAGGTTAGGTACGCGGTAATGGAAACAGTGATGAAAAAGGCAATCAAAAGCACCCACAGGATAGGAGTCATCTGTAGGTTGCGGAGAAAGGTACGGGAGCGCAATTCTTTCATGACGTGTGATTATAACATGGACAGGTTTCGCACAATGGTTAGGGTAAAATAATGATGCCTGTCCAGTTGCAGGATTGGTACCAGTATCCTGACGCTCATAGGTAGAAAAAAGTTCCCCAAGGGTAGGCGAACGGCATGTCGCTGATCACTGCACAAAACCTGGCGAAGTCGTTTGGGTCGGTTGATATATTTTCCCAGATCAGCCTCAGCATTCCCAAACGTGCTCGAATCGCGATTGTAGGCCCAAATGGGATCGGGAAGACAACTCTGTTGCGCATCCTGGCAGGTGAGGATGCACCTTCAGCAGGGCGGGTGAGCCGCGCTCGTAACCTGCAGATCGGTAACCTGCCGCAAGAGGCAGGTTTTCAATCGGTTCGCTCATTATGGGAGGAGTGCTTACAGCCTTTTGCGGATTTGCAGGCACAGGAGGCCGAATTAGCAGCGCTAGAAAGCGCTATGAGTGATCCCAATCAAACAGAAGAGGTTCTTTCCCGTTATGGCACGCTGCAAGCCGATTTTGAGCATAAAGGGGGGTACACCTATCTCAACCGAATTGAGCAGGTGCTGACCGGGTTGGGTTTCAGCCGTGAAGAATTTTATTATCCGCTCAACCACCTCTCCGGTGGCCAGCGCACGCGAGCGCTTCTGGCCCGCCTTCTGCTCTCTGGACCGGACTTGCTCATTCTGGATGAGCCGACCAACCACCTGGATATCCAGGCAGTGGAATGGCTGGAAGGTTACCTGGGGCAGTGGGAGGGAGCTACGCTGATCGTTTCCCACGACCGATATTTCCTGGACCGGGTGGTGAATACGATCTGGGAAATGAGCCGGGCGGGCTTTGAACTGTACCATGGAAATTACAGCGCCTACCTCCAGCAACGCCAGGATCGCTGGGAGCGCCGCCAGAAGGTGTTCGAATCCGAGAAGGAGCGCCTGGAGAAAGAAGTCGATTACATCAAACGCAACATATCTGGCCAGGGTGTTGCCCAGGCGCGCGGCAGGCTGCGCAGGCTGAGCCGCCTGCTCCAGGCGATCGAACAGGTTGGGTTAGAAGCAGCCATCAGCCGTTCCTGGGGGGAGGTGAGCGAGGATGTGAATTTATCGGTCGGCCCGATGAGCGTGGAAGAGGCCTATCGGCGCGTGCGTGCTTTGAAGGAGCCTGCCAATCGCCCGCCCCGGCTGCACTTGCGCCTCGGAGCTGACCAGCGCAGCGGTGAGATCGTTCTGCGCACGCATGACCTGCGGGTAGGATACCCTGGCAATCCCCTTTTCCAGGCGAGTGATATCGAGCTACGCCGTTTAGAGACAGCGGCGTTGATTGGGCCGAATGGCGCTGGGAAGACCACCTTTCTGAAGACGATCCTGGAACAGGTAGCCCCGCTAGAAGGGGAGGTGAGCCTGGGTGCCAGCCTGAAGATCGGTTATTTTGCCCAGGCGCATGAGGGCCTGGATCCCACCCGCACACTGGTGCAGGAGATCGATGCCGTCTCACCCAATATGCTGCTGGCAGAAATTCGCGATTATCTGGCGCGTTTCCTGTTCATTGGGGAAGAAGTTTTTAAACCGGTAGCTGTCCTTTCGGGAGGAGAACGCGGCAGGTTGGCGTTGGCAAAGCTTGCTTTGGGCGGGGCAAATCTCCTGCTACTCGACGAACCCACCAACCATCTCGATATCACTTCCCAGGAGATCTTACAGGATGTTTTAGCCGAGTTCAATGGGACGATCCTGATCGTATCGCATGATCGCTACTTGATCGATGCGCTGGCTACACAGATCTGGGAGATTGATGAAGAACAGAGTATTCTGAACGTATATAAGGGCACTTATAGTCAGTACAAAGCTGAGCTAGAAGCGCAACGCGAGGCAGAGAAAGTCCAGGTAGGAGCACGCCATCAGGCCTCCCCATCGCTCGGGAAAAAGCTGCGTTCATCCAGCGCTGAGCGCCGCCGTCGCGCACGCTTGCACGATTTGGAAAATCAGATCACTAACCTGGAGCATGAGCTGGCTTTTTTGGCAAAGAAGCTGGAAAATCCACCCACTGACCTGACCAAGGTGAATAAGCTGGGAAACGAATATGTGCGCGTGCAGAAGGAATTGGATGCACTGATGGAAGAATGGGGAAATTTGCACGAGGCCGGGGAATAGGAGGCTGGAAATGGTTGAGACTGTTCTTCAGACGGTAGGACTTTGCAAACGCTTTGGTTCGCTCGAGGCAGTCAAGCACCTGGATTTGGAAGTGTATCGCGGGGAGGTGTTTGGCTTTTTGGGCCCCAATGGCGCGGGTAAGACCACCTCCATCAACATGATTTGTGGACTGCTTAAGCCTGATTCTGGTCAGGTGTTCCTACATGGTAAAAAGATGGATTTACATACAGAGTCCCGCTTCCGCATTGGCGTTTGTCCGCAGGATATGGTTCTTTGGGAGCGCCTGACCTGCCTGGAGCAGTTGCAGTTTGTTGGCGATATGTATGGTCTTTCTGGTAAAAAGGCGCGCCAGCGTAGCGAGTGCCTGCTGGAAGAGCTGGACTTGACCGAGAAACGTGATAAACAGGCGCGCACACTCTCTGGCGGTATGCAGCGCCGCCTGAACCTTGCCCTGGCGCTGGTTCACGACCCTGATCTGGTGGTTTTGGATGAGCCGGAAGCCGGGTTAGATCCCCAAAGCCGTGTGAAGGTGCGCGAGTACATCTTATCCCTGGCTCACCAGAAAACCATCCTCCTGACCACGCATAATATGGACGAGGCCGATCGCGTTGTAGATCGCCTGGTAATTATGGACCATGGCGAGCTCCTGGAGGTGGACACGCCAGAGGCCCTGAAGCAGCGCCTGGGGCCAGGGGATGTGGTGGAGATCGCTCTGCTGGGGAATCCAGCGCGAGAATTGGTGCACTCTGCTTGTGAGAGATTACGCCAGTTGGTGGCGGTGGTTGATTATGATGAGACATCCAGCCTCCTGCGCCTGCGCGCGTTGCATGCCGCCACGCATCTGCCAGCCATCCTGGAGCTGTTACACAGCAGCGCGATCACCATCGCCGAGTTAAACCTGCGTGCGAACACGCTGGAAGATGTCTTCATTCAACTCACCGGAAGGAGGTTGCGCCAATGAAGGCTTTCTCGCAGAGTGTGTTGCGCACCCTGGGTGTCTTTCGTAAAAGTCTACGTGAGATCTGGCGAGACTGGCTGACCCTGAGCCTGACCCTGGTATTTGCACCGTTCTTTGTGTTTGCTTATTATTTGTTTACCGCTGGCGGATCCACCGCCTATTCTGTGGCAATCGTCAACGAGGATGAAGGGGCAATATTAACCAATGGAGAGCAGGTCATTCTCGGTGAGGAACTGGTCGCCGCGCTGGGCCAGGTCAGCTATGCTGCCGGCCAGCCCATTTTGCGGCTGAAACCTGTAGCAGACCGGGAGGCGGCTGAGGATTTGCTGCGCGAGCGAGGTGCCCTGGTATTCATCGCCATTCCACCTGATTTTTCGCGTTCTGTGCTGGCCGCGCAAGCTGGCGACCATACAGCTTCCATTACAATATCATTCGGCGGTGACCTGACCAATCCATACTATACGGTTGCCAGCATGCTGGCATTGACAGGCACGGAAAGTTATCTGCAGCAAGCCACTGGCCAGCCGCCGCTTGTTCAGTATATTGAAGAGCCTCTCGGAGTTTCTGCCGCGCGAACGGAGTTCGAGCTCTATGTGCCGGGTGTGTTGATCTTCGCCATTATGATGCTTGTTTTTCTGGCATCGATGATGGTTGCCCGCGAAGCCGAGGCCGGTACGCTGCGCCGCTTGCGTTTGACGCGCCTGCGCGCCTGCGAGCTGCTCGGCGGGATGAGTGTAGCGCTGGTGCTGGTGGGGCTGGCAGCCGAGCTGCTGGCGTACCTGACTGCTATCGCCTGTGGTTTTCGCAGCCAGGGGCCGCTTTGGTTGGCGTTGCTGGTAGGTGTGCTCACTAGCCTGGCAATCATCGGCTCTGGTCTGGTGGTGGCGGCTTTTTCTCGCACCGTATCGCAGGCATTCATTATTGCAAATTTCCCCCTCGGTTTGTTTATGTTCTTTTCGGGGGCGATATTTCCCATCCCGAAAACTGTCTTGTTCACAGTTGCCGGCAGGGCGATCAGTCTCTATGATCTATTGCCTACCACACACGCCGTGGAGGCGCTGAATAAGGTTTTTACCTTAGGCGCAGGTGTGGGGGATGTGACCTACGAGCTGGGGGCATTGGCAACCCTGACCTTGCTGTATTTTGCGGTAGGAGCATGGTTGTTCCAGAAAATGCAGCTTGATTAAAGCGTAATTTTCCTCCGCGCAATGAACTGTGCGCCATAATGTAATATAATGCAGAAATTATTATGGCATACCCCAAGCGCATCTATGACCTCATTTTGCAATTATGGCCGCTGGTAGGGGCAGGCTTTCGCATGGGCAACTGGCCTGGTGTGGGTGCACTGGTGCGCCCATTCCTCGGCTCACGCTACAATCATGCAACAATCATCCCAGTAAATGAGGCAATCGAGCGGCCTGCAAGCACTGCCCTGCCCTATACCCTCCTGCAATCCCTGATTGAGCAATCAAGCGCCCATTTCATCATGAATGCGTGTATTTGCCGCTCCAAGGAAGATTGCCAGGCATACCCGCATACGCTGGGCTGCCTGTTCCTGGGGCATGGCGCAGCAATGATCCATTCCTCGCTGGGGCGTTCTGTCTCTGCTGAAGCGGCAGTGGAGCACCTGCAGAAGGCGATGAACGCTGGGCTGGTGCCGTTGGTGGCGCATACCATCTACGATTCGATCCTGCTCAATGTCCCCTTTCGCCGTACGCTGACTATTTGCTTCTGCTGTGACTGCTGCTGTGCGGTGCGCCGCGGCTTGCGCATGGGGCCGCCTTCTTTTCGCGAAGTGGTTCAGCGCCTGCCCGGCCTGCATTTTACCGTGGGGGATGAATGCGTGGAATGTGGCGCTTGCATCGGTGTTTGCCCGGTGGGGGCAATCTCCCTCAATTGCACACGCGCGGTCATCGCCGATCACTGCGTGGGCTGCGGACTTTGCCTGGATGTATGCCCCAATGGGGCGATCCATGTGCAGCAGGCGCAGGATGATGAGATCATCCAGAGGCTAATGGATAGGATAAGCCAGCGGACGGATATCCGCAGCAATGGCAAGGTTTCAGGGGATCAGGGATTGCAAACGTAAGGGCGCAAAAAGTTCCCCGTATAAGAGGCATCATTGGCGCAAACGGCTTCGGGTGTGCCTTGGGCAACCAACTCACCACCTCGGTCACCGCCCTCGGGTCCCAAGTCGATGATATAATCTGCGACCTTGATGATATCCAGGTTGTGTTCAATGATCAGGATGCTGTTCCCGGCGTCTACCAGGCGTTGCAGCACTTCAATGAGCTTGTGAACGTCAGCGGCGTGCAAGCCCACGGAGGGCTCATCGAGCACGTAAAGGGTGCGCCCGGTGGCGCGTTTGGATAGCTCACGCGCTAGCTTGACACGCTGCGCCTCACCACCAGAGAGAGTGGGGGCGGGCTGCCCTACCCGAATATATCCCAATCCAACATCCTGCAGCGTTTGCAGGCGCGAGGTCATGGTGGGGAATGCCTCAAAGATCTCCAGGGCATGGTCCACCGTCAGGTCGAGAATCTCAGCAATATTGAGTCCTTTGAAGCGCACCTGTAGGGTCTCACGGTTGAAACGTGCCCCGTGGCAGACATCACATGGAACGTAAACATCTGGAAGGAACTGCATCTCAATGCGCAGTTGCCCTTGACCCTGGCATGCTTCACAGCGCCCGCCGTGTACATTGAAGGAAAAACGCCCTGGCTTGTAGCCGCGCATCTTGCTCTCGGGCAGCTCGGCGAACAGGCTGCGGATGTGGTCGAAGAGGCCAGTGTAGGTGCCTGGGTTCGAGCGTGGGGTGCGGCCAATCGGCGATTGGTCGATATTGATGATCTTGTCGATGTGCTCCAGGCCTTCGATGCGGTCGTGCTCTCCAGGCAGGCTGTGAGCGCCGTGCAGCCGGGCTGCCAGTGTCTTATAAAGGATTTCAATCATCAGCGTTGATTTACCTGAGCCAGATACGCCGGTGATGCAGACAAATTTGCCCAGCGGAATATCCACGTTGATATTTTTTAGGTTGTTCTCACGCGCTCCCACGATCCGCAGGTGCTTGCCGTTCCCTTTGCGACGATGGATGGGGATATCCACCTTCATCCGTCCTGAGAGATATGCCCCCGTGAGCGAGGTAGGGTGCTGCAGGATATCCTGTACAGTCCCTTCAGCGACGATTTCCCCGCCATGTTCGCCTGCGCCGGGTCCCAGATCCAGGATCCAATCTGATTCCAGGATGGTTTCAGCATCATGCTCAACCACCAGCACGGTATTCCCCAGGTCTCGCAAGCCCTTCAGCGTGCGCAAGAGGCGGGCATTATCACGTGGGTGCAGCCCAATAGACGGCTCGTCGAGCACGTAGAGCACGCCCATCAAGCGCGAGCCGATCTGGGTTGCCAGGCGGATACGCTGCGCCTCACCACCAGAAAGCGATCCTGCAGCTCGCTGCAGAGTGAGGTAATCTAATCCTACATCGACCAGGAAGCCAAGCCGTTCGACAATCTCCTTGAGGATGCGCTCGCTGATTGCTTGCTGGCGGGCAGTGAGCGGGGTTCCGGGCTGGCTTAATCGCCTTGCCCAATCCAGGGTTTGCAGAATTGGCCACTCTGTCACCTGGACGATATTTTTACCATCCACTGTCACTGCCAGGGCTTCGCGGCGCAAGCGCGCCCCGCCGCAAGTCGGGCAGGAGCGCATGCTCATATACAAGGAAATCTTTTCCCGCTGGTATTCCGAATTGCTCTCATTGTAGCGGCGATGCAGGTTAGTGATCACGCCTTCAAATTCGCGGTCGAAGGAGTATTCTCTTCCCTGTGGGTTGCGATAGGTCATCGTGATCTGCCGGCCGTGCGTGCCATACAGGATGATATCGAGTTTCTCGCGTGGTAGATCTTTTACCGGAATGTTGAGGTCAATGTCGAAGTACTGGGCTGCTGATTCAAGTGTTTGCCAGTACCAGCCGCCTTCTTCGCGCGGCCCGCTCCACTCGGCGATGGCAATCGCTCCCTCTGTAAGCGAGAGATCGGTATCGGGAATTAAAAGATTGGGATCCACTTCCATCTTCCCCCCCAGCCCCTGGCATTCGGGGCAGGCGCCATGCGGGGTGTTGAAAGAAAAGGTACGTGGCTCGATCTCTGGTAATACCGAGCCATGTTCGGCACAGGCCAAGTGCTCTGAGAAGTAGAGGTCTTTTGGCGCCTGGGCATTGGTGATGTCCTGAATGATCAGATAACCCTCGCCAAATTTTAACGCCGTCTCGATCGAGTCGGTCAGGCGGGAGAGGAATTGCCGTCTTTCGTCTTCGTCACTGCTGGATTGCAAGATCAGGCGATCCACTACGGCTTCGATATTGTGGATCTTATAGCGGTCCATCTCGATATCGTCTTCGAGGGAACAGACCGTACCATCCACGCGCGCTCGCACAAAACCGGCCTTGCGGATCTCTTCCAGCACGGCTTGGTGGGTGCCCTTGCGCCCGCGCACCAGGGGGGCGAGGATCAGCAGGCGCGAGCTCTGTGGGAGGGCTGCAATGGCGTCCACGATTTCCTGTGCCGACTGGCGTGCCACCTCGCGGCCGCATTCGGGGCAGTGTGGGACTCCTGCGCGCGCGTAGAGCAGGCGCAGGTAATCATACACTTCTGTAACGGTGCCCACGGTGGAACGCGGATTATGCGAGACGCCCTTCTGATCGATAGAAACCGCTGGAGAAAGTCCCTCGATGTAATCCACATCGGGTTTGTCCATCTGCCCCAGGAATTGCCGCGCGTAAGCAGAGAGGGATTCAACGTAGCGCCGCTGGCCTTCGGCGAAGATCGTGTCAAAAGCGAGGGAGGATTTACCCGAGCCGGATAAGCCAGTAATCACCACGAGTTTGTCCCGCGGGATTTCGACGGTGATATTTTTAAGATTATGGACACGTGCACCAACAACGCGTAGATTGGTTTGGGTCATCATTTCAGGCTACTAACTGTTTGTTCAGATTATGGATAATGCCCCCCTCGGCCAGGGTGGCAATTCGATATTATAGCACAAATGTTTCCAGTATTGGACCCATTTACAGCTTTCAATGTGCGCAGGCGATTATACCAGCATGACCGATGATTAAGGGAAACAAGCTTAGCAACATCTGTGTGTGAACATGCAAGCATACTTGGCCTGGGTGTGCTAGAATCGGCAATGAGAGGTGAAACATGGACAAAGAATTAGAGCATCGCGCCCTGGAGCATCGCGTGGAATCCAGCAAATGGCTGTTCAGCATCCAATCGGGCTTGTGCGCGGTGATATGGGGCGCTGTGGACGGAATGCTGGCTAAGAATCTCATTCTGGGGTTGTCGATGAGTCTGGGCTGGTTTGGCTTTGCATTCTCTGCCTGTGTATCTGCGGTTTTGTTGGCGATGCTGCCCGGGCTGGTTGAAGCAATGCCCGACCCGGCGATCTACGTGCGCCGCAAAAAACGCGTGGATATGCTGCGCTCCGTTCAGATGGTCAGTTTTGGATTCGGTGTTGTCATGGCGCTGATTGCCATGCTCGTGAAAATCATCTCTGCCTTGTTTGGCATAGCCTGAAATCGAGGAATGCTATGAATATCTTACAGAAAATCAGCCGTATGCTTACCCAGCCGCAGTCCAATCCCTTTTATGACCTGGAAGTGCAATGCTTGCGTTGTAAAGAGATCCTTACGGCGCGCATTGATCTGCGCAACGATCTTAGCCCGGAATATGAGAACAGTGATACCCCAAGTAGTTATTACTGTCGCAAGGTGATCATTGGCAATCAGATGTGCTTCCAACAGATCGAGCTGATTTTAAAATTCGATGCCCAGAGGCGCTTGATCGATAAAACAATCAGCGGCGGAAAATTCCTGGATGAGGAAGTCGCTCCGAAAGATATGGGTAAATAAAGAAACCAGATACACTCTGGGCACGGCGGTTTTCCAGCAGTACCAGCGCTAATTGAAGAAGACCGGGTTTACCGGATGTTCCTTAATTCCGCGTGTGGCAAGACTGCGATCATTGTGACCCACCGCCTCGGTTTGGCGCGCATTGCCAACCGCATCCTGGTGATGGAGCGGGGACGCATTGTGCAGGATGGCACTCATGCTGAGTTGATGGCTGCTGCTGGTCCATACGCACGAATGTTCCGCGCCCAGGCTGCCTGGTATGTGTGCGAGTAAATGATAACGGGGTGTTTCACACAGGCTTTATCTGTGTGAAACACCCCGTTCTTCTGTTCTTACCAATTACTTAGCGACCGTATAGGCTGGTTTGCGGGTGTTTGGCAACCCAGTCGCTCCAGTCGATCAAGAGCGTCGGCAAGGGCTCCAGCCGTGTGTCTGCCAGGCTGCCGCTGATTGCTCTGCCGTTGATGCTCCACTGCGATCCACTGAGGTCAGTGATATTTTTTCCATCATAGGAGAAAACGAATTGCTGCCCATTGGCTTCTGCAATGTATGCCATCGCGCGCTGGTTTTGACTATCCATAAAGATTACAACCGGCACCTTGTTGATCGTATCGTTGATCACCGCAAACTCATCTTCGAAATCAGATAAGGCATATGCACGGTTGGTGTCCTCAATTTCCAGCACCACGACTAACCCAGCCGCGGCAGGAGATGCAATCGAAGCGGCTACCTCTCCAACTGGTTCAGGATCCAGCGCAGCCTCAACAGAAGCCGCCTTCACAGGGATGCTCTTCGTTACGGCGATACTGGCAGTTTGCAGCCCTTCAACTGCCATTCCTGCAGTTGGGGCGGTGGCTGTTTTGTATAGTGCGACACTATAGAGAAGAATGACCAGTGCCGGGATGAGTAGCTTGGATAGCAGTCGTGCTTTCTTCATAGATGCCTTAGTGTAATCACAAGTGTATAGCCCGGCTCAAACACCCGGGCTATATATTATTGTAGCATAAAATCTTGTTAAATGCTTAAGCAATATGCATTTTTTTTAGGTAAATTTACTTTTGCTGAGCCTGGGTAACCTTACTGGGTAGCTCGTAAAGCTCCACCATCACCCCTAAGGCGCTCTTGGGATGGATGAAGGCATATTTCCGCCCATCTGCGTCCAACCGGGCTTCTTCGTTGATCATCTGCACCCCTTTTTCTTTCAGGCTGGCGATCGTAGCGGCAATATCATCCACCTCCAGGCAAACATGATGCATGCCTGGGCCGCGCTTTTCGAGGAAGCGCGCCAGCCCCGAATCGCTCGTTGTTGGCTTGACTAATTCGATCTCGCTTTCGCCAACCGGCAGGAAGGCAACCTGCGCCATTTCTGCGGGCACATCAGTCGTGTGGGAGAGGGTGATTCCCAGCGCATCGCGCCAGAAACGCAGCGCACCTTCCATATCGTCTATAAGGATTGCTACATGATCGATACGTTTAACAGTCATTTGAACCTCCAGTCCTTATATCCAGCTTGGCGAATGGTATTCTCCCCAGATGCGACGCAACAGGCCACAGATCTCGCCCAGGGTGATATTGTTTTCTACGCAGGTGATGAAAAGCGGCATCAGATTCTCATCGCTGCGCGCCGAAGCATCCAGCTGCGCGAGCAGCTCGCTGACTTTCTGGTTGTCTCGGTGTGAACGCAGAGCTGCCAGCCTGCTTTTCTGGTTCTCTTCGATCGATGGATCTACCTTCAGGCGTTCCAAGGCCATTTTTTCATCCACCTGGAAAGCGTTGAGTCCAACCACGATCTGCTCCTCGCGCTCAATGGTTTGCTGGTAGTGATAGGCTGCATCTTGGATCTCTGCCTGGATGTAGCCCTGCTCGATTGCTTTGAGCGCTCCGCCCATTTCATCGATTTTATGGATGTACTGCATGGCGCGCTTCTCGATCTCGTCCGTCAGGTGCTCAACCACATACGAGCCGGCCAGGGGATCAATGGTATCTGCTACTCCGGATTCGTGGGCAATCACCTGCTGCGTGCGCAACGCCACGCGCACAGATTTCTCGGTGGGCAGCCACAGCGCCTCGTCCATGCTGTTGGTATGCAGGGATTGTGTGCCGCCCATCACCGCTGCCAGGGCTTGCAAGGTGACGCGCACCACATTGTTCTCCGGCTGCTGGGCGGTGAGGGTGGATCCACCCGTCTGGGTGTGAAAGCGCAGCATCCACGAGGCAGGCTTTTGCGCCCCAAATCGCTGGCGCATCAGGCGTGCCCACATGCGGCGCGCGGCGCGGAACTTGGCCACTTCTTCCAGGAAATTGTTGTGGGCGTTGAAAAAGAAGGAAAGCTGCCCGGCGAATTCGTCCACGCTGAGCCCAACCTGGATAGCAGCATCCACATAGGCAATGGCATTTGCCATGGTGAAGGCTACTTCTTGCACCGCAGTGGATCCTGCCTCGCGGATATGGTATCCGGAGATGCTGATCGTATTCCAGTGCGGCACGGCATTTTTGCAATACTGGAAGATGTCGGTGATCAGGCGCATTGACGGTGCAGGCGGAAAGATGTACGTGCCCCGGGCGATGTATTCTTTCAAAATGTCGTTCTGGATCGTACCGCGCAGTTGGTGTGCTTCTATCCCTTGTTTCCTGGCAACGGCGATATACATGGCGAGCAGAACGGAAGCCGGAGCGTTGATCGTCATGCTGGTGGAGACTTTGCCGAGTGGGATCTGGCGGAAGAGCATTTCCATATCTTCCAGTGATGAGATGGCAACGCCCACCTTGCCCACTTCGCCGCGGGCGATCGGATCATCTGAGTCGTAGCCGATCTGCGTGGGCAGGTCAAACGCTACTGATAGACCAGTCTGGCCTTGTTCCAGCAGGTAACGGTAGCGCTGGTTCGACTCTTCTGCCGAGGCATAACCGGCGTATTGGCGCATCGTCCAGAATCGCCCACGATACATGGTGGGTTGAACGCCGCGTGTGAAAGGAAATTCACCAGGAAAGCCAAGGTTCTCTATGTAATCTTCATCTGCATACTCAGGCGTGAACACCGGCGGCAGGGGGATATCCGACGGGGTGGAAAACTTGACCCTACGCTCGGGGAATTTCTTAATCACGGGAGCGCGGGTCTGCTCTTCCCAACGTGCAAATTCATCTTTAAAAGCCATGCTGACCTCACAATTACTCTATGTCCTGAATCAACACAAGGACACAAAGGCTGGCATCCATGTAACTGGGTGGCCTCTGTGTCTCTGTGATAGGTGGCAGTATAACCGAAAGATGTGGATTGCAAAAGGGTACTTTATCCCGCTTTTTTGTGACAGAATTCACATTCGCGCCTGATTTCTCAGGAGAAATCTTTGTGGTAAACTCATTTGCAAACTAACCAGACCGCACAGTGCGATCTAGATATTAAGAGGTGTGCAGCCAATGAAGATTTTAACGGTTGATATTGGCACGGGTACGCAGGATATTTTTCTCTACGATTCGCGCTTGGATCTGGAGAATGGCTTCAAGCTGGTAGTCCCTTCGCCGACGATGATGGTACGCCAACGCTTGCAGCAGGCTACCCGGAATCGGGTTGCTGTGTTGCTCACTGGCGTGATCATGGGTGGTGGCCCTAGCCAGTGGGCTGCCGAGGCGCATATCCGTGCCGGGCTGACAGTGTACGCCACACCAGAAGCAGCGCGTTCCTTTAACGATGACCTGGAGAAAGTTGCTGAGATGGGTCTGACTCTCGTGAGCGAGGATGAGGCCATTCGTCTTCCAGCGCAGGTACAGCGAATCGTTCTGCACGACTTCGATTTCGACGCTATCTGCGCTTCGCTGGGGATCTTCGGCGTCAGCCTGGATGACCTATCGGCGGTTGCTGTGGCAGCTTTTGATCACGGCGACGCTCCCCCGCAGGTTTCGGATCGCCAATTCCGCTTTGACTACCTTAACCATCGTATCCGTCAGGAGAACCGCTTGAGCGCCTTTGCTTTTGCGAGGGATCATATTCCTCCCATCATGACTCGCCTCCAGGCCGTGGCGCGCTCAGCCGAACAGGTGCAAGCGCCGCTGGTGGTGATGGATACCGCCCCCGCAGCCGTATTGGGTGCCACATATGACCCACGCGTGCAATCACTTCAGCGGGTCATGGTGGCGAATGTGGGTAATTTCCACACCCTGGCTTTTCGCCTGGGACCGCTGGAGGGGGGCAGGCGTACCATCGAAGGGGTCTTTGAGCACCACACCGGGCTGCTGCAGCGCCAAAAACTGGAGCACCTGCTCTTGTCTCTGGCCGATGGCAGTTTGGCGCATGAGCATGTGTTCGGCGATCATGGTCATGGTGCGCTGATCTACAGCCAATCTCCCTTGTCCTTGGGGAACGGTGACTTCGATGTGGTGGTGACAGGCCCCCGGCGCGCGATGCTGCACGCCGCGCCTGGGCAATTGCTGCGCCCCTACTTTGCCACGCCTTTTGGCGATATGATGATTGCCGGCTGTTTTGGTTTATTGGCTGCTACGGCGGATGTGTTGCCAGAGCTGGCTGCCACGATCCGCGCCTCGTTGGGCGGGGCAGGCGGCAGCGGCACTCCCCCCTGGGAATTGGAATAATCTGGAATTTGTTTTAGCGCGGGATTAGGTGCACCGCAGTTGCTTTGAAGGATGAAGTTACCTCCTGCCCCTCCCTCAGTCCTAACTCATTTACCGAGGCGCGCGTCACCAGCGCGACCAGAGGAAACCCGCAGTCAATTGTGATGCGTGCCAGCGGTCCCTGGGGGAGAATGCGCCGGATCATGCCAGGGATGCGATTGCGCGCGCTGGAGGCGGGCGCACCATCCTGCGGCCAAAGCGTGATATCTTCAGGGCGCAGGCAGAACAGCACTGCACGCCCTGGCGCCAGGTCGCCGACCGCTTCCAAGTGTAAGCCACTGGCATCGACGATCAACTGGCCATCCTGGCTGCTCTGCACCTGCCCAGGGATGATCGTCTCTACCCCTACGAAGGTTGCCACCTCGCTGTCCTGCGGTGTGGCAAACACCTCCTGCGGTGGACCAACCTGGCGCATTCGACCGTTGAGCAACACCGCCACCCGGTCGCCGAGCAGCAGGGCCTCGTCCAGGTCGTGGGTGATGAAGATGGAAGTCAGGGCAGTGGCAGCCAGCACGTCGCGCAGATCCTGGCGCAGG
>JAFGBV010000225.1 GCA_016932955.1 Anaerolineales bacterium | reverse complement strand
TGGGCATCCTTGGTTGTGGTGGGTATTTTTTGCCAGGATGCGTGCATCAGCCAGAAATGGCGTGCGCGTGCCAGGCCGCCCAGCCCAGCTGTGAACATAGGCAAATAGGTGATGGGTTCACCTATTTGGCGTAATAGATCGGCGGCTTGCTGGTGGGCGATTTCTATGGCTGCTTCGAGTGTGCTGCTTGCCTGTGCGGTCGAAGATGGTCCATCTTCACGTTGCCAAGTGATCTGGGCCTGGGCTGACTCTGGGCGGAGCGCCAGGTTTTGCAATGCAAAGCCACTGGCATCTGCTGCAGCAAGGGCGGCGATGAGAAATTGGGGTTCTGCTTCGCCGATCAGCCCCAGGAATGGTGTTCCCGAAGACAGTACAGGCGCTAAATAGCTGAGAGCGGCATGCAATGCACTCGTGTGCCAGGACCAGTCATAACGCCGGCGGCGTAGAACACTTTTAAATGGGCCAATTGCTTCACGACCCCACAACCAACCTGCCCAGAGCGCGCAGAGCGTCCAATATGCCTGGTTGGGGCGGGGGAGGGCGGCGGCAACCGCTTGAATGGGGAGATGATCTTTTAACGAACCGGCAAGATCTTTGAGGCGACCCTCGAACATGCAGATCCCGCCAGTGGGTGGTGGTTGTTCGGGCCAAAGCATGAGAGGAATTTTATCTGGCTGGCCAGGGTTGGCTTGCCAAGTTTCGATGGCTTTTTCCAGGCTGAGCCAGATATTGTTTTCACGAAAACGGGTTGGGATGATGATCTGGCGCGGGCGCTCACGGGCAGTGGGATGTGCCCATAGCGTATTGCCCTGGTCGCATGCGCTGAGCAGCAGGGCATGGAGACAGCGCCGGCGGAGGGGTGATAGCTCCAAGCCATCCAGCTTATTAAAAAGGGTGAACAACGCATAAACTGCCCGGGGCAGGTAGGCTTCTAGTGCTTCTTCGGCATGAATGCGATCGGGATCATGGGGTGGGGCAATGCGCTCCAGGGCGCGGGCGCGATGCAGGCCTGCAGAGCCAATTTGCGCAGACCGATCTGTATCTGCGCGGGAGGTGGGGCGCTCTCCGGTGTCACCGCAATTGGGGCAACGATAGATGCGACCATAGGGGGCTTCGGCACCTTTCTCCCAAAGGAAGGCGTCAGCAGTGATGGCGTGTCCGCAGTGGCTGCAATCCGTCTGGTATAGTGAACGGATAAGCGGCTCGATGCGTTCTGATCCCTTAAATGCCGATGCCAGCTCGGCCAGGGCGGCTTGCAGCTCGCTCAGTGGAGGCGGGTCGGCTGCCATTTCGAGCAGGAAGCGCGCAATGGGATTGTTGATCGCTACCAATACCCGGTAGCCAACACGGGCAGATTCGATTGCCAGGCGCGGAGCAGCGCCAAAAGGATCAAGGATCCAAGCGCCTGGTGATACTTGGCGGTGCAGCCAAGCTGATATGACTCCATTGCCAACTGGGGGCAGGTAACGTGCAAGCGGCTCAGCGCGCTGGATGATGGCACCTCGGGCAGCGGAGGAAGATGATCCCGGCAAGAAAGGTAGGGGATCCGGCATCTTGAGATCTCCATGGGATAGTATAACCGAATTGGAATGAAATCCCCGATTTAATGATGGTATACTTCTTTACCAAGTTGAGATTTCTTGCAGTATGAAGCTGATCATCCAGATTCCTTGCTATAACGAAGCTCTCAATCTATCCCAGACGATCCATTCTTTGCCAAAGGCTATACCTGGGATTGATGTTGTGGAATTTATGGTTATCGACGATGGAAGCCAGGATGGCACCGCGGAGGTTGCGCGCCAGGCGGGAGTGCATCATGTGGTATCTCTGCCGACTCACCTGGGTTTGGCAGCAGCCTTCTCTACTGGGTTGGATAAGGCTTTGCAGCAGGGCGCGGATTTGATCGTGAACACCGATGCAGATAACCAGTACAACGCACAGGATATCCTTCATCTGGTTCAGCCGATCCTCTCAGGGCAGGCACAGATTGTGGTGGGAGACCGGGGCGTGGCGACCTTGCAGGCTTTTACGCCTATGAAACGGGTGTTGCAGCGCATTGGGAGCTGGGTAATTGCGCAGGCATCTGGGATGCAAATCCCCGATGCGACCAGTGGTTTCCGGGCGCTTAGCAGGGAGGCAGCGCTGCGGACGTTGGTTTTGAGCGAATATTCCTATACACTGGAGACTCTGATTCAGGCTGGGGCGCGTCATATGCCGGTTAAGTATGTGCCAGTGCGCACAAACCCGCAGACACGTCCATCGCGCCTGATGCGCAGTATCCCGCATTACCTGGCTAATTCTTCGACGACGATCCTGCGCGCTTACACCATGTATCGCCCATTGCGCGTGTTTACAGGATTGGGAGCGGTCATCCTGGCGGGTGGCTTGTTCCTGGGGCTGCGTTTTCTTTATTATTTCGCGGTAGGATTAGGCGGCGGGCATGTGCAATCGCTGATCCTGTCAGCCGTGCTATTGATTGCAGGTGCGCAGGTTCTGCTGATTGGATTGGTGGCTGACCTGATTTCGTTTAACCGCAAGATACTCGAGGAGATTCTATACCGTTTGCGCCGGATAGAAGCCTCTGCCCCAGGTGCAGGGGAAAGCGAGCCTGACCGAGGCGGCGACCTCTTATAACAACGAGCCACTGGTTTCCTTATATGATGCGTGGGCGAAAGTACTATCTACTGGTGAGCCTGGGGTTGATGCTATTGCTGGCAGGCTGCGCACCCATTCTGCGTTATGAGCAGCCTGCTTTCGAAACATGGGGAACCATTGATAAAGGGCATAACCTAGGGCAGACATTTGTCGCCAAGTATGGCGGACTGACTGAGGTGTTGTTCTATCTCAAGCCTGAAATCGCTGGAGAGGGAACAATAACATTGCACCTGCGCGAAGACCCTGCCTCAGACAAGGATGTAGGTGTGGCGTGCATGCCAGTAGGTCAGATTGATCAAGAGCGCTATTATCGCTTCGATTTTGAGCCTTTGCCTGCTTCGCAGCGTCAATACTATTATGCGTTCTTAGAAGTAGAAGGTTCAGGCAGCGTGCAGGTTGGTTTGGGGGCACCCAGCGCCTACCTGGAAGGTGCAGCTTACCGGATGCACCGCCCATTGGATGCACAGACGGCGTTCGGACTGGGATATGCACCTCTTCCGATGGCAATAGGGCTGGGGCGCATGGTGATTATTTGGGCAGGGATGTTGGCGGCGGGGATATTTCTGTTCATTCTGCCTGGGTGGGCGCTGTTGAGCCTGCTTTGGCGCGGGTGGGAAACCTTGTCTTACGGAGAGAAACTGGGACTTGGCGGCGGTGTCAGCCTGGCTCTCTACCCGTTATTGATGTTGTGGGGAAGTTTGGTGCAGGTGCGCCTGGGTTTTCTGTATGCCTGGCTGCCAGGGCTGGCAGCCGTGGGTGTGATTGCCTGGCGGAATCGCAAGGGGTTATGGCAGGGGTTGAAAGGTTGGCGTCATCCTGTAGTATTGTGGCAGAGGATTGAGAAGGATCAATTCGGCTTACCAGAGATCACGCTGGTGGTCTTATTGGGATTCATATTTGCTACGCGCTTTTGGGCGATCTATGATCTAGAAGCGCCGATGTGGGGAGATGCGGTGCAACACGCGGCGATCACGCAGCTGATGCTCGATAACGGCGGGCTGTTTTCATCGTGGCTGCCTTATGCCCCGTACCGCAGCCTATCTGTACAGTACGCGTTCTCTGCCGCGGGGGCTTTGATTTCCTGGCTGAGCGGCGTTAGTGCACCGCAAGCAGTTTTATGGGCGGGGCAATTACTCAACGGATTGGCAGTTCTGGCAATCTATCCTCTGGCAGTGCGCCTGGCAAAGGGAGAGCGTTGGGCAGGTGTTGGGGCGGTGCTGGCGGCGGGGTTACTGTCGCCGATGCCTGCATATTATGTGAATTGGGGGCGGTATGCGCAGCTTGCCGGGCAAACGGTGTTGCCGGTGGCACTGTGGTTGCTGTGGGGGGCAGTAGAGAGCGCCCTGAAGATGAATCCCTCTCAACCGCAGAAGATCGGGAAGGATCAGAGACGCAAGTGGCTGGCAGTATTCCCGTGGCTTAGATTGCTCCTGGCAGGGGTTGCTTTGGCGGGGATGTTACTGAATCATTATCGTATGGCTGTCTATTATGCGCTATTTGTTGTTGCCTGGCTGCTGGCATGGGGGGTGGCTCAAATTCGCCAAAGAAACGGAGCGGCTCGATCTGTACTACGGATTCTAATTCGCGGATCGTTGGCGCTGGCGTTAGTGGCTTTGTTGGGAGCAATTCTCTTTTTGCCATGGGGGGTGCGCCTGGTCGGGGGAGCGTTGGTGGACACGGCGACACAGGAAGCAAGTAGCCAGTCATTATGGGAGGGGGTTCGGATTGATTACCAGACGTGGAAAGATTTCAATTTTTATCTTCCGAAGCCGCTATTATCGCTCGTGTTGCTGGCTTTCGCTGCCAGTCTGATTCGCCGGGAGTGGCTGGTGGCAGCGATGGTATTGTGGGCGGCTGAGCTGGCCTCGATCTTTGCGTTGGTGCTCTTGCGCGTGCCTGGGGCGCACATGGTACAGAGTTTTGCGGTGTTGATCGCTTTATACATCCCGGCTGGATTGCTTAGCGGCTGGTTGATCGGGCAGATTGCCGGCGCCCTGTGCCGCTGGGGAAGATGGGGGCAGGCAATCATCTCCATCGTATTGGTACTGGTTGGGATATGGGCGGCGTGGGGGCAGCGGGGGATTTCCAAGCCGGAAGATTTTACCATGGTCACCCGCCCGGATATCCGGGCGATGGTCTGGATACGCGAGCACACTG
>JAFGBV010000029.1 GCA_016932955.1 Anaerolineales bacterium | reverse complement strand
GCACTGCTGGTAGAGGGTCTGGAGGATCATGTGGCCGGTGCGGTCGGCGGCATAGCAGGCGCGGCGGACGGGTTTTTTGGTGACGTTATTGGTGTGGCCGCCAAAGGGGCGCTGGGCGATCTTGCCGGCGGCTGTGCGGGAGAAGGGGAGGCCGTAGTGCTCGAGCTCATAGACAGCGGCAACGGCTTCTTCGCACATGAATTCGATGGCATCCTGGTCGCCGAGGTAATCGGAGCCTTTGATGGTATCGAAGGCGTGCCATTCCCAATGGTCTTCTTCGTCGTTGCCGAGGGCGGCACCCACGCCACCCTGGGCAGTGCCGGTGTGGGAACGGGTGGGGTAAAGCTTGCTGAGGACGGCGATATTGGCGGTCTTGGAGGCGTAGAGGGCGGCCATGAGGCCTGCGCCGCCGGCGCCCACAACGACGACGTCGAATTGATGGTTTTTCATAGTCTCTCCTTTGAATCTCCGGGCGCTATGAGGATAGAATGACAAAAACGGCCAGGATGAGCATGAACAGCCAGAGCAGGAAGAAGAGGGCACGCACGAGAAGCTGCCCAATTCCGCGGTTGATGTAATCTTCTAGGATCATGCGCAGGCCGTTGGCGGCATGGGTGAAGGCAAAGAAGACAATCATAAACTGCATGGTGTTCCAATAGGCATTGGCCCAACCGAGGGTGACATCGGGGATATCGCTGTTGACGACATGGTTGGGGTTGGGGAGGAAGGTCCAGCGCAGGAGGGTGCCGAGGTCCATTTGGGTACGGGCGCCCATGACGAATGCGCTGACCAGGCCGATGAGGGCGAGGAGGATGATGGATAGGCCAGAGATGCGGGTGAAGATGAACATGATATAGTCCAGGTTGAAGCCGCGCTGGGGAACTACTCGGGAGGTCATAATCTCATCTCCTTATGCTGATCAGCCGCCTGCGAGGGCAAGGCGGATGACGATGAACACGGTGAGGGCATACACGGGGACGAAGATCATCCACTGGAGCCACAATGCTTCGCGCTGATATTTGAGCAGGCTGGGCCAGAAATCCATGATGACGATGCGCAGGCCGTTGAGGGCATGGTACAGGACGCAGAAGATGACGAAGATCTGGAACCAGGGAGACTCGTAGATGGTGTTGATGAAGATGCCGAAATCTCCCCACACTAACTGCTGCATGGAAAAGGATGCGAGGACATGCAAACCGACGAACAGGATGATGCCTAATGCGGTCAGGCGATGGAGAAGGAAAGCTAGCATGGGGCCTCCTCCTTTATAGCGCAGCCCTTGCAAACCGATCAATCTTCCAAAGGCCATGAGTTCCTCCTTAGCATGGGATTGGCGACCGCCAGCCACCCTGAAGGACAGAAGACTTAGGCGGGCTTTGTCGTTGAGGGGAAGGTGGCGATCTTGGGAAAGTGGACTAACTCAATTATCACACTCGTGTTTCAGGAAAGAAAAGTGACAATACTCATAGATTATTCGTTCCACTCATCCTTATCATCCTGTAAATATCTGATCTACAATAGTATCATGCGTTAATTTCGGGATCTGGGGGGGGGTTGGGGCTGGCCCCAAAAACAATTACTTTTACAGGAGGTTCACATGCCGGGTTATCAACACATGAGCCGCCGCGACTTTGTCACCGTTGTGACAGCTTTTCTGGGCTCGGTGATGGGTGCGATCGTCGGTTTACCGGCGATCGGGTACCTGCTTTCGCCAGCCCTGCGCGGCCAGAAGTCGGATGCGTGGGTGCCGCTGGGCCCGTTGGAAAGTTACCCCATCGATACGCCCACTGCTTTCAGTTTCACGCGCAGCAAGGTGAATGGCTGGGAGAAGACGGTGAACAGCTACGGGGCGTATGTAATCCGCGGGAGCGGGGACGAGGTGACTGTGCTTTCCAATACCTGCACGCACCTGAGCTGCCGGGTGACGTGGAAGGAAGACCGCCAGGTGTACTTCTGCCCGTGCCATGATGCCACTTTTAGCAAAGATGGGACAGTTCTAAGCGGGCCTCCGCCGCGGCCGTTGGATGCTTACGAGACAAAAATCGAGGATGGCAATCTCTTCATTCGCTTTGTGGAAGGATAACCATGTTCCAGAAAACACTTACCTGGTTAGATGAACGGCTGGGGTTGAGCACGATCTATAGCACGGTTCTGGATCGCAAAGTGCCTAAGGTGAACTGGTGGTTCACGCTGGGCAGTGCGAGTCTGTTCTTGTTTTTGATCCAGGGGGTTACTGGGATGATGCTGACGGTGTATTATGTGCCCTCTCCAGACCATGCATACGACAGTATTCAATATATTATGAATGGGGTGACGTTCGGCTGGCTGATCCGAGGCATCCATCATTGGGGGGCGAGCCTGATGGTGGTGACGGTGTTCATGCACATGCTGCGGACGTTCTTCTTTGGGGCGTATAAATACCCACGCGAGTTCACGTGGGTTACGGGGGTTGTTTTACTGCTGTGCACTTTGGGGATGGGTTTCACAGGTTATCTTTTGCCCTGGAACCAGAAGGCATATTGGGCAACGACGGTGGGCACATCCATTGCTGGGACGGTGCCGGTGATTGGGCCGTTCATTAACGAGGTGCTGCGCGGCGGCAGCGATCTGAGTGCGGTGACGCTGGCGCGGTTCTTTTCGGTGCACATCTGGTGGCTGCCGGCGGTAATTGCGGCGATGATCGGTGTGCACCTGTACATGGTCATCCGCATCGGCATTTCTGCGGTTCCCAGCAAAGAAGATTGACAAAGGAGCGCGGCGATGAACGAAGAACAAAAGAAGCAGTACAAAGACAAATACAGCAAGGCCAAGCAAGAGGGGGTTAAGTTCTGGCCGGATATCATTTACAAAGACCTGCTGATCACGTTTGCGCTCTTCCTGCTGCTGGTGATGCTGGCTACTTTTGTGGGGGTGGCCCAGGAGCCGAAAGCCGATCCCGGCGATTCCTCATACGTACCGCGCCCGGAATGGTACTTTCTATTTCTGTTTGAGATGTTGAAGTTCTTTCCCGGGGTGCTGGAATGGGTGGGGACGGCGGTGATTCCGGGGATTGCGGTGCTGGCTTTGCTGCTGCTGCCATTTTACGACCGTAATCCAAACCGCCATTGGAGCAAACGGCGATTGGGGATCACGATCATGGGTGTGATCGTGGTGGCGATGATCGGGCTGACGATCCGGGCTGTGGCGACTACCCCGCCGCAGGCAGAATCCGCTGCACTCGCTTCAACGCTGAGCGAGCAGATTCTGCTGGGCGAGGAGCATTATGGCATTCAATGTGTGGAGTGCCACGGCGCGGAAGGGGAGGGTGGCGAGGTGAAGGGTGTGGAGGGGTTTGAAGGGGTGGTGCTGGAGGCCATCAATACGCGCGACCTGATGTACACTTTCACGGATGACACGCTATACAACATTATCGACTATGGGCAGCCGGAATCGGAACCGGCGATGACGCCCTTTGGGCGCTCCTTTGGCGGTGAATTGGGACCGGGTGAGATAGAAGCCATTGTAGCCTTTATGCGCTACACCTGGGACGACCGCGCCGAGATCCCGGCGGAGGTGACGCAGGCGGCAGCCATGCCGGCCTTGGGGCCGGATGAGGTGCCATCTTACGAGGTGCATATCCAGCCGATCGTTAAGCGCTACTGTGTGTCCTGTCATCGCGAAGGGAAAAATAACAACAATTATTTTATGTCGACGTATGACGAAATCATTAATACGGGGGACCATGCGCCGAACCTGGTGGCGGGCGATATGAACAGCAATACGATTCTGATGCTGAATCGGCAGGAGATCGAGGCTGGGGGTCCGATGCCGCCGACGAAGGCGCTGAAGCCGGAGTTATTGGATATCTTTGTGCGCTGGATCATGGGCGGGATGCCGGAGACGGCGGAAGATGCGGCGGCGGTGAGCGGGACGGGGGCGGCGCCAGAGACGGTTGCGGAGCCGACGCCGTATCCATGATCTTTATTGCGCGCGGTATGCTGTAAGGCTTATGAAGTTTGACTCTCGGGTGCGGGGGGGGCAAGGGGAGCACTTAAAAGTTGTGGGATAACAACCTTTTCATGCACCCGGTCAAACTTCATTCTTGCGGCTTACCTTCACCTGTGGTATACTCAGCGACCGTGCCAGAAAAGGCACCTATCACACACGCTTCCTGACTTGCCGGGGCGTGCCGCGCGAGAAAACTTACCAGCCTGATCGAGCGCGGCGCCTGGCAGGAGTGAGGGGAGCGGAGGAAAAACGCAAAGGAGAATTGAATATGGCAGTCGTACCTATGAAGGCTTTATTGGAATCCGGCGTCCACTTCGGTCATCGCACTCATAAGTGGAACCCAGCCATGAAGCCTTTTATTTTTACAGAGCGCAATGGGATCCACATCATCGATTTGCAGAAAACTTCCAAAGCGCTAGACCAGGCTTTTAATGCAGTGCGCGATACCGTTGCGGAAGGCGGTACGGTGTTGTTCGTGGGCACCAAGCGCCAGGCGCAGGAGACTGTGCAGCTAGAGGCTACCCGCTGTTCCATGCCTTACGTCACTGCCCGCTGGCTGGGCGGCATGTTGACAAACTGGCGTACTATCCGGCAGCGCATCAACGAACTGGATCGTTTGGAGCGCATGCGCGACACGGGCGATTTTGGTCGGATTACGAAGAAGGAAGCCCTGATCCTGAGCCGCGAGATCGAGCGCCTGGAAGGTCTGCTGACTGGTGTGCGCAAGATGGTTCGGGTTCCGGATATGGTATTTGTGGTAGATGTGTCGCGCGAAACGACAGCAATCCATGAGGCCAATCTGCTCAATATTCCGGTGGTGGCGATGGTAGATACGAACTGTGATCCGCGCGACATCGATTACGTCATCCCATCCAATGATGATGCCATCCGCGCGATCAAGCTGGTGGTAGGAAAGATTGCTGACGCTGCTTTTGAAGGGTTGGGATTGCGCAAGGAAGATATCGTGGAAGAAGAAGCTGCGCAAACCGTTGCCGCGGTGGCGCTGGAGGAGCAAGAGCTTTCCGACGAGGATCTGCTTGGCGCAGCAACGCTGGCAAAGCTTGCGCCTCGGATGACTGAAGAAACGGTGGAAGAAGAAGTGAAAATGGATGTCGAGGAAGCGGTAGAGGACTCTGAGATCAATTTGGAAGAGGCCGAGCCCGAAGAACTCGCCGACGAGGCTGAAGGAGACGCGATTGAAGAAACAACGGACGAAGAAAATTAGATCCCAAGAGGTCCTGTAAATGGCAATCACAACTGAACAAATCAAAGAATTACGTGAAGCAACCGGCGCCGGTGTTTTGGATTGCCGCAAGGCACTGGAGCAGGCGAATGGCGATTTCGATAAGGCGGTAGATTTCCTGCGTGAGAAGGGCCTGGCCCAGGCGGCCAAGCGTGCGGACCGCGAAGCATCTGAAGGTGTGCTGGAGCTATACTCGCATGGGAATGGTCGTGTGGGTGTGATGGTGGAAGTCAATTGCGAAACCGATTTTGTGGCGCGCTCGGAGGCTTTCCGAACCTTTGCTCACGAATTGGCATTGCAGATTGCTGCCGCCTCTCCGCACTACCTGCGCAGCGAGGATATTCCCGAAGCGGTGCTTGAGCATGAGCGTGAGATTGCCCGCGCGCGGGCAATTGAAGAGGGAAAGCCAGCCAATGTGCTGGAGCGCATTATCGAAGGCCGCCTGGAAAAATTCCGCGATGAGGTGTGTTTACTGCGCCAGGCTTACATCCGCGATGAGAGCATCACGATTGAAAATTTGCTGCATCAGAACATCGCTGCGATCGGTGAAAATGTGATCATCCGGCGCTTTGTGCGCTGGGAAGTTGGCGAAAGCCTGTCTTGATCGATGAGAGGCCAACCTACGGGTTGGCCTTTTGTTTATAACGAGGAGAAAACATGGCTGATACTCTGAAATATAAACGAATCTTGCTCAAGCTGAGTGGCGAATCTCTGGCAGGGCCAGATGGATTTGGGATCGACCCGCTCCAGGCAGAGGCAGTGGCGCATAGCGTGGGCGAGGTGCGAGCCTTGGGCGTGGATGTAGCTATTGTGATTGGGGCTGGTAATTTGTGGCGCGGTCGCAGTGGCATCGAGCGCGGCATGGATCGCGCGACAGCGGATTATATGGGCATGCTGGCCACGGTGATGAATGCACTGGCGTTAATGGACGCGATGGAACGCATGGGCCTGGTGACCCGCGTGCAATCGGCTGTGGAAATGCATGCCGTAGCCGAGCCTTATATCCGCCGACGGGCGATCCGCCATCTTGAAAAAGGGCGTATTGTGATCTTGGGCGGAGGCACAGGAAACCCATACTTTTCAACTGACACTGCTGCTGCCTTACGTGCCATGGAGATCGGTGCAGATGTATTGATCAAGGCTACGAAAGTGGATGGAGTGTATGATTCCGACCCGGTGAAGAATCCGCAGGCGGTGCGCTTTGACCAACTGACCTATATGGAGACCATCAACCGGCGCCTGGAGGTGATGGACAGCACTGCTATCTCCCTGTGCATGGATAATAATCTGCCGATCCTGGTACTCAATCTATGGCATGCGAACGCTCTGCGCCAGGCACTGTATGGTGAGAAGATTGGCACGCTGGTAGCTGCTTAGGAGCCATGCGAAAAATCTACTTCTGGTGTGCATTTTGCATCACCATTCTTTTTCCTGTTAATTTCCCCCTTTCCTAGCGCGCACTTTTCGGGTATCCTATGGGTTACCGGAAATGATTACCTGATTGATGGCATTGTTGGAGGAAGTATTATGTTAAAAGAGGCTTATCAGGAGGCTGAGGGGCGCATGCGTAGCGCCATCCAGGCTTTGGAAGAGGATCTGGCTGGGATCCGCACCGGACGGGCCAGCCCTGCTTTGATTGAGAAACTATCGGTGGAGTATTACGGTATGCCCACGCCGCTGGTGCAGCTTGCAACTATCAGTGTCCCAGAATCACGCATGCTGCTCATCCGGCCTTTTGATGCTTCAACGTTAAAGGCAATCGAACGAGCGATCTTGACCTCAGACCTGGGCCTGACCCCGAATAACGATGGGAAATCGATCCGCCTCAATCTCCCCCCCCTGACAGAGGAACGCCGACGAGATCTGGTGAAGGTTGTACATAACCGGACCGAGGAGGGGCGTATTGCCTTGCGCAATATCCGCCGCGATAGCATCAAGGATCTGCGTGAGTTTGAGCAGGAGAAGATGATATCGGAAGATGATCTAAAGCGCGGTGAAGCAGAACTACAGAAGATAACCGACCGCTTCATCGAAGAGGTCAATGCCGTGGCAGAACGCAAGGAAAGGGAAATCATGGAGGTATGAAACCCAGCCAGGAAAAGAGCTTGCCAGAGAAAATTCCTACGCATATTGGGATCATCATGGATGGGAATGGGCGCTGGGCGCTGGCGCGTGGCTTGCCGCGCATGGCAGGCCACCGCGCTGGCACAGAGAATTTACGCCGTGTGATTGAGGCGTGCATTGAGTTTGGGATTAAATATCTCACCATCTATGCTTTTTCTACGGAAAATTGGGGGCGCCCAAGCGAGGAAGTGCAAGGGCTGCTGAGGATATTTGAGAATGTCATTGATAATGAGATCCAGGAGCTGAAAGATCAGGGGGTTCAGTTGCGACATATTGGGCGCCTGGATCGCCTTAAGCCGGCTTTTCGGAAGAAAGTATTACAGGCTGTTGAGTTCACTCGCCATAACGAGCGCCTGATCTTGAATGTAGCCTTTAACTACGGTGGAAGGGATGAGATCGTTTGCGCCATTCAGTCCATCATCCGTGATGGCGTGAAGGCTGAAGATGTGACCGATGAAATGGTCAGCCGCTACCTGTTTACAGCAGGGGTTCCGGATCCTGACCTGATCATTCGAACTTCTGGCGAGTTACGCAGCAGCAATTTTCTGATCTGGCAGGGAGCCTATTCAGAGTGGTATTTCCCGGCGACCTACTGGCCTGATTTTGACCGGGAAGAATTGCTACGCGCCCTGGAAGAATATGCCAATCGCGAGCGGCGTTACGGGCGCACCACTTCTCAAGTTAGACAGGAAGAATAATTAATCATGCTGGCGCAACGCCTGTTGGTCATTAGCATCCTCCTGCCGGTTGGCTTGGGGGCAATTGTGCTGGGCGGTTGGGCATATACCTTCGTCATTGCAGCGATGCTGTGCCTGGCGGCTTGGGAATATTCCCGCCTGTTTCGAATGGGTGGATACCAACCGGCTACGGTGTTAGTGGTGGCAGGAACGCTGTTATTAATCCTGGGGCGATATCTAGATGGTTTCAACAGCGCTCCCTGGATGCTCAGCGCATTGATCTTGGTCGCGATGGTGTATCATCTGGTAGCCTATGAAGGCGGTCGCGACCAAGCAGGGACAGACTTTGCGATCAGTTTGGCTGGTATTCTTTATCTGGGGTGGATTGGCGCCTATATGATCTCTCTGCGCCAACTGCCGTATGGAAAATGGTGGTTGCTGCTGGTACTCCCGGCAGTGTGGTGCGCTGATTCGGCTGCTTATATGATTGGCGTTCGTTTTGGGCGGCACAAATTAAGCCCCCGTCTCAGCCCTAAGAAGAGCTGGGAGGGCTACCTGGCAGGGGTTGTATGCGGCGTGCTTGGTGGGATGCTTTTCGGAGCACTGTGGCAGCGGGGTGCTGGGCCTGAATCTGGCATCACGGTGTTGCGTGGTGCAGTGGTAGGCTTTGTGATGGGGGTTTTGCCAACCCTGGGTGATCTGGGGGAAAGTATGATCAAACGCCAGGTAGGTGTAAAAGATTCCAGCAATTTACTGCCTGGACATGGTGGGTTCTTCGACCGGGTGGACGCCTGGCTTTGGGCGGCTGTGTTGGGATATTATCTCATTGTTTGGTTTTGGCTCTGATCGATCAACGAAGGAGGCAAAAAGTTGACTGGCAAACCAACTCGTAATCTGGCAATGGAGCTGGTGCGGGTGACTGAGGCGGCGGCACTGGCGGCGGGTCGAGCAATGGGGCGCGGCGATAAAGTCACAGCAGATAAGGCTGCTGTGGACGCCATGCGCTTGATGCTGAACACAATCGAGATGGACGCCACCATAGTGATTGGCGAGGGTGTGAAAGATCAGGCGCCAATGCTATATAATGGTGAAAAAGTTGGCACAGGCTCTGCGCCGCAGATGGATATCGCCGTTGACCCCATCGATGGCACACGACCACTGGCGAACGGGCAGCCGAACTCGATCTCTACAGTGGCCATTGCCCCGCGCGGCACGATGTTTGATCCGGGGCCTTTTCTTTATATGAACAAGATTGCAGTCGGGCCCGAGGCCAAAGGTGTGATTGATATTGAGGCGACCGCGGAATATAACCTCAAGAAAGTGGCTCGTGCCAAGCAGATCAACCTGGATGATCTCACCGTGGTTATTCTGGACCGCCCGCGGCATGAAAAGCTGATCGGCGAGGTGCGGCGCCTGGGCTGCCGCATCCGCCTGATCCAGGATGGTGATGTATCTGGGGCGTTGATGACAGCCTGGCCCGGCTCTGGCATCGATGTTTTGATGGGAGTAGGCGGTACACCGGAGGGAGTTCTGGCAGCCTGTGCGCTGCGCGCCATGGATGGAGAGATCCAGGGAAAACTATATGCCCGAAATGAAGATGAATTACGCCGCGGCGAGGAAATGGGCTATGATTTTTCCAAGTTGATCACCATGGACGATCTGGTGGCCTCGGAAGATGTGTTCTTCGCTGCGACAGGCATCACAGATGGCGAATTATTGGATGGGGTCAAGTATTTCAGTCATGGTGCGCGCACCAGCAGCCTGGTGGTGCGCGGGCTTACTGGCACCGTGCGCCAGATCACTTCTACGCACTTATGGGAAAAATTGCGCAAGATCAGTGCGATTGAGTATTGATTTCACCCCTCAATCGTGGTAAGATTGCACCCAACAATTGAAAGCCCCTGGTGGCGCTCTTATCCAGAGAGGTGGAGGGACCGGCCCTGCGAAACCTCGGCAACCCCGATCGGCTAACCCCCGGTGGAAGGTGCCAACTCCGGCAGATGGATGTTCTGGAAGATGAGAGGGTAACAATCCTTTATCCTATTTTGCCCTTTCTAGCCAGAAGGGGCATTTTTTTATCAACGTGAATTCGAGGTGAGGGGGGTTGGGGTTGTTGGGGGCAGCCAAGCTGCCCCCAACAACCCCAACCGACCCATTTCCCTGCGATCCCGAATTCAAGTCAAACAACTTTTTGGAGGTATGGATGAGTACGACTTTTATGAATTCCCCGCGGTTATTGTTCACCTCTGAGTCAGTGACCGAGGGCCACCCGGATAAAATCTGCGACCAGATCAGCGATGGCGTGCTGGATGCCTGCCTGGAGCAGGATCCTCTCTCCCGCGTGGCTTGCGAAACGGTCACCAAGACCGGCTTCGTGATGCTGCTGGGAGAGATCACCACGCGGGCGAATCTCAACTTCGACGAGTTGGCGCGCAAGATTATCCTGGATATTGGCTATGATAGCAGCGACAAAGGCTTTGATGGCAACACCTGCGGTGTGCAGGTGGCGATCTCCAAGCAGTCGGGAGATATTGCCATGGGCGTGGACAAGGCGCTGGAGGCAAAGTCTGGGGAGATGACGGAAGAAGAAGTGGATGCCATCGGCGCTGGCGACCAGGGGATGATGTTTGGCTTTGCCTGCAATGAAACCCCGCAACTGCTGCCGATGCCCATTTACCTGGCGCATAAGCTCACCCACCGCCTGACCGAGCTGCGCAAGGACGGCACCCTTCCCTGGCTGCGCCCCGATGGCAAGAGCCAGGTGACGGTGGAATACCATTTTGGCAAGCCGAAGCGTGTGGATACGGTGCTGGTGAGCACCCAGCATGCCCCAGAGATCTCGCATGCCGAGATCCGCGAGGCTGTGATTGAGCATGTAATCATGCCGGTGCTGCCAGGCGATATGATTGATGATCAGATGAAAATCTACGTCAATCCCACCGGGCGCTTTGTGATTGGCGGTCCCCTGGGCGATTCCGGCGTGACCGGGCGCAAGATCATCGTCGACACTTACGGCGGCATGGGGCGGCATGGCGGCGGCTGCTTCAGCGGGAAAGACCCCACCAAGGTGGATCGCTCGGCGGCTTATGCGGCGCGTTGGGCGGCAAAAAACGTGGTGGCAGCCGGTTTGGCGGAGCGCTGCGAGATCCAGGTGGCGTATGCCATCGGTGTGGCACATCCCTTGAGCGTGAACGTAGAAACATTTGGCACTGGTGCAATCCCAGATGAGAAGATCGCCGCTCTGATCCTGGAGCACTTTGACCTGCGCCCCGGCGCGATTATCCGTGACCTGAAATTACGCCGGCCGATCTTCCGCCAGGTGGCGGCATACGGGCACTTTGGGCGTGACGACCTGGAGCTGCCCTGGGAGCGCACAGATAAAGCGGCTGTGCTGCGCCAGGCCGCTGGTCTGAACGGCAGATGACAGGAAACTTTCTGTAAAGTTAACTGAGTGGGGGTGCTGTGGATGGGCAAAGTCCTTTCACGGCACCCCCACAATCTATTGAGGGAACGATGCGCCGAGCGTATCCGTTATTTGCCATGCTGATCTTGCTCTCTCTGGCTTGCAGCAACCTGCCAGCCGTATCCCCTCCACCGACGATACAACCCACCCCCGCCGTTCCTGTAACGGAAGAAGCGCCGGCTGAACTACCTGCCGAGCCATCGCAGACTGCTCCGCCTGCCCCTACACCGCAACCTGAGCCCACATTGGCAGAAGCAGTCACGGAGGGGCACCCGATCCAGCCCTCCAGCCTCCCTGGAGAATGGCTTCTGTTCGATTCGCCCAACGCGGTGCGCGTGCTGCTCTTCGATGGGCAGTACCTGTGGGCGGGGTCGGGTGGCGGCGGCCTGGTGCAGTGGGAGCCTGCCACGCAGAATGCCACCCGCCACACCCGCGCCAGCGGTTTCCCGCTGCGCACGGTTTATGACCTGGCCTTTGATGCGGCGACGGGCTTCGTGTATGCCGTGGGGGATGCGGGCCTGGCGATCTTGAAGGATGGGCAGTGGCAGCATTCGCCCTGTGCACAGCTCGGCTTTGAAGCCGATCTGCCGCTTTCGGCTGTGGCAGTGGAGCCGGGAACAACCACGATCTGGGTTGGCGGGCAGGAGGCGGTCACTTACGCGGATGATCTCAGCGAACCTACCACGCGCGGCGGCGGGTTGCTGCGCCTGGACTGGCAGAGCGGGGCGTGGGAGCGCTTTACCGCGCCCGACCCGCTGCTCAGCAACCAGGTCAATGATCTGCTGATCGATGCAAATGGTACGCTGTGGGTGGCTGGCGGCCAGTATGGCAATGAGCCAACTGCGGGCGGGATCTCATTCCGCGATGCGGCGGGCAACTGGGGCGAGTTTGGGCGCGACCATGGCAGTGATGGCTATACCAATGACCGCGGCTTGAACGGCTATGCATTTGGGCAATTGGCGCTCGGAGCAGGCGGGCGCATCTACGCCGCTAACCGGCGCGGCGTCTCGTGGCTGGATGCGGGGGCGGAAAAATGGCAGTTCGTTGAGTTCTGGGATGTGCAACAGATGGCGGTGGACGCGCAGGGGGCATTGTGGGCTGCCGCCCGTGAAGGTTTGTTCCGCCTGGAAGACGGCGCATTGAGCAACGTTTACCGCCAGGAAAGCGGCGAAGGGGGCGAATACGATTATTTGCGGGCTGTTGCGCTGGATGGGCAGGGAGCGGTCTGGTTTGGCGGGGAGCAGGGTTTGCAAATCTGGGAAGATGGCTCTGTGATGGGGCTGGCTGTGCCAGGGGCGCTGCCGGCGCTGGCCGTCAGCGATGTGGCTCTCAAGGGCGATGGCACACTATGGCTGCGCTCGGGGGGCGCTGTCTGCCAGTTGGTGGCTGAGGCAACCATCCAGTGTTACGAGAACGAGCGCCTTGCCATCGAAGCGGCTTATCCCTGGGCAGGCAGCGAGCCGCTGTGGCCGATGGCGCCGGACGGCTCCTTGTGGCTGCTGGAAGAGCGCACTCTTTGGGGGTATGACCAGAACGGCTGGCGCAGCGTTCCTATGGATGCCAGTATTGGGCAGGCGGTGCAGGGCTTCACCGTGGCTGCCGAGGGGCTGCTGGCGCTGGCGAGCGAAAACGGGCTGGCGCTGTATGACCCCACGCAAGGCTGGCACATGGTTCCCTCCTACACCCCGCCGCCGGCATATTTTGCCTTTTACAATCCCTTTTACGACCCGGCCTCGCATGCGATTTGGGGCGCTGCGGCTTATTCGGCTTTTTACGCGGGGCAGGCTGTGCGGTTTTCGCTGGACAGCCAGTCTTGGGAGAAGGTTGCGGAAGAGGTGCTTGGTGGCATCCCGCCCCAGGGATTGAGCATTTCTCCTTCTGGCGAGGTGTATGCCGTCACGACCCAAGGGCAAGCCTTTGTGCTGCGCGAGGGGAGCTGGCAGGCGCTGCCACTGACCGCGGAGGCAATGGGCAGCACAGGCTTTGCCTGGTTGAAATTCGGGCTGGGGGCTGACCTGTGGCTGGCGACGCTGGACCCATGCGGCTTTGAGGCGCTGTGCGTGAGCGGGCTGGTGTACTTCGATACGGCAAACTGGATGCGCTGGACACCGCAGAACAGCAATTTGGCCAGCGCCTGGGTGCTGGACGTGGTCACTACCCCTGATGACAAGGTTTGGGTGGCGACAGCGGGCGGCTTGCAGAAGTTTGCCCCTCCTTGAAAGATGCCCTATGTCAATGCGGGTGAGCGGCGGCAGCGCCCGTCACCTGCTTTTCGTTTAAGACGAATATCATGGGTTGGGGAGGACATTTGTCACTATAAGTTGGGGGCGGAATTTCATACGCTTATAGATAGGCGATTTGGCATGCCGGCTACGCGGGGGGAACGCGGCGGGTGAGGGTGTTATTTTGGACATTTGGAAACAAGGAGGGCTGGGCGATGAGAATTCTTGTGCGGTTGTTCACAGGTTTATTGCTAGCGGTCTTACTGGTTATTGCAGATGGAACGCCAGCGCAGACCATTGTTCTCGGCGCATCGGAGGCAGAGCCTTCTGGAGGCGCGAAAATCGCCTCTATCCTGGGCTTTCTGCTCAGTTTCCCCGCGCAGAGAGCGTCGGTCAACCCTGATTCATCGCTCGGACAGGAGCTGATGCGGATCGAGGAAAGCGGCATGATCGAGGTCAGCGCGCGCTTTGACCACGAACTCTCTGCAGAGGAACGGGCTGCAATTGAAGCGCTGGGGGTTAAGTTCCAAACAGTGGCTGGACAACTGGCGCACCTGGGGCAGTTCTACGGCGTGATGGTGCCGGTGGAGGCGGTGGACGAGCTGGCAGCGCACCCGCTGGCGGCCTGGCTGGAAGCCACCTGGCGACCAGTGGCGCCGGCGCCGCTGGACCTGAGCATCACCTATAACCCTGGAATCAGTACGTATGTGGATGCGCCATCGGTGTGGAATAATACCAGCCCGATCACAGGTCTCCCCCTGACGGGGCAAGGGGTGACGATTGCCAACTTTGACACCGGGGTGGATGTGCGTCACCCGGCTTTCCTGAACGGCACCAATGGTGTGGGAGCGACCAACTGGGATACCAGCGGGGACGGCGTTTTTAGCCCTGGGGTGGACCAGTTGGGCGGCGAGACACTGCGCTACTGGGATGCGGTTGGCGATCCCGCCAACACCTTTGGCGCGTATGATGTCACCCAGGACTGGGTTTACGGGGATGCCAATGGCAATGCGAACTACGATTGGAACGAAACACTGTACATGGCATACGACTCCAATGCCGATAGCATTCTGCAAGCCTATGAGGCGCTGATCAAGCAGGGGACGATGACCTCGGGCATCCCCAACAGCAAGATTGCGGCGACGCTGAACGCCGGGGCGGTGCAGCGCACGAGGGGCGTGGATCTGGAATTGACCGCCGCCGATACCAACGGGCACGGCACCGGTGTGGCGGGCATCCTCGGGGCGGGTACAGCCCGTTGGGGGACAACCTCTGTTTGGCCCTGGGCGTGGCTCTACACCGGCGTGGCGCCGGACGCCGACCTGGTGGTGGCGGATCGGTATAGCAATGCTTACACTGCTTACATCCCCTGGGCGCAGAGCCTGGGGGCGAAAGTGATGCTCTCCGAGTACGGCAGTTGGGTGTATGTATATATGGATGGCTCATCGAATGAGGAGCAGATGATGGACCTGGCCTCGGCGCAGGGCATCCTGCAGGTGGTACCGACAGGCAACCTGCACTGCGGTGCTGCAGGCTGTAACCCGCGCCACCTGCAGTATTCTGTGCCGGGTTCTGGCATGTTCAATCACTCGTTCAACGTTCCGGTGCCGTCTCCGACCACGACGATAACCCAGATCTATATCTCGATGCTGTGGTTGAACCCGAGTAACAACCTGACGGTGCAGTTGACCACGCCCACCGGCGGCCTTGGGAACACGATTGCCCTGCCTTGTGCTACGGCGGGGAGCGGGTGGTCATCAACTCTCTTTACTGCTGATGGTCACGGCATCCAATGCGAACGGGCGGTTGATTCCAGCCGCGGCACTGCGCTTTATAACATCTACATCTCTAAACTCCCGACCATTGTTGCGGGCAACTGGACGGTGGGGGTGACCAATCCCTCTGCCAGCGCGGAATTGACCAACTTCTATATTGCCGATGACAGCGCCAATGCCTGGTCTTTCGGCTCGGGGTGGGTGCCCTTACCTGGCGGGGCGGAGATCCACACGGCTACTTATCCCAGCACCTGCGATAGCTGCCTGGGGGTGGCCTCCTACGCCACGCGGGCCAATTTCACGGGCACCGTCGGGGCGCTGAGCTGGTTCAGCGGGCGCGGCCCGCGCTTTTACGATGGGGCGCGCATCGTGGACGTGGCGGCACCGGGTCACTACGATATCATCACGCCCCAGAGCCAGGCTGCCAGCGGCTCTGTTGGTTCGTATAACAATATTTTTGGCGGCACCAGCGCGGCGGGACCGCACGTGGCTGGCATGGCCGCGCTGCTGTACCAGTATGGCAACGGCAACGCCAGCGCAAGCCACGTGGCGGGGGCGATCATGCGCGGGGCGATGGCGGATGGCTTTACCGGTTCTGTGCCCAATAACGATTGGGGCTACGGGAAGCTGTATGGGTTGGGGGCGCTGAACAATATGCGCAGCGACCTGGGCGACGCGCCGGCGAGCGCCAACAGCGCCGGGCAGGTGATGGAGGCTTACCCCAGCGTGCCGGCGAACTTCCCCACCGTCTTTGCTGCGGCGGTGCCCGGACCATTCCACTGGGCGGCTGGCTCGCTGACATTCATGCCGTGGGATGCTCGATTGGGCGTGTCGGTGAGTGCGGAGGGGGAAGCCGATGTGTATTTCGATGAGGAAATGGTCAATAACATTCAACCGCTGCTGGCCCTGGCAGACCAGGATAATGTTGATGACGGCATGGCATTCCCCGGGCCTTTGCCTCCCTGCGCCATGGTGCCGTTCTTCGTTCACGGGATCTTTAACCCCACTACTCCTCCGCCCTGGACCCGCTATGTCAACGCCTGGGCGGATTGGAACGCGGATGGCGACTGGGGTGATGTGCTCACCTGCGTCACAGCGAATGATACGCCGGAGTGGATTTTACAGAACTGGCCGATGGTGTTCGCTGGTCCGGGAGGTTTCAACGTTCCCTTTCCCAGCCTGGCTTATCGCGGCGGCAATGGGGGCGACCCGCTGTGGATCCGCGTCTCGATCAGCGAGCAGATGGCCCCTCCCGATCCCGCCACGGGGCTGGCAGACGGGCGGGGTCCCGCGGCGGGATACGCCTACGGCGAGACGGAAGATTACCTCTACCCGCAGACCGATTTCCAGGCGGCGGCTTCTGTGTGCGTCAACGATACGCTGGCGATCACGCATGATCCGGCCAGCAGCTGGCCGGTGAGCTTCACCTGGAATTTTGGCGACGGCACATCCGTGACCGACCCTGGGGCAAACCCCAGCCATGTTTACACGCAGGCGGGCAACCGCAATATCACGCTGACGGGCACGTACATGGCGAATCCATTCAGCACCTACGTCCAGGCCATCACGGTCAACCCGCTGCCGGTGGCGGACTTCGATGCCAGCGCCAGCGAAGTGTGCGTGGCTGAAACGGTCACATTCACCGATACCAGCCAGTATGTCACCTCCTACGCCTGGGACTTTGGCGACGGTGGCAGCAGCACGCTGGCGAACCCCACGCACTCCTACACAGTGAATCTCCCCAAGACCTACACCGTGACCCTCAGCGGCACGAATAGCTGCGACGTTTCTGACCACCAGGAGGTGATCACCGTCAACCCCTTGCCGGTGGCAGACTTCGACGTTGGAACGGAGCCGGTGCGAATCAACCAGGCGGTCGCTTTCACCAACAATAGCCTGTATGGCGACACCTACCTGTGGGAATTTGGCGATGGCAGCAGCAGCACGCTCAGCGCGCCGACGCACGTGTATACTCAAATAATGACCACTGTGATCACGCTGACGGTGACCAACGAGTGCGACGTTTCAAATTACACGCAGACGGTGGTCGTTCAACCACAAGTCACCCACCTGCCGCTCTTGCTGCGCGGCGCGCAAGATGGGGGCAGCCAATCCGCCCTGCCGCCTCTCAACCCGGCTTTGTGGATCGGGGCGGTGGCAGCAGGCAACCTGGGTTGGCTGACGAGGCGCCAGCGGCATTAAATTTAAGAGCCAGCCACCTGAGCGGTGACTGGCTCTTTTGATTCATACAGGCTTTTCCAGCCCGTGGGCTTCGAGCAGGGCCTGGTCGTTCATCAGCGTCTCCGTTGGCCCATCGGCAACAACCCGCCCTTCATCCATGATGACCATGCGGGGGAAGAGTTCGTGCACCATGAGCATATCGTGGGTGGAGACGAGCATGGTGATGGGTAGCTCATCGAGCAGGTTAATCAGCGAGCGGCGCGCCCGCGGGTCCAGCCCTGCGGTGGGCTCATCCAGCACCAGCACCTCCGGGCGCATGGAGAGCACCGTGGCGATGGCGATGCGCTTCTTTTCGCCCACGCTGAGGTGGTGGGAGACACGCCCGGCGTAATCTTGCATGCCGACTGCCGCCAGGGCTTCTGCCACACGCTGGCGCACCTCTTCTGGCGGCAAGCCCTGGTATAAGGGGCCAAAGGCGACATCATCATACACCGTGGGCGAGAAGAGCTGGTCATCTGGGGACTGGAAGACCATCCCCACCATGCCGCGCACCCGGCCGAGGTTTTCCTTGCTCACCGGGAGGCTGCACACCTCGACAGCCCCAGCCTTTCCGCTGAGGATGCCGTTGAGGTGGAGGATGAGGGTGGATTTTCCAGCCCCGTTGGGCCCGACCAGGGCTACTTTCTCGCAAGGCTCGATGTGCAGCGAAACTTTGTTCAACGCGGGGTGACTATCGGGGTAGGAAAAGGATAGATCGGTGACGGTGATCGAGTGGTGCATGATTGCCAACCTTAGAGGAGGTATGCCAGCGCCAATAGAAACACAAACAGCGCCAGGCAGGAGATGAGGATGATCCATTGGGTGGGGCGCAGAGCGGGGAGGGGCATGCTGCGCACCTCGCCATCATAACCGCGGGCGAGCATAGCCATATAGATGCGGTCGGAGCGGTCAAAGGCGCGCAGGAAGAGGTTGCCAGCCATGCCGCCGGTGACACGGGCGCGCCAGGCAAGGCTGCCGCCGCTTTTTGCCCCGGGGAGCCCGCTATGACCGCTACGGGCGAGGCGAGCGCGCATCAGGCGGAGCACCTCATCGACCAGGACGAAGAGGTAGCGCCACATCAGCCCAAAGATCGCCACCAGCAGGCGCGGGATGCCCACGGCGCGCATGGCGACCAGCAGATCGGGGAAGGGCGTGCTGGCAGCGAGCACGATGGCTGCTTGCACAGAGATCCACGACTTGAGCGCAATGCTGGCAAAGCGCTCCAGCCCGGCAGCAGAGACCGCCAGCCCGCCAAGGGGCAATTCCCACAGCGTTTCTCCGGGCACAGTGACGAGCAGGGGGAAGGCTGCCAGAACGAATGGCGCAGCCAGCGCCGAGCGCTTGAGCACATAGCCCACGCCCAGCTCGGAGAGCAGCTCAACGGCTACCATCAAGGCCAGCAACAAGAGATAAGCCGGCCATGCGCCAGGAGGGACGAGGGCATTGGTGAGGATGAAGGCTACCGCCAGGACGAACTTGATGCGCGCATCCAGGGCGTGAATGAGGCTGCGACGCGGGCGGTAAGGATCCAGAAAATGAATGTGCATCGGCGCGAAAACCCCTGCGTGGCGCTCAGCTTGCCGTGGGGCGCTGGCGCCGGGCGTAAGCCAGCCCCAGCGCGACGCCAAACACGATCAGCACGCCAATGAAACCCGCCAGGATGGTGGCTAACGCCTCATTCGAAACGCCGGGGAGCACGTAATCGGGAATGATGTTGTACAGCGGTCCTTGTGCGGTATCCAGGAAGCCTTTCTGCTCGGCGACCCATTCCAGGCCATCGGGATGGGATGAGGCCAGCGGGGAGGCGATTGCCAGCGCCAGGGCGATCAACAGCCCAGCGACCCATACCAGCGCGCCTGTTTTGGCTTGCCCCTGCCCTGCTTCGAGCAGGTCGCGCCGCGTGGCATACAGGAAAGCAATAGCCCCGACGGTGATCAGCCCCTCGCCGATGCCGATCAGGGCGTGAATCCCTGCCATGGCGGGGATAGCCAGGTTGGCGGGGGAGGTGCCGGAGAGGGCAAGCTGCAAGGCGACGCCCAGCGCGGCGATCTCTATTGACAGCCAGGCAGCGACAAAGCCGCCGACGAAGAGGCCCCATTTTTGCCCGCCGGTTAATTTCTGGATGGTGCGATACACGGTATATGAAACGGCAACGCCGACCACACCCATGTTGAAGATGTTGGCACCCAGCACCAGTAATCCGCCATCCTGGAAAATCAGCGCCTGGATGGCAACCACGCAGGTCATCACCAGGATCGCTGCCCAGGGCCCCAGCAGGATGGTAGCAATGGCCGCGCCCATCAGGTGCCCGGAGGTGCCCCCGGCAACGGTGAAGTTGAGCATCTGACCGGCGAAGATCGCCGCGGCCAGCACGCCCATGATGGGGATTTGCCTCTCGCCCAGGTCGGCGCCTACACGTTTCAGCGCGTAACCGATGGCGACGATGCTGGCAAGCCAGAGAACGATGGATACCAGGACGGATAGGAAGCCATCTGGGATGTGCATGAGAGCAGGTGAAAGTAGCATATCATTCCTCCATTGAGTTTTGTTTAGCCTGGCAGTCTGAACAGACACCAGAGATGGAAATATGTTCCAGGTCGGCCATAAAACCATATAAGGCCAACAGTTGCTCACCAACCGTGGCAAGTAACTGCTGATCTCCTTGAATCAAAGCGCCGCATTTCCGGCAGACCAGGTGGATGTGCGGGCCATGCTGGCAAGTGGCATAGACCACCTGGCCTTCGCCGAGGTGCAGGCGTGTGGCAAGCCCTCGCGCCACCAGGAGATCGAGGGTGCGATAGACGGTGGCGAGGTTGATGGCGATGCTTTGCCTGTGTACCTGGGTGAAAACTTCCTCGGCGCTCAAATGGCGGTGACTGCGCGCAATGACGGCGATAATCATCTCCCGTTGCGGCGTGATGCGATACCCTTGCAAGCGCAGGGCATCAATGAGTGACTGGCAGTGAGGCATTGCGACCTTTCGTTATTGCAAATATTTGCAATTGTACCCCATCTTGCGGCGAGTGCGTGTAAATAATTGGTTAACGTTGCAGGGAAATGTAACGAGCGAGCGCTGGCGCACTCGCTCGTGATCAGGAGCAGGTTTTGAATCTCAGATATGCTCGCCAAACCTGTCGAGGATCTTGTTCTTAGGCATGTAACCGGTAATGCGCTGTACGGGCTGACCGCGCACAAAGAGCATGAGCGTGGGCACGCCCATCACGCCGTATTGCATAGCCAGGTTGCTGTTATTGTCCACATCCAGTTTGGCCACCCTCACCCTGCCCGCCCACTCCTGGGCTAACTGCTTGACCACGGGGTCGAGCATTTTGCACGGGCCGCACCACACCGCCGTGAAATCGACCATCACTGGCAAAGTGGACTGCAACACCTCTCTTTCGAAATCACCTTCGCTCAGATCGTAAATATCTGCCATGATCTCCTCCTGCAGGCTATTATAGGCGCATAGGGAATTACCCTGACAGTTGGCAGGTCAGATCCGCCTCACTCGGGCAATTGCCAGAAAACCCCATTATAAACCATCTGGCGGTGGGGGGGCGGGCAGGAGTTACTTAAAGTCAGAAACTCCTGGAGTCACACAATGCCCCACCCCCTCGATCCCCGGCGCCGGGGCGGGGGACTTGAAAGAGAACTTGGGGTTTTCCGCAAAATCCATGCGAAAGCATAAAGTCGGGATGGGTTATGGAGAATGTTGACAAACTCACGGAAATAGGATGACGAGGATGCAGTATACTAACCAAAACAGTGAGGAGGCTTTCTTGAAACCACACCAATTGATCTTGCGCTACGCGCGGCGGTACACCTGGCCGCTGGCGGTGACGGTAGTGAGCATGTTGTTGCTGGTAGGGGCGCAACTGGTACTGCCGTGGATCATCAAAACGCTGATCGAGATCGTGACCGCAGCCCCTGGTACGGGCAATTCGCTAGGTTTGATCACCACCCTGACGCTGGCAGCGTTGGGGGTATTCATCGTGAGAGGCATCTTGCAGTTCCTGCGCAGCTACATGGCACACATTGCCGGGTGGGGGGTGGTGGCAAACCTGCGCCGACACCTGTACGAGCACCTGCAGCGCCTCTCGCTGCGCTTTTACGAGGATAAGCAAACCGGGCAGTTGATGTCACAACTGGTCAATGACTCGGATCTGTTCGAGATGCTGATCGCGCATGCCATCCCAGATGTGTTCGTGAACGTGCTAACGCTGGGTGGGGTGATCGCGGTGCTGGCAGCGATCAACTGGCAGCTCCTGCTGCTGAGCCTGGCGCCGGTACCGCTGGTGATCGTGGCACTGAAAGTGTACGCCAAGGTGGTGCGCCCGGCCTTTCGCTTCCGGCAGAAGGAGCTGGGGGATCTGAATGCGCTGCTGAACGAGAACATTGCCGGAATCCGCGAGATCAAGGCTTTCACGCGCGAAGAGGCAGAGCTGGATCGAGTGGGGGTGCGGATCGACAATTACCGCAATGCACTGCTGCGGGCGCTGCGCCTGATGGCGACCTTTTCGCCGTTCATTGAGTTCACTTCGTCGCTGGGGCAGTTGGTGGTGATCTTCTTTGGTGGGCGGCTGGCATTCCAGGGGGGGCTGCCGGTGAGCGACCTGGTTGCCTTCTTCCTATACCTGGAAATCCTGTACCAGCCAATCCGCAACCTGAGCGGGGCGTGGGAAAACGTGCAAGGGGCGCTGGCAGGGGCAGACCGCATTTCTGAGCTGCTGGAGGAAGAGCCAGAAGTTCAAGATGTGAAAAGCGCTCCCCTTCTGCCACGACCCGCGCGCGGCGAGGTTGCTTTTCATGATGTCAGTTTTCAGTACAGCCAGGGCGAGGCGGTGCTGGAGCAGATCAACCTGACGATCCCGTCCCAGCAAGCAGTGGCGCTGGTGGGGCCGACCGGGGTGGGGAAATCGACCCTGGTGAGCCTGATCCCGCGCTTTTACGAGGTGTGCAGCGGGTCGATCACGCTGGATGGGGTTGACATCCGGGCGCTGAAATTGGAGGAGCTGCGGAAGCAGATCAGCATTGTGCTGCAGGATGTGTACCTGTTCTATGGCACGGTGCGGGAGAACATCCTGTTCGGGCGACCAGACGCCAATGAGGATGAGATGATCCACGCAGCGCAGGTTGCCAACGCCCACGAATTCATCCTGTCGCTGCCAGATGGCTACAATACGATGATCGGGGAACGGGGGGTGAAGCTCTCTGGCGGACAGAAGCAGCGCATCTCGATTGCGCGGGCAGTGCTGAAAGATGCCCCGATCCTGATCCTGGATGAGGCTACCTCGTCAGTGGATACGGAGACGGAGCTGCTGATCCAGCAGGCATTGGAGCGCCTGATGGTGGGACGGACAACGATCGTGATCGCTCACCGGCTCTCGACGATTCGCAATGCCAACACGATCGTGGTGCTGGAAGGGAAGCGGATCAAAGAGATGGGTACGCACGATGAGCTATTGCGCCAGGAAGGGCTATACCAGCGCCTGTACACGGTGCAACAGCGAGTCGAGAGCGAGGTGTAATATAAGCGGATTTCTTGTGCGCGAAAGGACCGCAAGAGATCGTATTCGGGCCGAACATGACCTCGCTGACGTTCAACATCAGCCGCTCGCTGGCGCGCACCTGGAATCCGGGCGATGAGATCGTGGTGACACGGCTGGATCACGATGCAAATATCACGCCGTGGGTGATGGCGGCGCAGAACATCAACCTGTGGGACGGCAACGACTACGCCATCCGCGTCACCGAGCAGTGGGGATTGGAGGAATCCGGCGGCATGGTGCGCATCGGTCCCGTGCAATCCAATACGCTGGAGGAGGTGGGGCGGTTGAGGGAGGCGCTGAGGGGGGTGGTGAAATGAAAAAAATAATAAATACAGATGTTATGATATAATGTATTTATGAAAATACAGCGCTCTTTACTCTCTCAAATCCGAGATTCCATCCTGCCCGGCAAGGTGTTGGTGCTGTATGGGCCGCGCCAGGTGGGCAAAACCACCCTGGCGCACGAATTGTTAGCCTCGGTGCCTTTGCGTAGCAAGTTTGTCAACGCGGATGAACTGATCTACCGCGAAGCCCTGGCCAGCCAGAGCCGACCGCGCCTGGGCGAGGTACTGGGCGACGCCGAGCTGCTGGTGATCGATGAGGCCCAGCGCGTGCCGGAGATCGGGCTGAACCTGAAGATCCTGGTGGACAGTTTCCCGCAGGCTGCTATCCTGGCGACTGGGTCGGCCTCGTTCGATCTGGCCAACAAGATCAGCGCGCCGCTCACCGGGCGGCAGCTGACCTACAACCTGTATCCGGTCAGTTATGCCGAATTGCAGCAAACACTGGGGGCGCTGGAGGCGCGGGCGCAGTTAGAGCGCTGGATGGTGTGGGGCGGCTACCCGACCATCGTCACCACCGAAAACCCGGTGCTGCGTGAGCGGCTGCTGGGCGAACTGGTCGGTTCCTATCTCTACCGCGATATTCTCGATCTGGAGGGTGTGCGCCGGGCGGAAAAGATCGTCGATCTGCTGCGCCTGCTGGCTTTCCAGATCGGCCAGGAGGTGTCGCTGGCAGAGTTGGCCACCAGCCTGGCGCTGAACCGCCAGACGGTGGAGCGCTACCTGGACCTGCTGGAGAAGGTGTTTGTGATCTTCCGGGTGGGTGGCTTTTCGCGCAACCTGCGCAAAGAGGTGACCAAGAACGCTCGCTATTATTTCTACGATAACGGTGTGCGCAACAGCCTGATCCAGAATTTCAATCCCCTGGCCCTGCGCAACGACGTGGGACAGTTGTGGGAGAATTACCTGTGGATCGAACGCCGCAAGGCCAACCAACGCTCCGGACGCGCAGTCAATGCCTATTTCTGGCGCACGTACGATCAGAAGGAAATCGATTGCATTGAGGAGCACGGCGGCAGGTTGTATGGTTACGAGTTCAAGTGGCAAGGCGCGGAGATGCGCCGCACCACCCGCAGCGAGTTCCTGGAAGCCTACCCGGATTCAGAATTGACCACGGTCAACCAGCAGAATTTCGAGGGCTTCCTGGTGTAACAGGCTGAATATTGTATTCGGTGATCTATGCAAAGTGTGTGATCATTATTTTGGCGAGGCCAGGCAAAGCAGCAGCAGCCACCGGATTTACAAAACTCCCTGGCAAGGTGATCCGCGTGTGAATATTCAAAATGATAAAGGCATGGCAAAAGCCTACCAGGTAAGGCAAGTGCTC
>JAFGBV010000224.1 GCA_016932955.1 Anaerolineales bacterium | reverse complement strand
GTCATGGCTTCCTCCTCTGGCGCTGGCGCCATTTTCCGATATGTCCTACCGCATATATTCATTGTAAGAATTAATCGGGCTTTGTCAACAAGGATGTTTCCAAAAACACTCATCAAACTCTCATCTTTCGTGGCGCGAAAATAGCACATTTGTGCTAAAAATATGCTATAACATCTTCATCCCACTGGCGCGGGCGCAAACCTGAAACCGTGCCAGTGGTTTTATTTTGGCGGACTCACGCCGGCGCCCGTGCCAGGGGGAAATAATAAGGAGGCAGAATGAACGAGGAGATGACAAGCAAGGGTGGTGAGGGGAAAAGCCGAAAACGCGGCGCACCACGCGGCAATAAGAACGCCCTCAAGCATGGCTTTTATTCCAGGCACTTCAAAGCAGGTGAGACCTCCGACCTGGAACACACCGAGCAAGATAACCTTGACTCAGAGATCAACATGCTCCGCGTGGTGATCCGCCGCACCATGGAGATCGCCGACGGTCAGACCGACCTGGAAGCCGCTGTGAAAATCCTCGGTTCTCTGGGAGCAGCAGCCACCCGCTTATCTTCCCTTCTCCGCACTCAAAAACTGCTCAATACCGGCCAGTCCACCGCCTACGACCAGGTAACCGCCGCCATCGCCGAAGTATCGCAAGAGTTGTTCTCTAAGAAATACTAGCATGGATGCAATCGCTCAAAGACAACGTCAAAGCCATCCTCCGCCAGCCAACCATCTTCACCACCCAGGGCAGGATATGGCTGAGATCCTATCAAGAGCAGGTCGCCCTTGCTATCATAGACTCCGTACTCAATGCCAAAGGCCTTTCCTTCGTGGTCATGTTTCCCCGCCAGTCCGGAAAGAACGAACTGCAAGCACAGATCGAAGCCTATCTTCTCACCATCCTTTCCGAACACGACCTCGAAATGGTCAAGGTTTCTCCCACCTGGAAGCCGCAGTCACTGAACGCCATGCGCCGCTTGCAGCGCACCTTAGAAAACAACCTCATCACCCAGGGCAGATGGAAGAAGGAGTCCGGCTATATCTACCGTCTAGGAAAAGCCCGTATCGCCTTCTTGTCCGGCGATCCGGCCGCACACATCGTAGGCCACACCGCCTCTGCCTTGCTCGAATGTGACGAGGCCCAGGATGTTACGATAGCCAAATGGGATAAAGAGATCGCACCTATGGCCGCCAGCACCAACGCCACTCGAGTTTTTTGGGGTACTGCCTGGACTTCGCAGACCCTGTTAGCGCGTGAACTGAGGGCCGCCCAGGTGCAGGAGCAAGCCACAGGGTTGCAACTGACCTGGAAACTCACCGCAGACCTTGTCGGCCAGGAAGTCCAGCCCTACAAAGAGTTTATTGCCCAGCAGATCGCCAGGTTAGGCCGCAATCATCCCATGGTCCGCACTCAGTTTTTCAGCGAAGAGATTGACGCCGAAGGCGGCATGTTTGGCGAAAAACGCATCGCACTGATGCAGGGCGCTCACGCACCCTGCACCATCCCGCCAAGATCCGGCGGTCTGTTCGCCTTCTGTATTGACGTTGCTGGTGAAGATGAATCCGCCACCCTCGAAGCAGATCGCCTCACCAACCCAGGCCGAGATTCCACCGCCCTCACCATCTTCGAGGTGGACTTATCCGGCTTGTCAGACCCAGGCTTAGGCAAGCCCATCTACCGCACACTCCACAGAGAGTTGTGGACCGGCATCAAGCACACCGCCCTCTACGCTACGCTCCGCGGGCTGATTGAAGCCTGGCAGCCCCGCTATGTTGTCATCGACAGTACAGGGGTTGGCGCCGGACTTGCTTCGTTTCTATCCCTCGCTTTCCCCCGCCAGGTGCTTCCCTTCGTTTTCAGCAGCAAGACCAAAAGCCAGTTAGGTTGGGACTTCCTCGCCGTGATAGAGTCCGGCCGCTTCAAAGAATACGCCGCCGATCTGGACCAAAACCAGACCGCCTTTTGGGAGCAACTAACCTGGTGTCAGTATGAAATCGTGGAGGGTCCAGGGAAGGTCATGCGTTGGGGTGTACCCGCAGAAAGCAGATCGCCGCAAACCGGCGATCTCATCCACGATGATCTTGTGCTTTCTGCTGCTTTGGTTGCCCTGCTCGACTCCCAGCCCTTCGGCCTGGGAACCTCGCAGGTCGTTACAGGTGTTGATCCCCTGGCTGGCTTAGGTAAGGTGTTCTAATGCCACACTTCCAAAAAGGTTGGCGCAAACGCTTACAAGCCAAAGAATATTATTGGCGTAACCGTGATCGCATCCTCGCCCACAAAAGAGCCAGGTATCACCAAGAAAAGGAAATTGGATGTTCAGACGTATTTTCCGAAGAGGCACGAAGTTCCTCAGCAGACATGCAAGCGTACATCAAATCCGGCCAGAAACATTAACTACTGTCACCAGCCAGGTTGATGATTCCCCAGGTTGGCAGTCCATCAGCGGCCGCGCCCATGATCGTGATTGGGGATCAATCCAGGAACTATACACCGATTCCCTCACCGCCTGGCGTAAAAATCCCCTTGCCTGGCGCATCATTGCCACCACCACCAATTATGTCATCGGTACAGAGCTCACCATCACCGCCCCCAACCGCCGCCTGAATAAGTTTATCCGCGAATTCTGGTATCACCGCAAGAACCACATGGATCTGAGATTAGAGTCTATGTGCGATGAGTTATCACGTGCCGGAGATCTCTTCGTTCTGTTATTCCGCAACACAGCAGACGGCATGAGTTATATTCGCTTTGTCACCAAAGACCAGGTGCGCCACATCGAAACGGCGCTCAACGATTGGGAAACTGAATTATCTTACGAGATCTCCACCGATGACCCAACCAAACCCGAAATCTACCTTTCCCCCGACCATCCAGGAGCAGACGAAGCAGACGCCATCATGCTGCACTACGCCGTAAACAAGCCCCTCGGTGCGCTCATGGGTGAATCCGACCTGACCACGATCATTCCCTGGCTGCTCCGTTATTCCAGGATGTTAGAGGATCGTGTAAGGTTACATTGGGCGGCCAGGGCTTTCCTCTACCTGGTAACTGTGCCCAGTACCAAAGTAGAAGGCAAAACACAGCAATACTCCGCCGCCCCCGATTCCGGTAGCATCATCGTCAAAGACGAAAGCGAAACATGGGAAACTATCAATCCCAGTCTGCGCGGCATCGACTCCGCCCCCGATCTGAAAGCAGTTAGGCAACTGATTGACGCCGGTTCAGGTTTTCCCCCCCATTGGAGAGGGGAAGGCGGAGACGTGAACGTAGCCACCGCCGAGGCCATGCAAGCCCCACCAGAACGCTTCCTGATGACCAGGCAGAAGTATTTTATCTGGATGCTCGAAGATATTCTGTGGAACGCCTTCCAGCGTTCTCTGTCAGGCGCTACGGTGTACGGTCCGGCTTTCGCCGGATCAGAGCCAATCTATGATCAAGTGTTCAACGTCCAGAAAGCGGACGTTTCCACCAGGGATAACCTCAGTTTAGCCCAGGCCAGCAAGGAGATCTCACAGGCCTTGTCCTCGCTGGTTGCTGCGCTTCCTTCCGCTTCTCCGGCGCTTCAGGAAGCGATTACTTCTCTTGTGCTCAAGTTCGCCGGAGAGCCAACCGACCCCGCAGAAATTGCGGCCTTATTGGTAGACCTCCCCTCGCCCTCTTCCTCTTCGGAAGAGGGTAAGGGCGAGGGAAACCCAGGAGATAACAAATGAGTATTACCACCGAGATTTTTTCTTCCGCCCCCACCAGGGGAATCCACGGCGAGATTGACCCCGATAATTACGTGATCTACGGGGTGTCCATTTGCTCGCTCGCCGAGGCCGCCGGTCACCGGCTGTTATTCGATGATACTTCGCTTCGCCAAATCATAGAATTAGGCAACAAACACCCCAAAGGTGTCAAGTGCCGCTTTGCCCATCCATCCATCACCGTTGATGGTATGGGCAGGTACTTAGGCCGCGTCAAGAATTTCCGCTTCTTCCAAGATAAGGTGATTGCCGATCTGTTTCTTTCTGCGGTCGCTGCGCAGTCGCCTAGCGGCGATCTGCGCAAATATGTCCTTGCCCTGGCTTGCGAAGATCCTCAAGCCTTCGGGATCTCGGTTGTCGTAGATATATCCAGAGTCTGGATATTGTCCACCGGCGAAGAAGTACCCGCCGAAGGTCCACGCCCAAAGAAGGCCACCACTACCTACCCCATAGCGCGCGTACACCGACTGTACGCCGCAGATTGCGTAGACGATCCCGCCCTAAACCCAGGCGGCTTATTCCAGCAGGTAGCACTAACAAAAAAGGAGAATTTACCCATGTCCGAATCGCAAGATCTCTATCAAGTAGAAGCCGCCGCAGAAGAACCACAAGAAGAACCGGCGGCGCAGCCGGCAACGCCGGAAACCCCGCCGGCTGCTGAGGCGCTCCCTTCGGTCGCGCACGCCGCCGTAATATCTGAGTTGCGCTCAGATATCAGTGCGCTAAAGCGCGCTTTTGAAAACCAGGTGGTACGCATCGGCGGCCAGCCGCCTCGCGGGTCATCTATCCACCAGTCCACCCCCATCGAAACTTTCCAGGCTGCATGGGATTGGTTGTTCGGTGTATCCAACGCCAAAACCCCGCCCCCCGATCTCCGCCGCGCAGATACCCTTTACCGGTTGATCACCGGTGATATTGAGTGGCATGGCGTTTTCCGGCCGGAACACGCTGCTTTCGCCAGCGCCACCACCACCACCCTCGCAGACCTGGCAGCCAACGCCATGAACAAGGTCATCGTGGAATTGTTCGCCAATCTTGCCGCCTATCGCTGGTATGAGCAGATCGTTACCGTCCAGCCCACCGACGGATCGCTGCAAGATATGGCCTGGATTCAATTCGGCGGCATCGCCAATTTGCCCAGCGTGTCAGAAGGTGCAGCCTACACCGAATTGTCAGTCAGCGATACCAGGGAATCCGACTCCTTCACCAAATACGGCGGCTATGTTGGCATCACCGAAAAGATGATCCGCAATTCAGAGATCGCCAAGATGCAAGCAGTACCCAAAGCGCTTGCCGTTGCTGCCATTCGCACCCGCAGCGCCGCAATCGCCGGTATCTTCACCACCGCCGCAGGTCTCGGCCCAACCCTCGATCAAGACGCCACCGCCCTCTTCGATGCCGGTCACTCCAACCTCGCCACCACCGCTTACAGTTGGACCGCATGGAAGGCCACACGCATCGAGTGCGCCAAGCACGCCGAGCCAGGTTCTGCCAAGCGCCTCATGCTCTTCCCCAAGTACTGGTTGGGCCCCGCCGATCTCTACGACCAAGCCCTGATTGACTTTGGTTATGGGGTTGGTCCTGGCGGCAGACCTGGCACAGGTGACAACGATGTAAACCCATTCGCCCAAACCCGCCCAGGCGATCCTCGCCCAATCCCCCTGGCTGTGCCCGAGTGGACGGATACCAACGATTGGGCCTACCTGGTTGACCCCGATCTTTTCCCTGTCATCTGCATGGCTTACGCAGACAACCCAGGAGGCGGAAAACACCCCGCCCCGCAGTTGTACGTAGCCTCATCCCCGCTGGCTGGGCTGATGTTCACCAACGATACTTTGCCCATCAAGGTCAGGGATTACTTCGCTTACGGTGTCGCAACTTACCGCGGCATTGGAAAGCGTAACGTGGCGTAGAGGTGCAGCATGGCTACCACTCACTATTCAGGCCTGAACCTGAAACTTACCGCCATTCCCGAAGGTGCAGCCGGTAACCATACCGTTACCGGCATTGCAACAGACGATCTCCTGCTCGCCGTGGTCGCTCTGAAACTCGCCCTCACCGAAGGCACGCCCAATACGCTTGCCTTCTCTGCGCTCAACCTCACCACTGAGTTCACCATCACCGCCGCCGATACCATCAACAACACCGCCGGAACCGCCCTCACCGATGCCGGTGGCCTGGTGCTCTGGTTGGATATGGATGCGGCTTAACATGCTAAACTCTTGCGCCTACTCTTACCAAACCAGCAGCGCCCAGATCTGCACCGGTCCTTCTCTGCTCTTCGGGATCGTTGCATCTTATGGAACAGCCGTGGATCAACTCGCCCTCAAGACCGGCGGCAGCGGAGGCACCACCCTCTTCCAGATCAATACCCCCCTAGTCGGTGTCAGGGCAGCCACCTTCAGTAACCCGATCGCCTTTCCCGATGGTATCTATCTTTCCCACACTGGCAGCGGCGCAAAGGTAACCGTCCTCTATGGCTAGCATCGCCTATTCACGCCACACCGCAGATGCACAGGTAACCACGCATCCAACCCTGCTGCATGGCATCTTCGTTCTTTCTACATCCACAGCCGAAACTTCCTACATCAAGAACGGCGGCAGTGGTGGTGATGTTGTCTTTACGCTCTACATGCCCGCGGTTGGGTACTTCTCCGTTACCTTCCCCGTTCCAGTAGCCATCCCCAATGGAATCTACCTCGATGTCGGAAGTAACGACCAGATCACCCTTTTCTACGAGTAGCCATGAAAAGTATCACTTCCACAACCCTCACCGCATCAGCGCAGATCACCACCGGTCCTTCTCTACTGCATGGCATCATGGTTGCTGGCATCACCGCCGCCAGGACACACTACATCAAAGACCCCGATTCCGGCGGTTCTACCGCCATAACGCTTTACGTCAATACCAGCGACCAGGTTTGGATAGAGTTTCCCTTCCCCATTGCCTTTCCCAATGGGTTCTATCTAACACATGGCGGTAACCATACCATCACCATTCTGTATTCTTGAGATCCCCACCATGCCCAAAAGCCTTTCCTCTAGTGTACATACCACATCAGGTTACATCAAAAATTCACCTGGCTTGCTCTATGGCATCATGGTTGCCGGTCGCACCAGCACCCGCACCCACTATCTAAGGGATGGCGGTTCAACAGGTACTATTGTCTGCTCGTTTTATGCCCTTTCCACCGATGTTTTCTACATCGATTTCCCCGATCCAATCGCTTTCAGTAAATCAATCTATCTAGCCCACGGCGGTACAAATCACGTGATCACCGTCCTCTATTCCTAAAGGAGAAACCACCATGCAAGGTAACCACTTCACCGTAAGTTTTCACATCCCAGGTACGTTAGCCGCCAATGTGACCATCGTTTGGACAGCCCCCTTTGCTTGCTCATTGGAGCATGTGTCAGCCACCGGCAGCAACGCCAATAACGGCTTGCTCACCATCGGAACAACCACCACAGCCGATGCCTACCTCGCATCATCCAGTATTGGCGATAGCAACGTGCCAGCCGAGTTCGATGTAGATGACTTCGCCACCACCGATTATCCCCACATCACCGATGGTACGGTGCTCGCCATTGCCCTCGATTACGATGGTGCAGCAGGTACGGCCACCGATAACTTTACCATCGTGCTCACCTTCTCCGAAGGGTGATCTGCCCTCCCCAGGCCGCCCGATTGCTGTAACCTGGCTGGGCTGACCCCACCGGCCCAGCCAGGCCTTTTGAATATCGGGCGACATCAAGTTCTTGAAAGTACAAGTTCTTGAAAGACCTAAAACCGGCTATGCGGGAAGATCACCGCATAGCCAGGAATCGAGGTAACCATGATCAACCTATCCGCACAAGAACGTTCCGATATGGTCACCAAAGCCCTGCTTGAATTGAAGATCAATAAGCCCTGGTACATGGCTAGAATCTTCGAGTGTGATGGTCACTACTGCGTTGAGTTCACCATCTACGGAGGCCAAAAGGTAACCTGGCCGGATGATATGCCAGCCAGGAAGAACGCCGCCCACCCCCGCCCCAAAGCCAAACAGATCATTGCAGACTACCCCACCAACATATTAGAAGGTTCTGCAAAGAACGTTGTGCCCGGGCAACCAGGTGTTTCAAATAAACTTGCACGCAAAAAGAAGGTGAGGAGTAACATAGAGAAACGGAGTTACTCAGATGACTGACTACCGCTTAGGCATGGACGTTTCTCACTGGCAAGGTAACATGAACTTCGTCACCGCCGCCCAGCGCGGTATCGAATGGTGCTACATGAAGGCCACCCAGGGGATCACCATCATAGATGCTTCGCTCAAAGAGAACAGGAAGAAGGCCAAAGCCGTAAACATGCGCTTTGGCTTCTACCATTACTACATGCCAGGTGTCGATCCTATCCAGCAAGCCCTGTACTTCGCCGATGCCATCAATGACGACCCAGGAGATCTCCCGCCTATCGTAGATCTTGAAGAAACCAAAAGTATCCCTGGCGGCTATGCCGCCAAAGTCAGAACCTTCCTTAGCACGCTCATCAATTGCTCAATACCCTTCCCAGGTATTTACACCGCACCCGCATACTGGATGCAGCACTTTGGTCCTTCTTGCTCATGGGCATGTGAGTTTCCTTTGTGGATCGCCAACTATTCCTACTATTCCAACCGTTCCTTGTCTGCGCCCACCATTCCCTTGCCCTGGCAGCCCCTCCGCTGGTTGGCCTGGCAGTACACCGCCAAAGCCGATGGTCTCTACTACGGCGCAGAGAGCAAGCAGATCGACCTGGATATCATGGATTGGTCTCGCTTTCCTAATTAACCTATTTTGATAATGACTATTACCGAAAGCATCAGGTAAAACATGCAACTGGGAACATTCGCCGATTATTGCTTGGATATGTTAGGGGATGGTAGCAGCGCTGTATGGGCGAGAGCCACAGTCATGCAATGGGTAAACGAGGCCATCCGAGATTTTCCCATTGGCAAACCAACAGATACCGTCATCACCTGCACCGCTGGCACGTATGCTTACGATCTCCCCGCTGGTTTCAGGGAAATAACCAAGGTAGAATATCCCACCAGTCAAGACCCACCAGAATACCTCGTCAGGAAATCCCATCAAGACCCCGATTTTTGGGCAGATGATATTTACTATGATGTCGATAGGGATTACACCAGCGAATCCGGTCACCAGTTATGGATAAGTGCAGACGCAGCCACAGGTGCTACCGTTAATGTGAACTACCTGGCAGATCACACCAGCACCCTCACCGAGTACAGCACCATCACCGTACCAGATCAATACCTCGGTGTCCTCATGCTGCACGTGCGTAAAACGGCTTACGCAGAGAGGCTTGCTTACCAGATCGGAACACCCACCGCCCACACCAGCACCATTCAGCAAACATCCAACGCCTACCAGCAAGCCAAATCAGAATATGAGAAAGCGGTAGAACTGATGCTCGCTGCGCTCGCAGAGTCCAGGCAGACCCCACTTTGGAAGATGGATAAGTACGATAGGACATACTAACCAATGGCCGATTATCAGGGAGTAAAGACCGCCAGCGCATTAGTCCACACCGGCCGGGGTTGGGTGGTTGGCCTGGTATGCTCAATCGCCACCGGTCAGACCGAGGGGGATGTGATCGTATATGACAACACCAGCGCCGCAGGTACGAAGATCTTCCAGGCCACGCTGCATGAGCATATGCCCCTGGTGATCTTCTTCCCTTCCAATTGCCGCCCTCTCTTCACCACCGGCTGTTATGTGGCTGTTTCTAACGTGGTTGTTTCTTATTGGATTGTGGGGAATTGATGAGGCGGAGCTAATTCGGCGGTTGCGCTCTGCGGGGGAGACGGGTAGAATCAGCAATGCTATGGATCAGAACACTTCGCATATCGAAAAAATTTCCTCCCATTTGAGCATCCGGGCAAAGCAGGTGGCGGCGACGGTTGCCCTGCTGGACGACGATAATACGCTGCCGTTCATCGCCCGTTACCGCAAGGAGGCCACCGGAGGGCTGGATGAGGAGCAGATCCGCCTGCTGAGTGAGTTGCTGGAGAAGCTGCGCGCCCTGGATGAGAGGCGGGAGGCGGTGCTGAAGTCGATCGAGGAGCAGGGGAAGCTGACGCCGGAATTGCGGGGGGAGATCGAGGCGGCGGAGACGCTGACGGCGCTGGAGGATCTATACGCGCCGTATAAGCCGAAGCGGCGGACGCGGGCGAGCATTGCCAGGGAGAAAGGCTTGCAGGGACTGGCGGATTGGATCTTGCAGCAACCACCGCCGCAGCTCAGGTACGAAGTTCCTGACAGGTACGAAGTTCCTGAGATGCCCGGAACGCTGCTGGATGAGATTGCCCGCCCGTTCTTGAACGAGCAGGTGCCGACGGTGGAGGAAGCCTGGGCGGGGGCGCGGGATATTGTGGCGGAGATGATCAGCGACCATGCGGAGGTGCGGCGCATCACGCGGGAGAAGGCGATGAAATGGGGGACGCTGAAGTGTGAGAAGGTTGAAGATGCCGCCGATGAACGGGCGGTGTACGAGATGTATTACGAATTTGAGAGCGGGGTGGAGCGCATGCGCCCGCACCAGGTGCTGGCAATCAACCGGGGGGAGGCGGAGAAGGTGCTGCGGGTGGGCGTGCAGGTGCCTGAGCGCGATTGGCGCAATGCGATTACGGCATATTTCCAGCCAAGGCAGAATTCACCGCTGCGGGAGCAGTTGGAGCAGGCGATCAGCGACGCTGCGGAACGGCTGCTGCTGCCGGCGATCGAGCGGGATGTGCGGCGGGAGCTGACGGAGACGGCCGACCGCCATGCGATCACGGTGTTTGCAGCCAACCTGAGGGCGTTGCTGGGGCAGCCGCCGCTGGCGGGGCATACTGTGCTGGGGATCGACCCGGGCTTCCGTACGGGGTGCAAGGTGGCGGTGGTGGATGCGACGGGGAAGCTGCTGGAGACGGCGACGATCTACCCGCACGAGCCGCAAAAACAACGCCAAAAGTCGCTGGAGACGCTGGCGCTGCTGGTGAAGAAGCACAAGGTGACGCTGGTGACGATCGGCAACGGGACGGCCTCGCGGGAAACGGAAGCGTTGGCGGCTGAGCTTTGCACCCTCATCGCAGGTACGAAGTCCCTGACGGGACTGCAATACCTGATCGTTAATGAGGCGGGGGCGAGTGTTTACAGCGCAAGCCCGCTGGCAAGGGCCGAGCTGCCGGATTTGGATGTGTCGCTGCGGGGGGCGGCTTCGATTGCGCGGCGGGCACAGGATCCGCTGGCGGAGCTGGTGAAGATCGACCCCAAGTCGATCGGGGTGGGGATGTACCAGCATGATGTGGAGCAGAAGGCGCTGGGGGAGGCGCTGGACGGGGTGGTGGAGAGTGTGGTGAACGCGGTGGGGGTGGATGTGAACACAGCAAGCCCGGCGCTACTGGCGCACGTGGCGGGGATTGGGCCGAAGCTGGCGGAGAAGATCGTGGCGCAGCGCGACGAGGCGGGACCATTTCTGAGCCGGGCGGCGTTGCGCAAGGTGAACGGGCTGGGGCCGAAGGCTTTTGAGCAGGCGGCGGGATTTCTGCGCATCCGCGATGGGGAGAACCCGCTGGATGGGAGCGCGATCCACCCGGAGAGCTACGGGGTGGCGGAGAGGCTGCTGCGCAAGGCGGGGCTGGGAGTGGAGTCGGATTTGGCGGAGAGGCGGGAGGCGCTGGAGATTTTACGAATGTTGGAGCCGATGGAGGCGCTGGCGGCGGAATTGGGCTGCGGCGTGCCGACGCTGGAAGACATCTTCGAGCAGCTCATCCGCCCGGGGAGGGACCCGCGGGAGGATACACCGCCGCCGATCTTGCGCAGTGACGTGCTGAAGATGGAAGACCTGGTGATGGGGATGCGGCTGAAGGGGACGGTGCGCAATGTGGTGGATTTTGGGGCGTTTGTGGATATTGGGGTGAAGCAGGATGGGCTGCTGCACCGCAGCCAGATCCCGCGGGGGACGGTTTTGAAGGTGGGGGATATCATTGATGTTGAAATCCAGCGCGTGGAGGTGGAGCGGGGGCGGATCGGGCTGGGGTGGGGGGGAAAAAACTGACCCTTTATTCTTCCCCAGCCAGGTAGCGGATTCTTTCCCAGGGCGGGGCTTTGCTCTCTTCGGCGAGGATGTTGCGCATCTCGAAGATCTGGTCGCGCAGGACGGCGGCTTTCTCAAATTCGAGATTGCGGGCGGCGTCTTTCATCTGCTTCTCCAGCTCGGCGATGACCCGCTTCAGCTCAGCCTGGGGCAAAGCGGCGCCTCCTTTGGGCATGTATTCGCCGCGCATCTCGCGCACAGTTTGCGGCGCAAGCTGGTCGGTGAGGTCGCGGACGGCTTTGACAATGCTGACCGGCTCGATGCCGTGCTGTATGTTGTAGGCATCCTGCTTGGCGCGGCGGCGGTTGGTCTCATCGATCGCCTGGCGCATGGCATCGGTGAGCTGGTCGGCATACATGATCACCTTGCCTTCAACATGGCGGGCGGCGCGGCCGATGGTCTGGATGAGGGCGGTGCCGGAGCGCAAGAAGCCCTGCTTATCGGCGTCGAGGATGGCGACAAGGGAGACTTCGGGCAGGTCGAGGCCCTCGCGCAGGAGGTTGATGCCGACGACGATATCGAAGACGCCCAGGCGCAGGTCGCGCAGGATGCCGATGCGCTCGAGGGTGTCGATCTCGGAGTGGAGGTAGTGTACTTTGAGGCCTAATTCCATCAGGTAATCGGCGAGTTTTTCGGCCATGCGCTTGGTTAGGGTGGTGACGAGGACGCGCTGGCCTTTCTCTACCCGCTGGCGGATCTCGCCCACCAGGTCATCGATCTGGCCTGTGACGGGGCGCACTTCTACCTGGGGATCGATGAGGCCGGTGGGACGGATGATCTGCTCCACTACCTGCTCGGCAAGCGCCATCTCGTAGGGGCCGGGGGTGGCGGAGGTGTAGATCGTGTAGCCCATGTGCTGCTCGAATTCCTTGAACTTGAGCGGGCGGTTATCCAGGGCGGAGGGGAGGCGGAAGCCATACTCCACCAGCGTCTCTTTGCGGGAACGGTCGCCGTTGTACATGCCGCGGATCTGGGGGACGGTCATGTGCGATTCGTCGATGACGAGCAGGTAATCCTGGGGGAGGTAATCGACGAGGGTCCATGGCGGGGTGCCGGTGGCGCGCTGGTCGAGGTGGCGGGAGTAGTTCTCGATCCCCGCGCAGGAGCCAACCTCGCGCAGCATTTCCAGGTCGTAGAGGGTGCGCTGCTCGATACGCTGGGCTTCGAGGAGCATCTCTTTGGATTTGAAGAACTGGATGCGCTCGGCAAGCTCGGCTTCGATATCGGCAATGGCTTCTTTGAGCTTGGCGTCGTCGGCGATGTAGTGCTTGGCGGGGTAGATGGCGATGGTATCTAATTGGCGGCGCAGTTCGCCGGTGAGGGCGTCGAACTCAACCAGGCGCTCCACTTCATCGCCAAAGAAGGTGATGCGATAGCCGAAGCGCTCCTGGTAGGCGGGGATGATCTCGAGGGTGTCGCCGCGCACGCGGAAGGTGCCGGGGCGCAGCTCGAGATCGTTGCGCTCGTACTGGCTTTCGATCAACTGGCGCAGCAACGCGTTGCGGCGCCAGATCTTACCGGCTTCGAGGTTGATCACCACCCTGCCGTAGGCCTCGGGGCTGCCCAGCCCGTAGATGCAGGAAACCGAGGCGACGATGATCACATCGCGGCGCGACATCAGCGAGGTGGTAGCCGCCAGGCGCAGACGCTCGATCTCCTGGTTGATATCGGTTTCTTTTTCGATGTAGAGGTCGTGGCGGGGGACGTAAGCCTCGGGCTGGTAGTAATCGTAGTAGGAGACGAAGTATTCGACGGCGTTCTCGGGGAAGAATTCCTTGAACTCGGCGTAGAGCTGGGCGGCGAGCGTCTTGTTATGCGCCATCACCAGTGCGGGCAACTGCACCTGCTCGATTACCTTTCCGATGGTGAAAGTTTTACCGGTGCCGGTCGCGCCGAGGAGAACCTGGTGCTTATGACCCTGGCGCACGCCCTCGACGAGCTGGCGGATGGCTTCTGGCTGGTCGCCAGTGGGCTGGAAGGGGGAGGAGATTTTGAATGGAGGCATAGACGTTTCTCACGTTCCGCCGCGCACATACACCGGGTTGCTGAAGATCCAACCGCGCTTCATCCCCAGGTAATCGAGATAGACTTCCACGCGGTAGACGCCCGGCTGGGTGGCGATGTAGGTGCAGAGGTCACGGCGGGTCCAGGTTTTTTCTGGCTTGCCATCTTTGAGCAGGCGGCATTCGGTGCGCTGCTGACGCACTACGTCAGAGGGGAGCTTGATTTGCAGGGTCACACCGCCCGGGTGCGAAGTTCCTGATTTGGCGGAGACTTCATCACCCATGATAGCTGTCCCTTTGTTATCCTGGGCGGTGAAGCGGAAGCCGCGCGTGGGATGGGGGAGATCGTAGCCGACGAAGCAATGACCCTGGCGCAAGGCATCGAGCACCATCTGTCCATCCTGGCGGGCATCGCCCACGGGGAGGTGGGGGAGGAGGACATGGGTGTTCACGCAGCGAAAATGGAAGGTGTAAGGGAAGATGGTCTTGCGCAGGGGGCCGAGGCGCTTCGGCAGGCCATGGGCATCGGAGCCGCCCACGGCGACGCAGACGGAGTACGCCTGACCTTTACGCCCCTCGGCAAGCAGCTCATCCCATTTGCGCAGCGCGGTAGGGTGCGGGCCGCGGGCGATGCGGCGGGGGTTGTAGGCATAGAACAGGGCGTGCAGCTTACTTTTAAGGAGGGATTTGAACTCTGAGAAGCCGTTCCAAAGCTCAAGGCCGTGGAAGCCTTGCACCTCCCAGGATACCCAGGAGATGTCGCCCTCACCCACAGCTGGGGCGGCAGGGTCAACGGGATGGGCGAGGAAAGCCAGCCCGCCAGCCTGGTTGACTGCGTCGAGCAGGCGCTGGGGCTCATAGGCGTATGTGGCCAGCTCGCGGCGGGCGCCGAAGACCAGCAAGTGGTTCTTCTGCGGGTCGCGCGCTTGGTCGTGGATCTCTTCTCCCACCAGCAGCAGGGCTCGTCTCTCGCCCAGATAGTAATAACCCTCGGGGCCATCGACCCAGACGTTGTGATCAGTGACGATGACGGCATCGATGCCCGCCTCCATTGCCGCCTCGGCGATCTGCTGGTGGGAGAGGTGCCCATCGGAATAGGGTGTGTGCATGTGAAGGTTGACGATCAGCTCGTGCATGTTACTGGTACTCACCTGATTTGACGATTCGATCAAGCAAAGGTATAATCCGCACGCCCCAGAGGTTTAAGGGCATATTGCAGACAAATCCGGAGTTCGCTCCGTCTTCGTCTGATTTTGGAGGCCAAGTGTGGAAACTGTTGTCGATATTTCTCTTATTATAGTCTCAATCGCCCTGATTGCCAGTGTGATTCTGCAGAGCAAAGGGGCAGGATTGGGCGGCCTGACCGGCGCGGATACGGGCGGCATTTTTACAGCCCGGCGCGGCGTGGAAAAGACCCTCTTTTATGTCACCATTGTGCTGAGCGTGGTCTTCTTCGTGCTGGCGGTTCTTTCGGTTATCTTCAAAAAATAGTGAAGAAACTTCGCTGGCCGCTGATCATTGCTACTCTGGCTCTGGCGGCTATCGCCCTGCTGCTGATTAGCCGGCAGCCTGCTGCACTTACCCCGATCGATGAGCCGGTGGTGGCGCCCGCCGCAGGTGGGATTTATGCCGAGGGGCTGATCGGCTCTTTGGTGCGCCTGAACCCGGTGCTGGATTATTACAATCCGGCAGACCGGGATGTGGACCGGCTGATCTTCAATGGGCTGCTGCGCTTTGACGATAGGGGGTTCCCCCACGGCGAGCTGGCTGATTCGTGGGGAATTTCGCGCGACGGCACCACCTACAATTTCACCTTGCGCGCCAATGCCGCCTGGCACGATGGGCAACCGGTGACCAGCGACGATGTACTCTATACCATTGAGATGATGCGTTCGGCAGGATCTCCCTTGCCGGAGGACCTGATCGAATTCTGGAACTCGGTGGATGTGGAACCTCTGGATGAAAAGACAATCCAGTTCCGGCTGCCGGAGGCTTTTGCGCCATTCCTGGATTATCTCAGTTTTGGTGTTTTGCCTTCGCACCTGCTGGGTGAGCTGACGATCGACGAGCTGATCGATTCGCCGTTTAATTTGCAGCCGGTGGGCAGCGGTCCCTACCAGTTTGACCACTTCATCATGGAAGAGGGGGAAATTGTTGGGCTGGTGCTGCGGGCAGATCAAGATTACTACCATGCCCCGCCGTTCATTGAGCAGATCGCATTTCGCTATTACCCCGACGCGCAGGCGGCGCTGGCTGCTTACCAGGCGGGCGAGATTGGCGGCATTGCCCAGGTGACCAGCGAGATCCTACCACAGGTGCTTGCAGAGCCAGAGTTGAGCATCTACACCAGCCGCCTGCCGCAGATCACCATCATCTTCCTGAACCTGGATCATCCCTCGGTGCCTTTCTTTCAGGAGCTGGCCGTGCGCCAGGCGCTGCTCAGCGGGCTCAACCGGCAGTGGATGGTGGATAACCTGCTCAACAGCCAGGCCATTATTGCCGATGGCGTCATCTTGCCGGGGACATGGGCGTATTACAGCGGGAATCCGCGGGTGGCTTATAACGCCGATCAGGCGAAAACGCAACTGCGCCAGGCTGGTTATACCATCCCGTCGCAGGGGGGGGGTGTGCGGGAGAACGAAGAGGGGTTGGCGCTGAGCTTTGAGCTGCTTTATCCTGACGATGCTACGCACCAGGCAATCGCCGTTGCGGTGCAGCAGGATTGGGCGCAGATCGGCGTGGAGGTAACGCTCAAGGCTGTGCCTTATGACGAGCTGGTGACCAATTACCTGGATACGCGGCAGTACCAGGCCGCCCTGGCGGATATCAACCTCTCGCGCTCGCCGGATCCTGATCCATACCCCTTCTGGCACCAGGCGCAGATCAGCGGCGGACAGAATTACTCGAAGTGGGATGACCGCTCGGCGAGCGAGTTCTTGGAGCAGGCACGGGTGACGACGGATATGGAAGAGCGCACGCGCTTGTACAATAATTTCCAGGTGCGCTTCAACCAGGAACTGCCCGCTTTGCCGCTCTTTTACCCTGTGTACAGCTATGCCGTTTCGGCAGATGTGCAGGGAGTGCTGATTGGGCCGCTATTCGATGCGGCAGACCGCTTCAACTCCCTGGCATCGTGGTTCCTGGTCACCCGCCGGGCAGGCGAGGGGGAAGCGGTCACGCCTACACCGTAATGGGTAGTATGCGCAATGAGAAACTTCGTTTCTTGAGAAACTGGAGAAACTTCGTTTCTCACGTTTCTCCAGTTCCTGCATCGAGTTTCCTGCTTGCTTTATTATTTGCTCTCCTGTTCATCGTAGGGGCAGGGGCGGGATCAGGTACGAAGTCCCTGATGGGTCCAGCGGATGAACGGCTTTTCGTGGATGAGCCGCCAGCGGCGCAATACCTGCCGCTGCTGGAGCGATCCAGCCCGCCGGCGTGGATCGGGCCGACGGGGGGGACGGTGGTCTCGGTGGTGGTTGATCCGCTGAACCCAGAGATTGCTTACGCGGGGACGTGGGGTGCGGGGGTGTATAAAAGCCGGGATGGGGGGATCACCTGGGAGCCAGCCAGCGAGGGATTGGGTAACCTGTATATTTATTCGCTGGCGGTCAATCCGCAGCAGCCGTTGGTGCTCTACGCGGGGGTGTACAAGGATCAGTTGTACAAGTCCACGGATGGGGGGCAGAGTTGGTTCGCCAGCAGTGCGGGCATCCAGCCGGAGACGACGGTCTATACCATCGCCATTGACCCGCTGAACCCGCAGATCATTTACATTGGGACGCGCGGCCCCTCGAATGAGGGTGCAGCCCCCTGGAACGGGGTTCTGTACAAGTCCGATGATGGGGGCGAAACCTGGGAGGCGAAGCTGGAGAACGTGGGCAGGGAAGAGCTGCAGGACTGGATCTATTCCATCGCTATCTCGCCCAACCCCACCAGCCTGGTCTATGCTGCTGCCCACGAACGGGCGGTTTTCCGCAGCACAGATTTTGGGGAGACTTGGAAGGGGGTGGCGGTGGGGATCACGGATGAGTCGGGGCGGGCGATCGTGATCCAGCCGGACGCAGAGGATGTGATTCTCTATTTTGGGACCTGGCACGGCGGCGGGGTGTTCAAATCGGTGGATGGGGGAGAGAACTGGGAAGTGGTAAGTGCCAGCCTGCCGGGGGTGAAGATCGTAAGCATGGCACACGATAACCTGCACCCGGGGACGCTGTACCTGGCGACAAGCAAGTATGGCGTGGTGAAGACGATGGATGGGGGGGAAACATGGCATGGCAAGGGCCTGGCTGAGCAGCTCATCTACATGGTGGCCATCGACCCACAAGATGGACAGAACTTGCTGGCAGGAACAGCCAACAATGGGCTGTTCCGTAGCGGCGACGGCGGCGAGACCTGGGCGCACAGCCAGGAAGGGCTGCACAATGCCTGGGTCAACGGACTGGTCACCGACGTGGAGCAACGCGGGCTGTTCTATGCCGGTCTGTATGGCAACGGGGTCTGGCGCAGCAGCGACGGGGGGCAGACCTGGGAGGCGATGAACAACGGGCTGCCGGAAAAGTACATCCAGGCGCTGGTTTCTCCACCCTGGCAGCCGGGAATCCTTTACGCGCTGACTCAAGCCAGCGGTTTGTTCCGCTGCGATGTGGTTTCGGGACCTTGCTGGCAGGCGATCGCGATCGATGGATTGGCGGGACTGGGCTCCTTTGATGTCGTACATCGTTCGTTTGCCGGACGTAGTGCGTCCGCCGGACGTAGTGTGTCCGCATTGCCCCTGCTACCTGGTATCGAGGAGGATGGGCGGGTCACAGACTTGCCCCTACAAGAATTGGAGACACCATCGGTGACAGGGCTGCTTTCGATGGCGTTTTCCCCATCCTATTCTGCCACAGCCTACCTGGGCACGGACGGGCTGGGGGTTTGGCGCAGCGAGAACGGGGGGCTGAGCTGGGAAGCGACGGATATGACCTCGCAGAGCATCCACGCTCTGGCGGTACACCCCAGCAACCCGGAGATTGTCTTTGCGGCGACGGAACCAATCAGCGATGTGTGGGTGACGATGAACGAGGGGGAGATGTGGATGCGCACCAACCTGCCGGCGGGGGAGGCTTTTAGTCTGGCAGCCAGCGCCAATCGGAACGAAGTTCCGACCGGAACCCTGACCAGCACAGGGACGCTAGCGGATGTTGTCCTATACGCGGGGACCAGCCACGGCGTTTACCGCTGGGACGAAGCGGGATGGACGGCGCTGGGGTTGGAGGAGCAGACGGTGACGGCGCTGGCGGTCTCAGCGGAATTCCCCAACCGCATCTACGCCGGCACGCTGGACGGGGCGTATGTTTCGCGGGATGGCGGGCAAACGTGGCTGCGCGGCCCGGACGAGCTGGCGGGGATTGCCGTGGGGGCGATCCGCATCGATCCCTTCGACCCGTTCACCGTATATTACTGCACGCCGACGCACGGTATTTTGCGGGTGAGGGGGTAATTACACGCGGTAGGTGGCGCGAGGCTGGGTCATACGCTCGGGGGTGAGCAGGTCATCCAGCTCTGCTTTGGTCAGGTAGCCTTTCTGGAGCACAATCTCATACACGGAGGAGGCGGAGCGCAGGGCTTCGTCGGCGACTTCGGTGGACTTTTCGTAGCCGATGACGGGGACGAGGGCGGTGACGAGGCCGATGGAGCGCTCGACCATGCGGCGGCAGTGTTCGCGGTTGGCGGTGATGCCGCTGACGCAGCGCTCGGCGAGGGTGCGGCAGGCGCGGCCGAGCATATCGAGGGAGTTGAAGAGGCTGTAGGCAATCACCGGCTCGAAGGCGTTCAATTCGAGCTGCCCGGCTGCGGCAGCCTGGGTGACGGTGAGATCGTTGCCGATGACGGCAAAGGCTACCTGGTTGACCACTTCGGGGATGATCGGGTTGACCTTGCCGGGCATGATCGAGGAGCCGGGAGCCATGCGGGGGAGGTTGATCTCGCCCAGGCCGGCGCGGGGGCCGGAAGAGAGCAGGCGCAGGTCGTTGCTGATCTTGGAGATTTTGACCGCCACGCGCTTGAGCACGCCGGAAAGCTGCACATAACCGCCGGTATCTTGGGTGGCTTCAACCAGGTTTTGCGAGAGCACCACGGGAACGCCGCTGACCTGGCGCAGGCGCTCGGTGACAAGGGGGGCGTAATCGGGGTGGGCATTGAGGCCGGTGCCGATGGCGGTGGCGCCCATGTTGATCTCGCGGATGAGCGCCTGGGCTTCGATGACGCGCTGGATGTCTTCTTCAACCATCACCGCCCAGGCTTCGAACTCCTGCCCGAGGGTCATGGGCACGGCATCTTGCAGCTGGGTGCGCCCCATCTTCAGAACATCGGCAAACTCCAGGCCTTTCTGGCGCAGGGCATCGCGCAGGGTGCGCATCTCAACCAGCATGCCATCCATTTTCTGGCTGAGGGTGAGGCGCAGGGCGGTGGGATAGACATCGTTGGTTGACTGGGACATGTTGACGTGGTTGAGGGGGTGGACGAACTGGTACTGCCCTTTCTGGTGACCGAGGATGACGAGGGCGCGGTTGGCGATGACTTCGTTGGCATTCATATTGGTCGATGTGCCTGCCCCGCCCTGGATGACATCGACGACAAAATCCTGGTGGAGCATACCAGCAAGGATATCCTCGCAGGCCTGGACAATGGCGCGGGCGATGTGCTCTTCGAGCAGGCCCAACTCCATGTTGGCAAGGGCAGCGGCTTTTTTGATGTAGGCGAGGGAATGGACGAGGCGCGGGTAGTGGGAGATGGGAATGCCGGTGATGGCGAAGTTTTCGAGGGCGCGTAAGGTTTGAATGCCGTAGTAGCGCTCATCGGGCACGGCGCGCTCGCCGATGAGGTCGTGCTCGGATCGCATTTTGGGGTTCATGCTTCCTCCAATATTGGAAAACAGTTGGGTTGATGCTAGCAAGGCAACTGCGCTGCAAGCATCAACCCAATTCTTTTTGGCGCGCAGTTGGGCTAGTTGTTGTTCTCGATGAGATCTTTGACGGCTTCGAAGCCTGCGGCGAGGGATTTGCGGTTCATTTCCTCGGTGCCTTTTGGGGCGCGCTTGGCGACGGCTTGCTCGATGGACTGGCGCGAGACCACGCCAGTGAGGGCGACCAGGGCGCCGAGGGCGACAACGTTGGCAGTGATCGTTCTGCCGGTGATCTCTTGCGCCATGCGGAGGATGGGAAGGCGAACGATATTGCCACGCGAGGAGAGGACGCGGCCAACCTTCTCTTCGTCGACGATGATCCAGCCATCGCGGCGGACGGCGCCGGCGAACTTATCGCAGGCTTCCTGGCTGAGGGCAACGAGGGCGTCGGCGTCGATGACCTCAGGGTGGTCGATCTCGCCTTCGGCGATGATGACCTCGGAACGGCTGGCGCCGCCGCGCGCTTCGGGGCCGTAGGATTGGGTCTGGACGGCATTCTTCTCATCGTAGATGGCGGCTGCCTCACCGAGGATGATGCCAGCCAGGATCATTCCCTGGCCGCCTTCTCCGGCCATGCGGATCTCGGTGCGGTCTATGGGGTGCTTGGGGCTCATTCTAGATATATCCTCCTGAGGTGCGCGCACCATCCGTCTCTAAGGCGCGGTCGATCACTTTCTGATAAAGATCGAGGTATTCAGGCTTATCTACGTCGCGGATGACGCCGCGCACGATCTTGGCGGCTTTTTCTTCATCGGTGAGCTTCTCGGCAGCAGCCTGGTTGACGCTGTTCTCTTTGAGCCAGCGCATCATATCGACAACGTTGCCGCGCTTGTTCATGCGACCAAAGGTGGTGTGGCAGTAAGAGACGGCCTCGACAACGCTGAAGCCCTTCTTGCGAATGGCTGCTTCCAACTGCTTATCCAGCTCGGTGGCGTGGTAGACGGTGGAGCGAGCAACGTAAGAGGCACCGGCTGCGGCAGCGACATCGCAGATGGGCATGGCCTGTTCGATACTGCCATAGGGGGCGGTGGAGGCGCGGCTATCCATGGGGGTGGTGGGGCTGTACTGCCCGCCGGTCATGCCGTAGATCCAGTTGTTGACTACCAGGGCGGTCATATCGATATTGCGGCGGGAGGCATGGATGAAGTGGTTGCCGCCAATGGCGATGGCATCGCCATCGCCCATGACGACGATCACTACCAGCTCGGGGCGGGCGATCTTGAGGCCGGTGGCAAAAGCGAGGGCGCGCCCGTGGGTGGTGTGCATGGTGTTGAAATCCATGTAGACGGGCATACGTCCGGTGCAGCCAATCCCTGAGATGACGGCTACATTGTTCTTGTCCAGGCCGATGCGGTCAATGGCGCGCAGGAGTGCGCCCATCACGATGCCAATCCCGCAGCCTGAACACCAGACATTGGGGTATTTCTTGGTTGGCCGCAGGTATGCGTAATAATCAATCGGTTCTTCACGTGCCATTTTATTTACCCTCAATCGCTTCCAGGATCATTTGCGGTGTGATCATCTCGCCGTTGGCGCGGTTGAGGCGAGTGACCTTGCGGCGGCCAACGATGCGCTCAACTTCTAAGGCTAACTGACCGAGGTTCATCTCTGGAACGATGACGCGGCGTGCATGGTCGGCGGCGCGCTCGACTACATGCTCGGCAAAGGGCCAGATGGTCTTCAAGGAGACAAGGCCGACCTTGGCGCGCTGGTTACGGGCGAGCTTGACGGCATGGCGGGCGCTGCGCACAGTGGCGCCATAGGCAATGACAATGGTGTTGGCATCTTCGGTGCCATCTTCTTCGACGAGGATGATCTCATCGAGGTTGCGCTCGATCTTGCGGTGGACGCGGTCGATCCAAGGGTCGACTTCGTCCAGGCGCTGGGTTGGGTATCCCTTATCATCGTGGAAGAGGCCGGTGATGTGGTAGCGGTAGCCATCGCCAAAGCTGGCCATGGGGGGGACATCGCTGGGGGTGTCGCCGTAGGGCTGGTACCACTCATGGGGTACGGGGATCTTGGGACGCTCGATGCGCTGGATGGTGGCGAAATCGGGCATGACGAACTTTTCGCGCATGTGACCGACGACCTCATCGGTGAGCAAGATCACGGGGGTGCGGTATTTTTCGGACATGTTGAAAGCCTGGACGGCGAGGTCGAAGCACTGGTTGACGGAATAGGGGCAGAGCACAATGATGGGGTGATCGCCGTGGGTGCCCCAGCGCGCCTGCATCACATCACCCTGGGAGGCGGCGGTGGGCTGACCGGTGGAAGGGCCAAGGCGCTGCACGTTGACGATGACACAGGGGATTTCGGTCATGGCGGCGTAGCCGATGTGCTCTTGCATCAGCGAGAAACCCGGTCCGCTGGTGGCGGTCATCGACTTGGCGCCGCCGACAGAGGCGCCGATCACGGCAGCCAGGCTGGCAATCTCATCTTCCATCTGAATGAATTTACCATTGTGGCGGGGCAGCTCGCGCGACATCAGCTCGGCGATCTCGGTGGATGGGGTGATAGGATAACCGGCAAAGAAGCGACAGCCAGCGGCGAGGGCGCCCCAACTGATTGCATCATTACCTTGAATAAAACGAATATCCAATTCTGCTCCTCCTGGTTATTCGATTGGACGGACAATAATGGCCAGGTCTGGGCAGTGGGTGTCACACCAGTGGCAGGCGGAGCACTTCTCTGGGAAGGACACAACGGGACGCCCGTCGTGATCGAGTGTGAGCACACCGGTGGGGCAGAACGCCACGCAAATGCCGCATCCCTTGCACCATTTTCCAAAAATGGTCACCTGGCCGCGAGGGCCTTTTTTCTTAGCTGGGGCTTCAGAAACGATACCAGGCACCACAGCTTGCGGCGCTGTCGGATGTGCCCCATCCGCGTTTTCTACAGATCCTGTATCGGTCATGTGTGTACAATTCCTCCAATGGCCGGCTGCAAACAAAGAAGAGGCGGAAGGAGACTCGCTCCATAGCCTGCTAATTCGTGCAAGCGCGGCCGGAAACAACCGCTTAGCGAACTACCCGATTGTACCTACTTGGAGGTAGGCTGAATATTGACAACTATCACTAAAATTAGGTGCTTTCCTTCCAGGGGCTGGTCATTGGGTTGATTTGCGCAGGTTGAGCCAGGCGAGCACCCAGAGCACTGCGAGAATGATGAACAATGCCAGGATGAGCCAGACCATCAACGGCCAGTGGGAGCCGCGCATATGCCAGATCAGCGCCAGCGATGCCAGGGTGCAGAAGACTGCCTCCACCTCGATGATGATGAGCATTTTGCCGGGCTGGCAAAAGCTGCGGAAGCTGCCCCAGGCCAGGCCAAGCAGCGCTGCGCCGAGAAAGCGGCTGATGATGGGATCAACCGGCGCCCAGCCGAATAAATCTAAAAAGCGCCCGGGCATGCCCAGGAGGGGCAGCCCAAACACCAAAGCGACAATGGCATGCACCAGAAAAAGCGGTCGAATGATCTTGTTCATTGGATTCTCCTTCTCAAAATGATCTAAGGTTAGAGCGGGGAGGCTGGGAGCGAACGGGTGGTCACTGTGCAGGGACGCCATCCCAACCGGCGAGGCGGGCCATGAGCCACCAGAAAGCCTGCCCTTTGAGCTTACAGAAGAGGGGGTGGGTGTGGGCGCAGGAATCGGGCAGGGACTGGCAATCTTCGGGGTGGTCGCTGCACCAGGCATCGCACCACTCGCAATAGCCTTCGCCATCATTCTCATACGGCCCGGAGCCATCGGGGGTGAAGCGCTCGATATCGGCAAAATCGAAGAGCACCATGTTATGATCGCTGGCATACTGGCGCACCAGGGCGTTGTTGGAGGCGAGGGTATCTGAGCCGCCATCGGTATGACCGGTGTAGAGAATGAAGCGCATGGCGGGATATTCGCCCTCGAAGCCTGCCATCACATCGATGTACTGCTGCACCTGCTCCTCGCCATAGTAACTCATCTGCCCACACCAGGTCCAGAGGGAGAAATCAAACAGCCCGGTATCGGCGACGCTGCGGGTGTGGCTGATGCCGTCTGCGGATTCCCAGTACATATCGGGGGAGATGTAGTTGTTGCCGCCGTAGTTGTTGCCATCGTAGAAGCGCAGGGCGGTGCTGTCATCTGGCAACACGCCATCTTCATAACCGATGGCGACATTGTAGGTGGCGTCTTCGCCCTCCAGCCATGTCAGCCCGGAGAGGACCTGCGAGCCATGCGAGGTATGGGCATAATGCACGGCAAAGGACTTGGCTTGTTCAATCCAGTTTGCGGGGACCTGGCTGATATCGGTGTGAAGATGGTTCACGATGATCGCCCCTTGGGGCTGCTCTGGCTGGGGGTTTTTCAGGACGAGGGGCAGGTATTCATTCTCTGGGGCCAAGGCCCAGGCTGCCCAAATGGCGGCGGATAGGATGCCGATGGCAATGAGGGCGGAATACAGGGTTCTGATCCAGCGTGCCGGGGTTTTGTGTTTCATAAACCACCTCCTGTTTGTTCATTTTACTCACTATTGTTTTGAAACGATTGGTTAGCTGAATGCGCCCGCGGCGGGGAGCGATCATACATCGAAGTATAACTTCATTTCATAGGGGTGGGGGCGGTTGCGCACGGGGTAATATTCCTGGTCGCGCTTGTAATCGACCCACTGGCGGATGAGGGTTTCGCTGAAGACGCCGCCAGAGAGGAGGAAATCGTGGTCGTTCTCCAGTGCAATGAGGGCTTCGTCGAGTGAGGAGGGGAAAGATTTGATGGTTGCCCGCTGCTCATCGCTCCAGGCGAAGATGTTGGCATCGATGGGGCCAAAGCCCATGGCGGTGGGGTCGACTCCTTGCTGGATACCATCCAGGCCGGCGAGGAGCTGGGCGGCAAGGGCCAGGTAGACATTGCAGGTGGCGTCGGGAGGGCGGAATTCCATCCGCGCCGTCTCAGGGGTATTGGCATACTTGGGGATGCGGACGGCGGCCGAACGATTGCCGAGGGAGAAGAAGGCGTTGACGGGGGCTTCATAGCCAGGGATGAGGCGGCTGTAGGAGTTGGTGCTGGGGTTGGTGAGGGCGAGCAAGGCGGCGCCGTGCATGAGCAGGCCGCCAATGTAGGAGAGGGCGGTCTTGCTCATACAGCCGTAACCCTTGGCATCGTAGAAGACATTCTTGCCGCGCTTGAAGAGGTGCTGGTGAAAGTGCATGCCGCTGCCGGCTTCGCCGTAGAGGGGCTTGGGCATGAAGGTGACGGTCTGACCGTGGGCGTGGGCGGCCATTTTGGTGACGTACTTGATGATCATGGTGGCGTCGCCAGCCTGCACCAGGCCCATCATCGGGGTTTCGATCTCAGACTGGCCGGGGCCGCCGACTTCGTGGTGGTGGTATTTGACCGGCACGCCCATCGATTCGAGGAGCAGGGTGATCTCGGTGCGCAGGTTGTAAGACTGATCTTTGGGCGGGATGGCATGGTAGCCGCCGTGGAGGGGGATGTAATGCCCGTGCCCGCCCTCGGCGGAGTTCCAATCGGCTTCGCGGCAGTCGATGCGGTAGGAGGCGCGGTTGGCGCCGTATTCGTAGGAAACGCGGTCGAAGATGTAGAATTCGAACTCCGGTCCCCAACGGCTCTCATCGGCGATGCCGGTGTCGCGCAGGTGGGCTTCGGCGCGGATGGCGATATTGCGCGGGTCGTTGGTGAAGATATCGTGGGTATCGGCTTCGAGGGTCTTGCAGATAAAGGAGAGGGTGGGTGCTTCCCAGAAGGGGTCGCGCATGGCGGTGGAGAGGTCGGGCACGAGCACCATGTCACCGGCTTTGACACTCTTGAGGCCCACGGCAGAGCCATCGAAGCCGATGCCGTTTTCCAGCAGCTCTGGGGAGAATTGCGAGACCGGTACACTCAGGTGGTGCCAGCGGCCATACAGGTCGGTGAACTTGAAATCCACGATCTGGATACGGTTCTCATCCAGGTAATGCCGGGCTTGCTCGAAAGTATTGAACATCAACATCCTCCTGGTTTTGGTTGGGTTTGGTTCAGCGATGATTCTTTTTTAGCACACTTATGGCGGTTTGTATAGTGGCTTATACCATCGCCCAGTGGATGAAATCGGCCAACTCTTGCTTCATTTGCGCCAGGGAGGGCATGTGGATGTACATCATGTGACCGGCTTCGTAGTAACCCATGCGCAGGTTGCCGCGCAGGGAGGGGTCGAGCCCGATGTGGTTGAAAACGTACTGGGTGGCAAAGTACGGGGTTGCCAGGTCGAGGTAGCCATTGGCGACGTACACCTTCAGGGCGGGATGCATGGCCATGGCTTTGCGCAGGGTTTCGGCAACGTTGACGTGTTGGTTCTCGAACTGGGCATAGGACCAGGGCCAGACGCGGGGGGTGAGGATCTCGTAGGGGAGGTCGCTTTCGAAATTGAGCTCGCTGCGCACATAGTCGTAGAGCGTAGCGGTGTAGGGACCCGTGATGGCAGACATGCTGGGGTCGTGCTCAAAATGTTCGCCAGCGGAATCGCGGTCGATGCCCTTGAAGCGGGTGTCCAGGCGTCCGACGGTGCGCCGCTCGGAACGGAGCAGCTCTTTGGTGAAGCGGAAGATCTCCACGCGCAGGTCGGTGCGGTCGATATAATCTTCGCTGAGGCCGGTGAAGCGGGCCAGCTTGCGCACGGTCTGTTTGCGCTGGAGGTCGGTCTGGGCGGCGCCTTTGAGCAGGGCGGTGTTGTACTCGCTGAAGGCAAATTTCTCGACTTCGTCCAGCACTTCACGCAGGGGTCTTTTCTGCAGGTCGGCGGGCAGGCACTGGTGATACCAGGCGGTGGCGGTGTAGGTGGGCAGGAAGAGCAGGAAGGGCAGCTCGTTGCCGGGGTAGAAATCGAGGGTCTGGAAGTTGAGGGCGGTGGATACGAGCATGATACCGTTCAGGTACATGCCGTGGCGCTCCTGCAGGTAGCCGGAGAGGCCGGCGGCGCGAGTGGTGCCGTAGGACTCACCGATGAGGAATTTGGGCGAGACCCAGCGCTTGTAGCGCGTGGTGTAGAGGCGGATGAAGTCGCCCACCGATTCGATGTCTTTCTTGAAGCCGTGGAACTCTTTGGCACGCTCGCCCACCACGGGGCGGCTGTAGCCGGTGCTGACGGGGTCGATGAAGACGAGGTCGGTCTGGTCGAGCAGGGAATATTCGTTATCTACCAGGTGGTAGGGCGGGGGCAGGAGGGGATCTTCTGCATCGCTCATCACCACGCGGCGCGGGCCCAGCACGCCGAGGTGCAGCCAGACCGAAGAGGAGCCCGGGCCGCCGTTGAAGGAGAAGGTGAGGGGGCGTTTGGTATGGTCTTCGACATCATCGCGGGTGTATGCGACGAAGAAGACGGCTGCCTTGGGTTTTTCGCCTTCGGACTTGCCCTCCTCTTCGCCTTTCTTTTCGATCTCTTCTTTGAGCACGATTGTCCCGCAGGTGACGGTGTAGGGGATGACCTGATCGTTGATGGTGATGGAGTGCTTGCTTACGACCAGTTCATCCATGGGTGCGGGGGCTAGGGCTTCTTTGCTGTTCTTCTTTTCCTTTTCTTCGTTTTCCGTTGCCATCTTTGATCTCCTAAGCTGCTATGCTGGTGTTGATTTTGTAGTATTTGCCCCCTGCTTTTGAAGGTTCTCCGGGAATGGCCGGGGTGAACCTGCCATCTGTCATGGGAATTTCCAATAAGCCCTTTTAAAACTGAGGCCAGTTAAAATCTTATCATGGAAGCAAGGAGTTTTGTTGACCATTCTCTGATCTTGTGGCATAATTCCCCCCATCTTTTCAATAGACTGGCGATGATGGAAACGAGTACGCCTGTGCTGCGCTGCCAGCGACCCCGGGGATGGTGCGAGCCGGGGCAGACCAGCAGGCGGAAAATCCTTCTGGAGCTGCGATCTGAAAGCGGCCCACCCGCAAGTAAGAAAGCCGGATCCGCCCCCCGTTAGACAGGGCGCAGGAATCGACCGCACGCCGCGGGCTGTTCCTGAACGAGGCGCTCGCCGGAGGGCGAGAACCAGGGTGGTACCGCGGGAGGTTATTTGTTGCTCTCGTCCCTGAATGGGATGAGAGTTTATTTATTAAAACGCAATGTAAGGAGTACAACATGCCGTTCAGTGAAGTGCCCAACAAGATCGATTTCCCTCAGCAGGAGCGCGAAGTGCTGCAGTTCTGGAAGGAGAGCAAGGCCTTTGAGAAGATGGTTGCGTTGCATAAAGGGCAGCCACGCTGGTCCTTTATTGATGGCCCGATCACGGCGAACAACCCGATGGGTGTGCACCACGGCTGGGGGCGCACCTACAAGGATCTGATGCTGCGCTTCCGCACCATGCAGGGTCATGAGCTGCGCTATCAGAATGGGTTCGACTGCCAGGGGTTGTGGGTGGAAGTGAACGTGGAGCGCGAGATGGGCTTCAAATCGAAGAAGGATATCGAGGAGTTTGGGCTGGCGGAATTCGTGCTCAAGTGCAAAGAGCGCGTGCTGCGCTATGCGGCGGTGCAAACGGAACAATCCATCCGCCTGGGGTACTGGATGGATTGGAACGACCCGGATGAGCTGCGCTCGCTGGCTGAGAAGCTGACCGCGGACCCGGGGCAAATGGTGACGCTGCACGGAGCAGAGGGCGAGGTCAGCGGCACGGTGGAGCAGATCGTCGCCCGCTTGGGCTTGCCGGAACTGGGCGGCTCTTACTTCACCTTCTCGACTGAAAACAACTACATGATCTGGAGCATGCTGAAGAAATGCTGGCAGAAGGGCTGGCTTTACCGCGGGGCAGATGTGATGCCGTGGTGCCCGCGCTGTGCAACGGGGATCAGCCAGCATGAGATTGTGACGGAGGGCTATGTGGAGCTGACGCACCGCTCGGTGACGCTGCGCTTCCCGCTGCGCGGGCGGGAGAAAGAGTCCTTGCTGGTGTGGACGACGACGCCGTGGACGCTGACAAGCAACGTGGCTGCGGCGGTTGGCCCCGAGCTGACTTACGTCAGGGTGCGCAGCGGGGAGGAGATCTTCTACCTTTCCAAAGGCGTGCTGCACATGCTGCGCGGCCCCTATGAGGTGCTTGGGGAGCTGAAAGGCTCTGAAATGGAAGGCTGGACTTACGACGGCCCCTTTGACGATCTGAACGCAGCCCGCCAGCCGGGCGGATTCACGCAACTGGTGGACCTGATCAAGGGCGTGAAGGCAAGTGCGGCGGAGGCGCACCGGGTGATCTTGTGGGACGAGGTGGGCGAAAGCGAGGGAACGGGGATTGTGCATATTGCGCCAGGCTGCGGGGCGGAGGACTTCTTGCTGGGCAAGGAGCTTCATTTGCCATTGATCGCTCCGCTGGAAGAGGAAGGGTATTTTGTGGAAGGCTTCGACTGGCTCTCGGGGATGCACGTCTCGGAGGTCGCCGAACCGATCTTCAAGGATCTGGAGCGCAAGGGTATCCTCTACCATGTGGAGGCTTACACCCACCGCTACCCGGAATGCTGGCGCTGCCACACGGAGCTGGTGTTCCGCCTGGTGGACGAGTGGTTCATCAGCATGGGGGAGGTGTATGATAAGCCGCGCGAGGCGCTGACTGCGGAGGAAAAAGAGCGCTCGCTGCGCTACCAGATCATGGATGTGGTGGACCAGATCCGCTGGATTCCGGAATTTGGTTATGCACGCGAGATGGACTGGCTGCGCAACATGCATGACTGGATGATCAGCAAGAAGCGCTATTGGGGGCTGGCGTTACCGATCTGGGAATGCGCGGCGTGCGGGAACTTTGAGGTGATCGGCGACGATGCTGAGCTGAAGCAGCGCGCCATTGCCGGCTGGGATGTGTTTGAAGGGCATACGCCCCACCGCCCTTACATCGATGCGGTGAAGATCGCCTGCTCGAAGTGTGGGGCAACGATGAGCCGCGTGCCAGACGTGGGCAATCCCTGGCTGGATGCGGGGATCGTGCCGTTCAGCACGCTGGGCTACCGTACGGACCGTGAATTTTGGCAGAGCTGGTACCCGGCGCATTGGATCAGCGAATCGTTTCCGGGGCAGTTTCGCAACTGGTTCTACAGCCTGCTGGCAATGGCGACGGTGGTGGATAAATCGCCGCCATTCTTGCAGAACTTTGGCTATGCCACGCTGCTGGCAGAAGATGGGCGCCCGATGCACAAGTCGTGGGGCAACATGATCGAATTCAACGAGGCCGCCGACCTGATGGGCGTGGATGTGATGCGCTGGCTGTTCTGCGCCCACCGCCCGGAAAACGACCTGCTCTTTGGCTATCATGGCGGAGATGAAACCCGGCGCCGTTTCCTGATCCCTTTGTGGAATGTGTATTCCTTCTTTGTCACCTATGCGCGCCTGGATGGGTGGGAGCCGCAGCGGGGCACGCCAGACTACCCGGAGGGGCCAGCGCCGCAGTCGGAGAATCTGCTGGATCAGTGGATTCTGGCGCGCCTGAGCCAGGTGGCGCAGACGACGACCCAGGCGCTGGAGAACTCCGACCCGCCAGGGGCAGTGTGGCCGCTGGAGGCTTTTTTGGATGACCTGACGAACTGGTATGTGCGCCGTTCGCGCCGCCGCTTCTGGAAATCTGAGGCGGACGCGGATAAAGAGGCTGCTTATGCCACGCTGTACCATATGCTGGTTACGCTGGCAAAGCTGCTGGCGCCGTTCACGCCTTTCGTCACGGAGGTGATCTACCAGAACCTGGTGCGCGGTGCTCAGCCGGGGGCTTACGAGAGCATCCATCACACAGCCTGGCCGCTGGCAGAGCAGATTGCGGTTGACGAGGAGCTGCTGGAGCAGATGTCATTGGCGCGGCGGGTTGCCAGCCTGGGGCTGAGCGCGCGCAAGAATGCCAGCCTGAAGGTGCGCCAGCCGCTGGCTAAGGTGCTGGTGCACGCCGGCAAAGCTGTGCTGGGCGAGGAGCTGGTGGACATCGTGCTGGAGGAGCTGAACGTGAAGGCGTTTGAGTTCGTTGCCCAGGAAGGGGCATTGGTGCAGTACAAGGT